>CAUZEO010000497.1:0-2517 GCA_963578625.1 Kiritimatiellia bacterium | reverse complement strand
CTCGACGAAGACGAGCTTCGAAAAATGGCGTTGAGTGCCGTCTCCATCTATGAAAACCGGAGCCGGCATCCGACGCTTGCCGATGCCGTAAAGAACTGTCATGTGGTTGCCGGTACGTCTGCCCGATTGGGGTTGTACCGTTCACACAGCCGCACGCTCCGGGAGTGGGTGCCCGATATGCTGCATTCGGCTACCGCGGGCACCGTCGCGCTGGCTTTCGGTCCAGAGGACGATGGACTATCAAATGATGAAATCGCACTCTGCAACCGGATTGTCCAGATTCCCACCACCGACGCCTATAAATCCCTGAACCTGTCCCAGGCCGTGTTACTTTGTTGCTACGAGCTGTACATCGGTACGGAATCCTTCGAACCGACGGAAGAGAAATCGCTGGAGGCAACCTCGTCTCAGCGCGAACGGATGTTCGAGGTCTGGCGCCATACCCTTCTCAACATAGGATTTATGCATGATCAGACCGCGGATCACATGATGCTCGGCCTGCGCCGGATTCTTTCGCGAGGTATTCTTACCGATAAGGACGTCCGGATCCTGATGGGCATTGCCCGTCAGTCGAATTGGAATGCGGACGAGCTGAAAAAAATACGGGGGAAGTGAGATGTAGAATCACTGCCACCTTTTGGTGGCGCGGAATTCATTCCATCCCGAACCAACGTAGCGCGGAGTTCACTCCGCGTTCAAGCCCGTGCGCTGGTCGTTAACTTTGCGCGGTTTCTTTGGGCTTTGTAGTGAGAGCCCACGGATGGCAAGGCCGATCCACGACTCCTGAACGCGGAATGAATTCCGCGCTACGTTTTCGGCCTGCCCCGCCTGGATCAGGAGGTTTGTTCCCACAGGTCAACCACCGTTAGATCCGGCGCAAATCTCATCACAATCGATTCGTCTTCTTTCAGAAACAGCAGCTTCAGGTTCGGGCCTGCATCCATCGTGAAGTAAACCGGCAATCCTTCGCGCCGCGCATCCCAGATTCTATGCATCCACCCTACAGATTCCGGCAGCCAGTACAGCACCGGCGGCTGTGCCGCGATCATCGTGGCGTGCATCGAAAGGGCATTTGATTCGGCGGTCTCACCCAGTTGCTGGAAATCCTGCTGTTCGATCGCAGTTCGGAGGCGAGGGAGATCCTCAGCCACCTTGCCCGGCCAGGCTTGGTAAAGCGGCGACGCAGTCGTGGTCTGCTTCATCCCGGCAGTGGAACCAATACGCTTCTGTTCGGCGGATATCGTCAAGACCCCCAGACGAAGATCCGGCCATTGATCGTCGAGAGCCTCTGCGTAACAGTCCATCCCGTCGTCACGGCTTCCGCGATGCCATTCCACGAAGCCCGGATATATGGACCGGGTAGCGCTGCCGCTACCAAGTCGCGCCAGGATAGTGAGTTCGCGCCCGGCCAGGTTCCACCCGCACGCCTGATCGAGCGCTTTCACCAGGGCGGCGAACCCCGAGGCAGATGAGGCGAGCCCTGCGCCGGTTGGAATCGAGTTTTGGGTCTCAACTGAGACGCCGGAGGTTAAGCCGCCGCAAAGAAGCCGGATATATTTCAGCAGCCGCTCCGCAATCGGATGGTTGGTCGGAAGAACATCGCCGTTAAACAGAATCGCATCCTGCCCGGCGGGTTCGACCGTGGTATGGGTGCCCAGTGATCCCAGGGACACCGAGAGGCTGGAGGTGACCGGAAGATTCAGTTCTTCGTTCCGTTTACCCCAATACTTGCACAGCGCAATATTCGCGGGTGCGAATGCGGTGCCTGCACCACCGATTTCGCGGGTCCTGTCCCCGAGAATCGTATCGACAAGGGCCTCCCTATTCAAAGCGCGCCCCCTCCTTGCATACTGAGACCGGAATCGCCTCATAAGGCAAGTCCTCCGGCACCGATTCCCCGATCGCGACCACGCAGTCACCTAATCCCGATCCTGATATCTTTGCGCCGTGTATCCCGGGACTGTCACATAATCTGGATACAATGTCTTCCAGCGCACTGTTACTGACGCCGAGTGCATTCATCCAGCGCTGGTTCTCGCCGAAGAGTCTCCCCAGGGTGTCCCAGTCCTCCAGCCGAATGGCCGGGACGGCTTTGTCGATGGATCGATCCATGTCATCAAACAGCTTATCAAATTCTTCGGGCGCTTGCGCCCGATTGTTTTCGACGATTTGGATTACTTCAGGCGTGGGTGTTTTACTTCCCGAGTAGACCAGAACCAGTGGCGGTTGCGCATGAATGGATTCCACGCAGTACGGATCAACCCGGTACGCCACCACGCCTCCGGCAATCGCCGCCGCCAGGTCTGCGCCCGATCCGGCCCCTTGAACGAAGCGCACCACCCGCAGGCATCGCTCGTGGAGAACCTGATCGCCCGCATTTCCTTCCAGATGCATATCGAGGGCCTTCGCGCATGCCACGGTCACTGCCGCCGACGAACCCAGCCCGACTGTGGAGGGGAATTTTGCCCTGACTTCAATGTCGAATCCGTGGCGAACTTCGATTTCCCGCTCCCGAAA
>CAUZEO010000496.1:0-2534 GCA_963578625.1 Kiritimatiellia bacterium | reverse complement strand
GTGCGAAGCGCGGCCGGCAGGTTCTTTTCCGGTGCGAGAACGGCCGCCTGCTTCATGAACTCGATTCCCTCCATCCAGCGCGACCGCATGCGCTCCAGCAGCTCGATCTCAGCCGCAACGTCATCCGGCCGGTGCGGTTTGTAGTGTGTGGTGAGAATTGCGTTTCCGAAATGGGCATAGGGAGCCGAAGGGAATGGCTCATATTCCTTTTCGAAAAGCAGAGGATACGACGGTCCCACACGGAACGGCCCATATTGATCCTCGTTGGTAGGCACATAATCTCGAATCGCGTCGCTCCACGCCTCCCATGCCTGCACCGCCAGGGGGCCGCCGGCAGGACCGAAGTCTCGCACCGCCATCCGATCGAGAATCTCGCCGGCCGGCACTCGCGGAGTCCAGTACGCCCACTTCGCAAGTTCGCTGACCGTGGAGGACGGCCAGAAACCATAATGATGTGACTCCATCAATCCGGTTAGCCCCCATTTTTCATGCGCGTCGAGCAATCCAGCATGCCGGCGCGCCCATTGGAAGGGTACCGGCTCGTAGGGCACGGTCCCGAAATCCCAGGACATACCTGCTGTATTGCTCATCGTATAGAGCCGAAGTCCCCGCTCATGCGCGGCCCTCGCCTCACTGCTGAAATATCCGCCGGGCCCATCAAACGAAACGGTGTAATCGACGCACCGGGTCGTGATGCCGTTCTTTTCGATCTCCTCGAACATTTCGAACGTCGCCATCAGCGTGATATCCAACGGGAGTGCCTCAATCAGGGCCAGTCGCTCCGCCTCCGGCGCCCAGCCCCAGTTGTAGGTCCAGAATACAATGTCCAGGTCGGGATTGTGTCGGCGCATGACTTTTTTGAGTAGATCCAACCATCGCGGATAGTCGGTGCAGGGCCACCAGCCCGGGCTTGGACGAGAATCGGGCTTTCCGTCCGGAGGCGGGTCCAGCCGGAGACGGCCCGTGGTCCGGGGATCCTTGCTCGGAAACTCGCAGGACTCGCCCACGAAGATGATGCCCTTTGCGCGCGGGCAAGCCTCCAATAAGCTGCCGTAGGTACTTTCGTAATAGGCGGGGGCCGCCGGATCATCGGGGTGCAACTCGCTGGTCAGGTAGCTGTATAGATACACATCGAGACCAAAGCGGGCGGCGCGGTCAATGACGTCATTGAAATCCAGATATCCGGTTGTGGTCATGTTTACGCCCTTGGCGAAGACAAGGATTGCGTCCATTCCGTCGTGCGCGATGGCGTTAAGATGCGGGTCCGGAAATTGGTCTATCCCCCACCCCGAGTGAACCATGCGTGGCGAAAAAACCGGCTCCCGGAGAATGTCCTCCCTGGAAAGGAGAGGCGCCTGGCGCAGGTTCATAATGTCTTCGAGGTAGTAGCACCCCTGCCCGACACCGCGTTCGTCATTGCCGCACACCACCACGGAACTCTCCGTACAAACGATCCGATAGCTGCGCGCAACCGATAGCGATTCTCCCAGTTCCGGCAGTTCATCTTTTACAAGGAGCCGGATTGTGCGCGGGGGAGCACTGGAAAGCGGTGTATCAGCCGGCCGGCGAACCAACAGCACGGAGACATTCATACTCGTAAAAAAGTAGTCCTGAAGGTCTCGGGAAGCCTGTAGCAAAACCTCGCCGGCGTCCGGGCGGATTTCAATCTGCCAGCCATTCTCGATCTCCACCTCCCCCGTCTCGGGGATCACACCAAAATCACGACAATCCCGCCGGTGGATTTCGTTCAACGATCTACGAAATTCAAAATTTGTCTCGGCCATTCTACCGCCTCCTGCTGCAAAAGGCATTTCTACCACGACGGCGCGGAATCCACGGAGAAAAAACGCTCCGGATGTCCGCTCCCCATGGTCTCCGACCCGCTGGTTTATGAATTTTAGCCTTGTGGTACATCCGCAAAGTAGCGGAAGTCGTCAAGACTTCCGATCGGCGACGCACAAGCTAGACAGAGAAAATCCATCCGCTTCTAGACCCAAACGAAGAAATTGATCCACTTAATCCGAGCCCATTCGTGAAATACGTGGTCAATGAAAACACGATACAGCATGCTACGTAGTGTTATAACGAAGAATGGCAAGAGAATGATGGAGTATGCTCTGCCCATTCTCTGCTTCATGACCTTCCCTTGCGCAGCTCGGGCTTGGAAGCCCAAGCTACAGGGGGAGATTCAAGTCCAATATTTCTTAAATCAGCAGGGTGAAGTCCGCAACTGAACCGACGCCCATGACCCCTCCGAGTCCACCACGTTCACTTGCGAGTCTATACGTTCTTAAGAGCCCGGTACCGGATACGCTTGGGTTGCCAGTTGTCTCCGAGCGTCTTGCGGCGCCATTCGTGGTACGCTTGGTAGTTTCCCTCATACCAGACAACTTCGCCACTGTCCTCAAACGCCAGGATGTGGGTGGCGATTCGGTCCAGAAACCAGCGATCGTGGCTGATGACAACCGCGCAGCCGCCGAAGTTGTTCAGTCCTTCCTCGAGTGAACGTAACGTGGCGATATCGAGATCGTTGG
>CAUZEO010000495.1:0-2660 GCA_963578625.1 Kiritimatiellia bacterium | reverse complement strand
TCGCCACGGGCAAATGCCCCAAGGGGACCCAGCCGCCGATTCCGTGCTGCTGAACGCGATCGAGTTGGGCCGGATCGTCGTTGCAGGTCATCAGATTAAATCCGGCTTTTGCGACCTCCTGCACATACGCATCGTCGATCGGGTTTTCGTACAATCCGATGGGAAACCGCCGGGTTCCGTCGACGACGAGCGTGCCGTCCTCGGCGAGCTGGACGGTGGCTCCGATTCCAGTGGTTGCGGAGAGAGCGGTCATGATGAAAGCAAGTAGTGGTCTATTCACATCTTCATCCCGCAGTCCGTAGCATGGAGTTTACTCAGCGCTCAACGCAAGGCTATGCCAGGCGCCCGCTGCGATCACCTTGAATCCTTTGCCTGCCGGGGCGTTGCACTGTCCGTACCGGTTCCAGCCCCATGCGGTGATCGCCCCGCCACGGTCCAGGGCCAGGTTGTGATAGCCGCCCGCGGCGATGGAAACGAAGTGTCCATCGACAGGCACATCGCATTGTCCGTCGCGATCCCACCCCCAGGCCGCTACTGAACCGTCCGCTTTCAGGCCGAGACTGTGGTAGAGACCACAAACGACCGCATGGAATCCGCTGTTTTCCGGAACGTCCAACTGGCCATGGGCATTGCGACCCCATGCCGTCGTGGAACCATCGCCATCGAGCGCAAGTCCGTGGTACATCCCGGCGCTGATTCCAACCCATTTGTCTCCACCGGGTGCCTCGCCCTGCCCATCGCGTTCCCAGCCCCAGGTATAAATATTCATGGATCGATTTGCTTCACTCTCAGCTCCCAGGAAAACAGGAACGCACGCCAGGATTGTCGATAAGGCGCATTGTGCAGCTCTGCGTGATGAGTTCATGAATATCTGTTCACCGTTCGTGACCACCGTAGCGATTTGAAGCATGGATCTGCAATTGTTTTGTAGTGCTCTCTGCCACCGCACTCCATATTGTTTGGTAGGGCAGGCGTGAGAATGACGGCGCTCGCTTCGCTGGGAAACCCTTGAGGTGCCGCCATCGTCCGTGTACGGTGCCTCCCTGAATGTAGAAACTGGGAGACCCGAGATGCAACGTTTTATCTTTGCCTTACTACCCATCAGCCTGCTCACCGCAGATCTCCTCGCGCAAGAGTCCGGCGATCTGAAACCGCACCTGACGATTCCGCATCTTGAGAATGCGCCGGTGCTCGACGGCAAGATCGGCCCCGCCGAGTGGGCTCGTGCCACGCGGACGACCGGTTTCCTCACCCTGGCGGGTCAACTCGCTCCACTGCAGACAACCATTCTGGCCGGCTATGACGCGGAGAATCTGTACGTCGCCTTCATCAGCCGCTGCCCCAGTCCGATCCGAAAGGAAGTCACGGAACACGATGGCCCGGTCAGCCGGGACGATGCATTTGAGATCTATCTGCAACCCGAGTCCGGGACACGGAGTTATTATCTGTTTTCCGGCAATTCAGTCGGGACCCGGTTCGATGCACTCCTCGGGTCCGACGAACTGCGAGTCGATTGGAACGCCGATTGGCGGACGTCAAGCCACCTGGAGTATGACACCTACCTGGTGGCTTCCACGTGGACCGCCGAGATCGCGATTCCATTTGCAAGCTTCGGCCTCGAAGGTGCGCCGAAAACGGGCACACGTTGGTCGGCGAACTTTGCCCGCGACTGGTCGGCGGATCAACTGCATCGGGATGCTCACAACGGGGAACGATACACGACGTGGGCGCGGACGGGCGGCACTCTTCATGCGCCGGATAAGTTCGGCACCCTTGTCTTTGGCGGCAGTGCGCCCGGCGTGCAGATCATATCGCTTGGATCGTTGGCATCCGGCTTGATCGGGGTTGCCGGGAATGTCACCGTGACCGGGGAGACTACGATTCAGGCTGATTGGGCTGTCACCACGAAGGACAAATCGCCGCGTGAGATTCTATCCGGTAGTAAGGAGATGGATTTTCACGGATCGGTTGGGCAAACCGTTTCGTTCGAACTGGATGACAAGCTCGAATTGATCGAGACGAAGCCTCTGCCGGTGATCCTTACGTTCCAGTTTGCCGATGCGGACGGCGAAGTCCTGCTCCGTTCGATCGTTCCATACGATGCGGCCCCGGCGTTACGCGCCGAGATCGTTCCCGTTTTTTTGAAGGACACGGTCTGGTATGAGTTCGACCTCAGCAACCTGCCCGATGTCGCTGACGAGACAAAGGGTCTGGTAGAGATTTTCGATCACGAGGGTAACGTGCGCATGGAGGTCACGGTCCAGGATCTTGGACGCTCGAAAAAGGCGAGTAGCCCCATTGATATTTCGAAACTCGACCCCGGCGACTACCGGGTAGAGATCTCCCTGGCCGACGAATCGGGTCCGGTCGGATTGGCCCGATCGCAGCAGCTCACGATCCCCCAGCGGCCCGAGTGGTTCAACAACCGGCTGGGCATCAGCGACAATGTTCCGCCGCCCTGGTCCGACATGGTCACCGATGGGCGAAATGTCCGGGTGGGAGAGAGAGAATATCAACTGGGTGAGACGTTATTGCCGGAGAGCATGAGAATCGACGGCGTGGAGTTTCTGGCGGGTCCCATTCGGTGGAATATTTCAGATGGCGCCGGAGGGACTTCGTTAGGGAAGACGGAATGGCGCCTCGAAAAGGCCGGCGCTGCG
>CAUZEO010000494.1:0-2669 GCA_963578625.1 Kiritimatiellia bacterium | reverse complement strand
GCGATTTCGGCAGGACCATGTCCACCGTCTGCATCGCCGACGGTCTTCTGTATATTTGCGACCTCGCCGGCTACCTCTACTGCCTGGACCAGAAAAGTGGGACGAAGCACTGGAGACATGATTTGAAAGCGGCAGTTTGGGGATCCCCGATGCTGGTGAACGGCAACATTTATGTGGGCGATGAGGATGGTGATATTCTAGTCGCAAAGCATGGGAAGAATCTTGAAGTTGTCGGCGAAATCTCGATGGGCGCAACCGTGTACACGACGCCAACCGCCGCGAACGGCGTGCTCTATGTCGCCACCAAATCGAAACTGTACGCGCTTGAGGAAGCCTCCTCTAAATAAGAAAGGGACTACATGAGATACGGGATGAGGAAGAGATTAATTGTCTGGGGTTCTATTGCTTTTCTGGTGTCTACCTCTGGCGCGATTTCACAGGATCCGGATGTCGTAGAACTGGACGAATTCGTTGTGACCGCGTCGGACCTGTATGACACATTGGGGATTTCGTTGGATCCCGCCAAGGCGCCCATCAGCGCGACCGGAATTTCCGATTCGTTAAATGACCGCCAGGGCAATCGAACACTCAAAGATGCCGTCAAGAATTCCGCCGGAGTTAATGTCGCAACCGGGAATGGGATTCATGACTTTTTCGTCGTGCGCGGGATCGACAGCCTCAACGGGGGGCTGATCCTTATAGATGGTGTGCTTGAACCGGAAGCAACATTCTATCCGATGCATCACCTTCGGCAGGTGCAGATTCTCAAAGGCCCGGGCTCTTACCTGTTTGGCGCGAATACGCTGGCGGGTACCGTGAATCTTGTCCGCAAATCACCGGTGCCGGAGAACTTTTCCGATCTTCGGCTTGGTGCTGGAAGTCACGAAACATATGAAGCGCGCGTCGATGCGGGCGCCTATAGCGAACAGCACCGAACCGCCTTGCGGTTGAACGGGCTTTATCTCGAATCCGATACGCACCGCCGCGGCATCGATCAGGAATTGTCCGCTCTGAACCCTTCCGTGCTCTGGGATATTTCCGACAGGGCCTCTTTTCGTTTCGATGCCGATTTTCAGCGCAGCGAAGTCACGCCGGACGCAGGGCTGCCGGTGCGCGATTCCGTTCTCGTCAAGTCCTCCCGCTCCGCCACGTTCCAGGAGCCGGACGATTTTTCCGACCAGGATGTACTCCGGCTGCTCGGAACGATTCGCTATTCCATCGATGACGACATGATTTTGCGCAACAAGACCTACTACACGGGGCTTGATTGGGACAGCAAGGGAACCGTCTTCGCCGGGTTCATTCTCGCTGATGCCGGTTTTGAGCCGGCGCCGGCGACGTTGTCGCGTTTTCGGCCGACGCTGAATGACGAGCAGGAGATTTACGGAAACGAACTGGAACTGTCGTTGAAATTGGAGACAGGATCGGTTTCCCACGACCTTCTTCTCGGTGGCGAGATCCTTCGTTTTACCGACAAGTTTGTCATTGGTATTCCGCCCGGCGAAGACATCAATGTCGACACTGGAGTGCGTACTCCAAGCCCGTTTTTGGAAACACTCCCCACGAATTCAGGGGACACCGAAACGGATTTGCTCGGTCTCTACGTGCTCGACGGAATCGAGTTCAGCCAGCGATGGTACGGTCTGGCCGGCCTCCGGTTGGATTGGCTTGATTTCGAAGACGCATCCCGATCGTCGAGTCGCTCCGACACGGAGTTCAGTCCGTTCGGCGGCGTGGTGTATCAGGCGACGGAGCCGGTTGCGCTTTTTGCAAACGCAGGGCGCGGATACGGGTTGCCTTCCACGCAAGTGACTGGGCCGCGCGGAAAGCCGGAAGAAAGCGTGCAGGTGGAGGTGGGCGCAAAATGGAAAACGCCCGACGGCCGGTGGTCCAGCCAGATTTCCGGTTTCTATATCGAGCGCGAAAATATCGCCATCCCGGATTCATCCGGGCTCTTCACCGACAGTGGCGCGCAGGAGTCCATGGGGATCGATCTTGAAGCAACCGGGCGCATTTTGCCGGCCCTGACCCTTCGATTCGCCTATGGGTACCTCGACAGCGAACTCACCGATTTCAGCGAATTTACCGCCACCGGGGTTGCGAATCGAAACGGGAATACGGCCCCGTTTGCGCCCGAGCATATTGGGGTCGTGTGGACCGAATACTCATTTCTGCCGGATTGGATGGCAGCGCTGGGCGTTCGGGCGGTCGGTGATCAATTCATCGCCCCGGATAATCGTTTTGAGATCGACGGGTACGTTACCGTCGATGCTTCACTTACCTATGACAAGTCATCGTGGTATGCCGCGATCTACTTGCGAAACATCACCGACGAAGACGTGCTGACCCGAGGGCAGGGTGCCACGTCCGTGATTCCCGAGGACGGTGTCTCTGTTTTCGCGCATGTCGGCATCAGGCTTTGAGCCGGGTTGCTGTGAAAAATTTCCACGGAGAAAGCCAACTCAGAGTTTTGACGAGATCCATTGCGCGTACTAAGGTATCGGATTTGTATTAATGAAAGTTCAGTAATCATGGTGGCTCTTACCTATATCCTCCTGGCGGTACTCTTTGTAGTACATCAGGACTTCTGGTGGTGGGACTCTCAAGCCTTGGTATTCGGTTTTCTCCCCATCGGGCTGGCGTATCATGCTTTTTATTCGATTCTCTCC
>CAUZEO010000493.1:0-2682 GCA_963578625.1 Kiritimatiellia bacterium | reverse complement strand
TTGGTGGCCTCGACCGGGAACTCTGTTTCAGTTTCAGCGGGGTAAAGACTTCACTCAAGTATCGGCTGGAAAAAAATCCGGACGCGTTGATCGGGCAGGGAGCCGCGGACGTGGCCGCGAGTTATCAAGCGGCGGTGTTTGATGCCTTGCTGCAGCGACTCGAACGCGCGGCCGATCAGTGCGCGCCGGAATCGATCGCCTGCGTGGGAGGCGTGGCCTGCAACAGGCTATTGCGAGGCAGGGTAGAGGCGTTTGCGCGATCGCGGAAGTTCCGGCTCCTCATGGCGCCCACGGAATACTGCGCGGATAATGCGGCAATGATCGCGGGATTGGCGGGAACCTCCAAGAGACCCCGCCATGAAAAGGGCTCCGGGGACCTCGACATTGTTCCCAATCTGGCCATTGGCGCGGCGCCCCCGCCGAAAATGGGAAATCCTTGACCGTTGACCGGTTCCGAGAGACCATCCTTCGGCCGGATGACCGCATTCATGCAGGCGCGGGGCGCGCGAAAATCCCGGTCCCGGGCGAGTAATTCCTCATCGGAATGAGTGACGCTGCAGACAGAGTTTCGCAAGAGCACCAGGAGTTCATGAAGGCGCTTTCCGATCAGGAGCGATTTCAGGTCCTGTTCCAGCATTCTTTTGATCCTATCCTCCTTGTGTCTTCGTCCGGCGAAATCATATGCGCCAACGACAGCTTCCGGGAGTTCACCGGCATTGGCTCCGAGGAATTTCATGAACGAAAAAAATCCTGGGAGGATTTCGTTGCGAAAGAGGACTTGGAGCGATTGCGAAAATCGTTCACCGAGACGGTGAATGGTGCGGACGTCGGTTTGTGCGAATTTCGAATGATCCGTCGCGATGGAGATCCCGTTTGGTTTGAACAGAGACATTGCCTGGTCCATGGAGGCAACGCAGAGCCCGAAGGATTCGTGGTGATGATCCGCAATATCCATGAAAGCAAGCAGTTGGCAAACGACCTCCGACAGACGACCCAGGTCACGCAGGGACAGAGCGGGCGGTCGCAGGTCTTGATCGACCGGTTGAGCCGGTTCTTTACCAAATCGACCGATCTGCCCAGCGACCTCACCGGGTTTCTCGACGGGCTCTGCGGTATCGTCATGGAAATGTACGATGCCCTGGTCGTGTACGTGCACATTCACGAGTCGAACCAGGTGATTTATCGCGCCCGGGAGGGGGTCGAACTGGGTCATGAGGTTGAGGGTCGTCCGGAAGGGCTGCCTACCAGGATGTGCGTGCACGTCGCGGAAACTGAAGCCTCGTACGTAACCGGCAAACTCCCTCGGGAGCCCGCATTTGCGGACGATCCGATCGTGGAGAAGTTTGGACTCCATACCTATATTGGCGCTCCCCTGCGCGATTCCAGCGGAACCATTCGGGGCACGCTCGCCATCCTGGACCAAGCCGTACGACCTGCCGACAGTTTGGATATCGAGTTGATTACGGTGGCCTCCGTGCAGGCCGCGTCGCGGCTTCGGGCCGAAGAACAGGATGTCGCGCGCCGGGAGCTTGAGGATCATCTGCGCCAGGCGCAAAAAATGGAGGCGCTGGGGCTTCTCGCCGGCGGGGTAGCGCATGACTTCAATAATATTCTGAGCGGGATCCTTGGGTTCAGTTCGTACCTCTTGAACAAGGTCGAGCCCGGTTCAGACCTCGCGCGCGACATCGGGCTGATCGAAAAGTCCGCCGAGAGGGCATCCGACTTGACTCGCCAGCTCCTGGCCTTCGCGCGCCGAAAGCATTTTCCCAAGAAACCGGTCTCCATGAACCAGGTGGTGGAGGAAACGCTCTCGATTCTCAAACGGACTTTCGATAAGAACATAGAGATCCGTACCCAGCTTGTCCCTGGAGTACCGAATGTCCTTGGCGATGCCGGCCAGCTCGGGCAGGTGATCATGAATCTCTGCCTGAATGCGGCGGAAGCGATGATGGCTAAAGGGGGAACACTGACCGTCCGCAGTGAGGTTCCGTCGCAGGATGAACGGGACATGGCCTTGTTGAAGAACCGGAAGGACGGCGCGCAGGAATATGTCCGCGTCGTCATCTCGGACACCGGCCTGGGAATGACTTCCGAAGTAAAAAATCACATCTTCAACCCGTTTTACACGACCAAGACCAACAAAGGCGGATCCGGCCTGGGCCTGTCGATTGTTTACGGCATCATCACAAATCACGGCGGCGATATTACGGTGCAGAGTATCGTCGGGCGGGGTTCCTCCTTCCACGTGTACCTGCCCGTGTTTACCGGAGATTATGTAGAACAGGCCCAGTGGAAGCCCGAGCAATTGACCGGAGACGAGACGATCTTCGTGGTTGACGACGAGTTGATTGTTCGGCAGATGGTTACCGCGGTGCTCAAGTCGAACGGCTACCGGGTCGTGACCGCTGCTTCCGGTGAAGAGGCTGTCGATATGTTCGATAGGCTGGTGGGTAGAATTGATCTCGTTCTGCTCGACATGGTGATGCCCGGCCTCAATGGAGAGGAGACTTTCGAGGTTCTCCGTCAGAGCGATCCGGATTTGCCGGTTCTACTCACCAGTGGATTCGTTCAGGAGGACGTTACCGATCGGCTACTGCGAAAAGGGGCGATCGGACTGGTGTACAAGCCGTATAAGAGCGAAACGCTGCTCGGGCACCTTCGCGAAGCGCTGGACGGCGCGAA
>CAUZEO010000492.1:0-2689 GCA_963578625.1 Kiritimatiellia bacterium | reverse complement strand
GCGTCGCGATTCTCGAAGATGTCGATCCCGATCATCGGCACGTCATCCTCGTCTGTGGCATCGGGGCTCTTCTGCAGCGTGATCACGTTGTGCCCGTGCACGAGTTGGTCCCTGGAAATGTCGAAGCTAAACCAGCCGCTTGCGACCCAATTGTCGAACCAATGCGCTCCGGACTTGACCAGGTCCTTGGTCGGGAACGTGTTTACGTTGCCGTTGATGACGATGTCGAAGGTCTCATCCAGGCCGTCGCCCTGGTGATCGGCCACGTGCATGAAGATGTTGACCTTTGCAGCGGTGAGGGCTTGCCATTGCGCTTTGGTGAGGGACGAGAGGTCAATGTGCTTGCGGGCCCGCTCGGAGGTCGAGCGAAGCCGGTAGTCAGTGAAGTCGTGAAAGTTGTAGAAGCCGTAATCCGCCGCCGCTACGGTGATCCCGTCGGAGGGGCGAGCAATCATCGCGGCATCGTCGGCCGCAGTGGCCAGGTGTACGAATGGGATACATGTGACTGCGATAAAGGTGAAGTAGCGGCAGCGTTTGGTCATCTGTTGAACCCTTTCGACGTTCTCACCCGGCGTAATGAACGGTTGGAAGGATGGCCTCATCGCTCCGTCATCACTGCGTCGACCAGCCGTCCCGCTTCGTAGATCTTCACGAACAATGGCTTCCTTTTGTACGTCGGCCAGGTCGCGGCGTAGCGGTCGCCCTCGACTTTGAATTTCCAGTACGGCTTGTCGCCCTGCACGAGGATCATGCCGCTGCCATCGTGCAGCGGACGGGCCAGGCTGATGATCAGGCGGCTTTCGTCCGGGATGAATTCGATCAGCTTCGGCAGTTTCGCAATGCAGGCCACCGCTCGCGGCTGCATGTCCAGGGAAATGGCAGTCCGCCCGTTCCGCTCGGTCGCGTCGACGTTCCGACCGCTCAACAGATCGACGAAGTGGTAGCCTTCCTCGTGCTCGATG
The DNA here is from genome assembly GCA_963578625.1 of Kiritimatiellia bacterium. Classification (GTDB taxonomy): domain Bacteria; phylum Verrucomicrobiota; class Kiritimatiellia; order SLOV01; family SLOV01; genus CAUZEO01. The sequence goes on along the minus strand of CAUZEO010000492.1, from coordinate 1,727 downwards.
TCGAACAGGTCGCCTTCAACCGGGTCATGGCGGGCATTGTAGACCGTGTAAATGGCCTTGTCCGGGCCGGGAAACTTGTTGACGTAGACCATGCGCTGCAGGGTGGGAATCAGCGGCTGGGGATCGAGGCTGCCGAAGGCATCGCTGTTCTCCTTCATGATCTGCAGCTGGTGATTGGAGTAGAACCGTTCGCGGTTGTACGCGCCGGTGCCGTTGAACAGCCGCCACTCGGGATGTTTGCTGTATGCGTAGTCGAAGAACTTGTACCGGGGAAAGTAGTAGCGGCAGAAATTGATGCCCACAAACCCTTCCCAGTTCCCGGCCCGGCCGGCCGTTGGCGCCGCCGTCGAGAGATCGTAGCTGAGGGCGCCGTCCATGTACTGCCACATGACGTCGATGCCCGGGCTCTCGGTCATGAGAATCGCCGAGGGATCGACCTGGTCCATGGCCTGGCGGATTTCACGCGAGGCTTCCGCCTGGGCCTGGAAGACGGAATAGTGGCCCGGCCGGGAGAACGGGTGCGGGTGATGCGGGCTATGGCAGATGCGGGATGCGCCGCCGAATTCGTCGATGCGGATGCCGTCGGCGCCGGTCTCGGCGATAAGCCGCTGGCACGTGTCGGCGAGATATCGCCGCCACCCGGGATTCTCGGCGCACATTTCCCACATCCAGTAGGGCCAGAAGTAATCCTCCGGTGATGGCATGACGCACCATTCGGGACCGTGTTTTCGGCCGATGATGCTGTTGAGGCCGGCCTCGCCCTCGTTGATGTAGAGTGTAGCCAGGAGATCCTTGGACTTCACGTCGTTCAAATATTGTCTGAACGCAGACAGCCCGCCCCAGCTTTCGTTGTATCCGGTCAGCCCATAGTCGCCCTTGCGGCCTTCGCGATACACGTGCTTTCCCTCAAGGTGGTAGTGACGACCCGGCCAAAGGACGAACTCCTTTCCGTGCCGGGCGGCGATGCCGCGCATCTCTTCGAGATACTCGTCCGTGACCTCGTCGGATTCCCAGTAGGCGGTATGCTCGAGAACGTCGGGTGTGTTCTCGGTCCAATACTCCGGCTCGAGGTGAACCAAGGGAAGGTGCCCGGGCCGGCGGATGTCTGTGTTGTACCCCTCTTCAGAGTGGTAGTGGAACACCGGCGAGATCCCTTCCGCATTGAATTTTGACGTGAGTTTGCTGGGGTGGGGCCGCTTGTGGGACCAGCTCTCGTACCATCCCCGGTAGGCGTTCATGGCCTGGTGCCAGTCCCCGTTGCACAGCCCGATCACCGACCTGGGCAGGAGCCACCGTTCGTTGGGCTCAAGGTCTCGTTGGACGTAGCTGAAAGCAAGGCTTGTGCCGGGTGTCTTTGGCAAGGGCTCCAGGAACACCATGCCGGGCGACGCCTGGTTATATAGGAGATTGTGAACAATCCCCTGGAAGGAATAGGCGGGTTCGCGTCCGCTCGGATCGGTGCGGGTCAGGTGCTGAATCTTGTAGCCTCCGCTCGGGTCGTTGGCCCGCAGGTAGAGGGCTCCGCCGGCCGTCGGCGAGAAGCTGATCATCTGCTGGTTGTAACTGCCGCCCGATCCGGTTCCTCCGCCGTAAGGCGATACGAACTTCGCGGGTCGATCGCCAAGCACGCCGACCGAGTAGGGGAACAGGTAGCGATCGTCGGCAAAGTCCGGCGTCCAGCCGATGCCGCTGAGCAACGGAAACGCGACCTTGATTTTGCGGACCTC
>CAUZEO010000491.1:0-2713 GCA_963578625.1 Kiritimatiellia bacterium | reverse complement strand
CAGCGCGCGAGCAATGCGCGCCTCGCGGGCATTGCCAGTCGAAGCCTGGAACATGCACGGGAATGGTCTGGCGAGCACGGCGCTGAACGAGCGTTCGGATCCTATGACGAGCTACTTGACGACCCCGGAATCGATGCCGTTTACATTCCACTGCCGCCCTCGCTCCACGGGGAATGGACGATTCGCGCCGCGGAGAAGGGGAAGCATGTGCTCTGCGAAAAGCCGACAGAGGTCGATGGGGCAGAAACGGCGAGAATGACCGCAGCATGTCTCAGGTGCGGTGTGCAGTTCATGGACGGGGTCATGTGGTTCCACCACGACCGGACCACCGCCATGCGACAGGCAATCACCGATGGCGAGTTGGGAGACCTTCGCGTTGTCTTCGCATCGTTCTCCTTCGATGTTGGACCCAATCCCGAAAAAAACATTCGCCTGGACGCAAACCTGGGGGGCGGCGTCATCGGTGATCTCGGTTATTATTGCGTCGGCGCGTGTTTGTGGGCGTTTGGCGGATTGCCCGAGGAGGTATCTGCTTCCGGAACCTTCGGAAACGGCGTGGATATGCATGTTACCGGGATTCTGCGATACGATGACGGCCGAACCGGTATGATCGATTGCGCGTTCGACACCGCCTTTCGAAAGGATCTGGAAGTTGTTGGGAACAAGGCGATCCTGCGATGCGAACATTTCACCCTGCCGGTTCAAGAAGACTTTGCCGAGTTCGAGATTATTGGCCAACCCGGGGACCGCTCACGATACGAGTTCAAAGATTGTGTACAGGAAGTCCGAATGATTGAGAACTTCGGCAGCGCCATACTCTCCGGCACACCCAACTCGGATTGGCCCGATCGCGCGATCGACACCATGCGCGTCTGCGATGCGCTCCGCGAATCCGCCCACCGCAAGATGAAACCCGTCACCATAAGCGAATTGGACTGATTCGACCGATCAACACCATGAACAACGTTCTCGAAAAAGGCGCCAACCTCCCGGACAAGCCAAACACTTTTCCCGATCCGATAACCGGTGCGGAAATCCATCAGCTCACGGACCACGGATCGATCAACCACTCCTTTTTCTTCCTGAACAGCTCCTTTCGACTCGGGGCTCCGAAACAGGTGGGGTTCGTAACACACAGAAGCGGTGATCCACAGCTTTGCCTGTTCGATTTCAAAACCGGCGCGGCCACCTGCGTGAGCAACGCAACAGGCCTCCAACCGTTCTCTCCCTCCTTCAGCCGCGGCGGGCAGCACATATTCTACACGAACAAGCAGGGCGAAGTACGGCAGATCAACCTGGACACCCTGGAAGACGAAGTGCTGGCCTCCCTCGAAGGCGCCTCGCTCGGCGAATGCGGCCCCAGCCCGGACGGCCGACACCTCGTCACCGCCTGCAAACGTGACGCGATGCACGGACTTTTTCTGATCGATATCAAAAACCGCCGGGGAAAGACCATTTTCGAACGTCCGGAGAAGATTATTCACCCCCAATTTCACCCGGGCAATTCCGACATCATTGAATATGCCGGTGATCCCCTGCCCCGCCTCTGGACAATCGGGCGGGACGGCACAGACAATCAATGTCTCTACGAAAACGAAAAGCACGAATTCATCGTACATGAATCTTTTCTGGGCTCATCCGACGACCTCATTTTCTCCGTCTGGCCCTATAAGCTCGCCCGTATGAACATTCATGATCGCGAGATGAAAACGATCGCCGAACTCAACACCTGGCATATGGCCTCAAGTCGCGACGGAACCCGCATCGTCTCCGATACCAATCATCCGGATCTGGGCTTGGTGTTGATCGATCCGGAGACGGGCGGGCACGGTACCCTTTGCTACCCCCGCTCCTCCAACGGGGGCACCCAGTGGGAACAAGATTTCGCCGCCGGCCCGGAGGTCTGGACATCCATCCGGGGCGAGGAAGGGAAATCCTTGAGTTGGATGGAGATGAAAGCAGACGGTGTCTATGGCCCGCAGTGGACCCACCCGCATCCCGCGTTTGATGAGGCGGGAGAGCGCGTTGTTTATACCTCCGATTGTTCGGGCAATCCGCAGGTATATGTCGTGGAAGTCATTTAGTCCCACACGTACCGCTCGACATACTTGATGCGGTACTCACGCAAAAACCTGTGAAATTCGTCTTTGTAGTTCGTCGTCTTATGGTGTTCTTCACTCCTCCGCTCACCTGGATCTCGACCGAGTCCGCGGCCTTATACTCAAAAATGATCGTCCGCCTTCCGGTAGAGGAAAGATTGGGCAAGGAGCTATGGGGCCGCCAGGCAATGCATGAAGATTGCACTGCCCGCCGGCCCTTCCAGTAACGCCGGGGTGCCGAATTCTCCGGAGTCCACGTCGTCGGTCACCATTCCGGCAAACAATCCTTCGGCATCGTTGTGAGTCAAGTATCCACGATGCTGTTTCGGTAACACCTGCAGACATCCGTTTTCCTTCGTGGCCTCATCGACGTAAATCAGGACGGTTACGAGATCGTCGTTGGTATGTCGAAAATAAGTTAGATCCTGGTGCCTCTCTACGGCGGATCCAACTTTTGCCGGTTTCATATTCAGCTTGCTGTGATGCAGTTCGATATTCTCCCCGATCAGGGCCTCGATCCGGTCCATAATCCGCGCATCCGTAGCAAGCTTTTTGAAGGCGTCGTGCTGGTGAAACGGATTGTAGATTCGCCGCACCACGGGGCGATCGCCATC
>CAUZEO010000490.1:0-2722 GCA_963578625.1 Kiritimatiellia bacterium | reverse complement strand
CCGGATTGAGACCGCCAACGCGACCTCGGCAGGCAATCCACTCATCCGCGAAAGGTCCCCTTCGATGACGATCGTTTCCCGGGTGAACAATGGGGCATAGGTCAGGGCGAAAGAAGGAACACACTCCGTCCTCGTCGCGGCCCGGGCAATGGTCGAACCGTCTGATGAATCGATCACCTCCCACGAAACCACCACGTCGGCGATCTCCGCCAGGTCCAGCACATCGTCCATCGCCACCGGCACGGAGGGTTGTGCCTCGCCCGCATCAACGGAAGTTTCCCTGTTCACCAGCAGATTCTCTTCCTGGCCGGCGAGAGATGCCCGGAGCTTGACAAGAACGCCTTCGGACCCCGGCGCTATAAGCTCCCCATGAAAACCCACCTGGCCGTTGGCGATGTCCCGGTAATCGAGAAGCCTGAATACCGGCGCGTTCCGCACCCACCGGAAGGCCCCGAATGTTGTGGGTTCATTGAATCCGCCCTGGGTGGCGGGCGACCAACTCGTCCAGCGCTCGCCGACGGGATAGCCGAGATCGTCGATGTCATCGAAATTGCGGCAGATCTGGACCGACCACCGCTCGCCCGGCGCCGGCGGTTTCACCCCCAGGGACGAAAAGGGGATCCCTACTTCGGCCTGCCAGGTATCGGTTACGAAGAACTCGTCATTGATGATGTGGTGCCGGACTTCCCACTCCGGATTCCAGCTTTCGTTGAGAGGATTGTTTCCTTTGAACCGGTTGTCCCACTGCGAACCCACGTGATCAAAAGCCAGCTTCATCCACTTCCCGGCGCCGGGCTTCAGGTTGATTTCGATCGCGTCCTTGTTGAACAAAGCATTATTGTCGCGTTCCAGGGTCGGCACGTTGCGGTCGAATTTCTTTTGCGACTGGAATGCGAAATAGATATTCCCGCTGTCCCACGAAACCAATGCGACGGTCTGCTTTCGGGCTAGCTTACCGCTCAGATCGGAAAATCCGGCAAGGCGAGCGGCTTCGGACCATTCATTCTCCACGATTACGCCGTCCAGGGCGGGAGGTTTCGAGACCAGGGGAATGGAGGCCACCGGGTATGGGATTAAACCGGAACTTGAAGAGAGCGCGTCGGCCATCGCCGGCGGCAGGGCGTGAACTTTCACGTTCGCGAACGCGCCCGCCTCGGCGTTCATCTGCCGGAATCCGAATCCGCCCTTGGGCAGGGAGTCATCGGTCAACACATCGACCAGCTCCCCGTCGATGTAATGTTTTATCGTGTCGCCCTTGACCACGATGGTGATCCGGCACGCTTCCCCGTGTTTCACCGGATTGCGCACGATGATTTCGCCGGCCGGACGATTCTTGTCCAACGCGACATTCCGTTGCAACTCCCGCCCGTTGAAACAGAACAGGTAGGATCGGCTCGGCGTCGGGTCGAGTTCGCATCGCACCATCCAGCTCGCGATGACGTTCACAATTTCAAGATCGAACTCGACGATGTAATCGGTCCACTCCCCGCTGTCCTTCACCGCAACGCGGTGTAGAACCCCCTGTTCGCCACGAAGATGATACCAGCCTTCACGGATGCTCCCCTTGTCGCCGTCGATCCACTTGTCTGTTCCCTCTGAGAAGTCATCCTCGAAGATGATTTCGCCCTTGGGGACATCCGCCTGGGTGGAAGCACAGAAGGTGAAGAGGAACAGGATGAGAGATCTCGCAAGAAATGCTTTTACCATCATGATTTTTTTTCTTTCCAACAATTGGGTTGAAATCCGTTGCGTAAAGTTTACTCCGCGTGCAGACCTAGCGGATTTCACCCTGACATTGCAAAAGAAAAACAATGCGGGTGCTTTTAATGCATGTATTTCTATTCCACTTCGGGGTCGGGATCGACAGGGTCCAGAGCATTCCCGGCTCGAAGGACTGCCCCCCCCCCCACAATGCCGTTCAGGAGGTTGGTCGTCTTGTTCTCGTCGTAGTTGGCCTGCGCCATCATCACTCGCTGCCAGCGCAAGTTGATCTCAAGACCGGACACGAAGAAGTCATTTTGCGCGTCCATACACACAGCAGCCCTGCGAAGAGACCGTAATTCGCGTCGATCCCCATTCAACTTGGGATCGAACATGGCGCTATGTCACGTTCAATACATTCGTCAGTGGAACTCGCCGTGTTTTCGTGGCAGATATGAAAGCGCAGATATCGTAGTCCCGATTCACCGAACGCATGTTGCCCGCATACGGTAGAAGACCTTTCCGGCATGTCCGTAGAGGCTCCACCTGGGGCTTGTGCTTTGCCTCCGACTTTAGAGTGCTGCCTCAGGCATTGGTTCAGGGATGGGGACTTCAACCACAACTTCGCTGAGCAACTTCTTCATGTGGGTACCCATGGAAGATCCGCAGAGCTCGATAATTTTATGGCCCATTTTCGCGGACGCGTTCAATACATCATTATTCGTCACGCAGAGCGAATCGGGATCTTTCCCGGCTACCCTGTCCATGTGCACTAGATGGGGATGGGTTGCCATGATGATGGAGGTTTCCCAATACCCTGCATGATCCGCGATAATATCCACTCCTGCCTCCCTGGCCTGCTTCTGGGGTACCAAACCTCCGTCACAGGCAGATACGTAGATCCTCCTATCCGGATACTTTTCCTGAAGGCGTGAATTTAATTGTGGCACGTATTCAGCAAGCGCGGCGGCGTTATGGCCACTCCAGACACATACGGCTTTAAATCCCCTGTCTATGCAGC
>CAUZEO010000489.1:0-2725 GCA_963578625.1 Kiritimatiellia bacterium | reverse complement strand
AATGATCTTGTCTCCGTCAACCAGAACTGATTCGCAGTATCCAAACGAGTTACGCGTGCCTTGGAAATCCTTGATTAGGTCTCTGCTCCAAATCTCCCGACCGGTGCGCTTTTCCAGGCACGCCACGATTCCGCCGACGGTTTCCACATAGAGATAGTCGCCGTCCACAGTCGGTGTTGATCGGCTACCGGGAAATTGTACATCCACCACCGGTGATGCCACCGCGGCCCAAACCTGGGTGCCAACATCTTCGGCCAAGGCGATCACCTTTTCTTCCTCACCGAAATACCCCTGCGTAAAAATTAATCCATCCGATACCGAAATTGCCGAGAATCCGTGGCCGAGACCGTCGACTTTCCAGATCAAGGGAGGTCCCTCGGGTGGCCACTTGTTTAAGAGCCCCGTATCCGGGCTGATGAGGTTCCGGGTCGGACCGCAGAATTGCGGCCAATAGCCGTTGCCGTCCTCAGGATTTTCACCCCGCGTATCGGTCGCGACGACGCCGGCAATGAGCAAAAACATGTATCGAAATCGGCGAATTATCATCCTCCAGCGGTATAGGTGCGAATTTATGAAACCTTCCTGTCTCCGTCCCGTAGCTTGGGCTTCCAGCCCGAACAGAACAAGGAAAGATCATGATCGTGCCAATGCCATTCTGTTCAGGGTCCGGAATCCTGAAAAACCCAAGTGCCTAGAAACTCGGTATCACTGAAGGTTTTGTACATCGGAGTCCACGTGGTGGTTTCTTCTTCGTGGGGAATCCGGTGACGGGTCACGTTGGCGCGGCGTTCGTCCCCAGGATTCGGCCGGGATCCAATCAAAGCCCAAGGAATCGCGAACTCGATCGTCCAACCTTCCTCTCCCAAGACCGATCGGGTCATCCACTCGCCACCCCAACTTGCGTCCATCTTCTTTCGCGCAATCCAGCTAGCATCGAAATGAGTGTCGAGCGAATTTGCCATAAAGTGACGATAGGGAATGGTCTCTTCAGCGGCACTGATGAAAACTTCCACGCAATCGTCATTCCAGACACCCGAATCGTTTTCCTTTTTGCGGCGCGACATCTTCTCGACGTCCGGCTCCCGGCAGGTGAAGGCGGCGTACAGATTTTCGTCGTCCCAGGCCACCTGCGCCGTCGTCGGCGCTTGTAACGTATCTTTTTTGTAGATATTCGGCACCTGGAACGGCCCCAGGTGTTTCACGCTCCTCCAGATGGCGTCATCAAGGTTGCCGTCAATGACCGGCGGGCCACTCGCGCCCACTCTTTTGATCTCCGCACGCAAGGGGACTATGCTGGCTCGACCATTTATCATGATCTCCTGCTGTTGTCGTTTCACCTCCTCGAACGGTTCTTCGGAAAAACCCAACGGTTCTCCGGTGGCGATTTTGCTCCTGGCGGAAGCCAGGGCATTCGCAGCGCCGGCAGGGACAGCATTCGCAAACCAATTGACAAACTTGGAGTCGCTATAGCACCACACATATTCGTCCGCCGTACGCAGCGCCTGGTACGCCCGGTGCTCCAGCAATTTCAATTGCCCCTCCGGATCCAGGAAAGCGCCCAGTGCCTGGATAGAGTAATTCCGCATGCCGAAGGTTCCCTGGATGTAGAGCGATGATCCCACCTGGACTTGTCGACGAAATCTTTCCCTGTTTTCGGGAGCAATCAGGTACAATCGCTCCTGCTTGATCTGCAGGAAGGCCTCGTCGTAGGCGGCGCGCGTGCCGTAGTAGTAGGCGGGCTCATTCCCGTCGATAAAAACCACGTCCGAACCGGCCGCGTCCAGCATGCCGTTGATGAATCCAAGGTAGAGTCCGTAACTGCCTTTTGCCAGCAGATCGACGGGATCACTGCCCGCCGACGCCTTCACGCCATAGTAGGAGCTGAAGGCCGTCATCATGTAGTAGTGGAGGATCCTGATATCCGGCTTCACCGATTGGGCGACGTTCATCCACTGGGCGCCCCGCTTGCGCAACTGGTTGAAGTACTCCTCGTAGGTCTTCGCATCTATGTGCTTCGCCTTCTCGTACTTCCACAGCCTGTAATTGTACTGCTCCGGATCGAAGATGATGCCCCTTGCATCGGCCGCAACCACCGCATCGATCGACAGCCTGAGATTGTGCTCGACGATTTCCCACTGTTCGTCATCGTACCAGTCGATCTCCGCCATCTGTTCGACCTGCATCAGCAGAAAGTTTTCGGAAACACGCCCCCAATCCGTGGCTGCCACGTCGTCAAAGTAGGACTGAACCTCCTCCTTCGCAATTTTCCGCTCATAGTTGAAAAGCGGCCTCAGCTCATGGATGGCAAAGATGGTCCCGTCAAACGGTAGCTCCTTCATTGCGTCGATGTGCTGCCGAATGTAAGCCACTTCCGCGGGGTACCCGGCATGAATCAGCTTCTTCTCCGCGGGCTGCCAGAAGGGAAAAGCAGGGGTAATCAGATAGACCGAAAGAATGATGGAAGTGATGATTATTCGCATGTTACCGAGGTCTCCAATCCGGTGTGGAAGATGCCGCAACAGGGCTCCAAGTGCAAGCTTTGGGGGAAATGGAAACCGAAAAATATCCCTGCCCAACGGTAGGCCACTTCTTCAGAAGTCCTTTGTCCGGTGCAGGATGATGGATGCTCCAATTCGTACTACTGTCTTCCATAATCGTTCTTGTTTGCGACGATTTCTCGACCACGAAGCGCAATGCGCCACCCGTAGCGCGGAATTCATTCCGC
>CAUZEO010000488.1:0-2752 GCA_963578625.1 Kiritimatiellia bacterium | reverse complement strand
CCGTAAGGGCTGCGGCCGCAACTGCCGCCTGCACCATCGTCACATACTCAAAGCCCACGCTGACTGTCGCCACCAGCGCAATGAGAATCCCCATGGCGATCGGAGCCCGTTCATAGTGAACCGCAGCTTTCGCGCTTGTCCCGCTGACGAGGAAGAAGTCCCGGCTGTTTCTCTGTTGTGCCAGAAACCCCGTGCGCGCATCGAGCAGGAGGGTATCCCCGGTTCGCAAACGAATATTCCCGATTTTCCCCTGGATACGTTTTCCGCTTCGCGCGACGGCAATGACGGCGGCGTTGTACCGGGTTCGAAACCGGCCCTCCTTGATCGTGCGTCCGACCAGGGGGCCGGTGTTGCTGAGCACCGCCTCCACCAGCATTCGGTCGTGCCGCTTCTCGTCCAGTTTAAAGACCTGTTCTGTTGCCGGACGAAGGCCTCTGATTTTCTGCAAATCCACGACCGAATCCACGATCCCGGCGAAAACAAGGCGGTCTCCCCCTTGCAACTGGATGCTCCCCGATACCGCGGCAAGAGTGTAGGCTTCCCGTCCGATTTCGATCAGGAATAGTCCCGGTAATCCGCGCAAGCCCGCCTCCTCTACGGTTTTCCCGACCAGATCGCTGCCGGGTTCTACGATCATTTCGACCGTATATTCCCGCGCATCGTCGTCCGTGCTGAACGCCGGACGGCGTTCAGCCAGGAGCCATCGGCTGGAGAATAACATGAAGAGGATGCCGAGAATCGCGATCGGAACCATCACGATCGACATCTCGAACATGTGGAGACCTTCACCCGTTTCCTGAACGAGCCACCCGTTCACGATCAGATTGGTGCTGGTTCCAATCAGGGTGCATGCGCCCCCTAGAATAGAAGCGTAGGAAAGCGGCAGCAGCAGCTTCGAAAGGGAAATCTGGTGTTTCTTGGCCCAATCGTCAGCCACCGGCAAAAGCATCGCAACCAGGGGGGTGTTGTTGAGAAACGCACTCAACGCGGCGGTCGGCCACACGATTCGATTTTGCGCATCGAGGACCGACCTGGGGCTCCCGAGAAATCGATTTGCGATCCAGGAAAAGGCCCCTGTTTCGCGGAGACCGGCGGCAACAATGAAAAGTGCGGCGATAGTGGCGACGCTCTCGTTGGCGAGCCCGGAGAGTGCTGCGGCCGGTGTTATGACGCCAAGGACCCATCCACTTCCATGCGGATCGGGTACTGGAAGAAGCATCAGCAGAGTCAACCCTCCCCAGATTGTGAAATCAGGCGCGCGGTTGAACTTCACCAGCAGAACCAGGATGATGATGATGACCAGAAGGGTCGCTACTGCGGCGGAAGTCATTGGGGCGGATTCTGAACGGTTGCAGAACCAGTAACAAGATGATTTGCTTGCATGCCATGAACTATTGTGCCGCGATCGTGCTGTGTGCATTGCTGACCGCCGCGAGCGTGTGGGCGGAAAATGATGCGGAGAGCCCCACAAGCCGGCCCTTTTGCTGGAGCCTGAAAGCGCCGGGAACGGCTGCGGAATCCTTTCTGCTTGGTTCGATCCATGTGGCAAAACCCGATATCTATCCATTGGCGGCCACGGTCGAGGACGCTTTCTCGGCATCGGATGTCGTCGCTGTCGAAGCTGACCCGGAGGGGGTCAAGTCTCCCAAAGTGATCGGGATGATGCTCGGCCGCGCCATGAACATCACCGGCAAGGGGCTGAAGGATGTTCTTTCTGAAGACGCTTATCAACGGCTTGTTGCCTACGCGGACGAAGCGAAATTGAAGATTGAAACGCTCGACAAATTTGATCCCTGGTACGTTGCGCAGATGATTACCACGCTGGAAATGCAAAAACTCGGATTCGACGCGGCAAACGGTATTGAGATCCATTTCCTGCACAAGGCGCGGGAGGCGAAGACCATCGTGGAGTTGGAAGGCGTCGAATACCAGATCAATTTCCTGGATGCGTTTACTCCGGAGGAGCAGAGCCTCATGCTTGAATATACCCTGCTCGACCTGGAGAACATTGGGGATCTCGTCGCCGAAATGATGGCGGCGTGGAAAGCCGGGGATCCCCTGAAACTAAAGGAGTTGCTGCACGGATACCTGCATAATGTCGATGGCCTCGAAAAGGCCTACAAGCGGTTGTTTTCAGATCGTAACCGTAAGATGGCGGATAAAATCGAGGCGTATCTACATACCGGCAAGAGCCACTTTATCATTGTGGGCGCCGGTCACGTCGTCGGAAATGACGGGCTGATCGAGCTGCTGCGCGCAAAGGATGTAAGTGTCATTCAGTTGCCGAAGATCCAGCCGGTTGCCGCGGATGCAAGCCGGTAGAGAATCTCAGAAGTCGGCATTATTCGCTCTTCTTGCGGGTTCGCCGGTAAGTTAACCAACTCACGAAAAGCCAGCCTACAATCACGCCGATCCCGAGGACGACGAAAATCAATAGCGCCAGGGAGATTTTGATGGACCAGAACAGGAATGTAACCGGGGTCGCGTGCATGTTCTGGAAAATGAAGATGACCGGAAGCGCCGCGAGGACCAGGCCCACCCATAGTTTGATGTGGTCGGAAACGTTCGATTTCGATGTCATGGGGCAGAGTAGACTGGTTTCCGCCTTTTCGATCAATTACATACTGCCCAGGCGCCGAACATGGCCGACGATCAGTGCCCATTGAAATGACTGCTGCAATTATCACGATTTTGGTCGGATTCATCGTACTGGTAGTCGGCGCCGAGTTGCTGGTGCGGGGCGCTTCGGCCC
>CAUZEO010000487.1:0-2753 GCA_963578625.1 Kiritimatiellia bacterium | reverse complement strand
CCTCAAAAACCCAGGAGCTTCCGGGAACGGTTGTTGGGGTCGCGTTATCAATCACCGTGCCCACGGCGTATTGCTCCAAATTTTCATCAAAAGTGAGAGCGCCGAAAGAAGGTGAAGTGGTTACAAAAATCATTCCTGCGATCAGTAGTGCTTTCGTCAGTTTCATATTCTTCTCCATTGTTTGGTTGCTCCAATTGCCCGCGAGAGGATCTGTACGATATACATACTATTCTTCTCCTATAGCCGGCCTGGCTGGAAAAAGCAACAAGATTCTCCTTTGTTTTGTTGTAAATCTCATAAACATTGCTAAAAACGGTCTAAATCTAATGAATTCGGGCAAAAAAGTGGAGTCGAAGGCAGGCAATCTAAAATCGGTGGTTGACCGGTTGCCGGATCTGGAAGCCGTTTTGTCGCCCGAGGCGATCAATCCGGCCGGGCGCTGGGAGGAAGTGGAGATGCCCGACACGCTTGATCTGGCTGACCGCGCGGCTTTGTCCGTGAACGGCATGATCGGGAACATGAAGCCCGATCAGCACTATGCGGGGACGCAATGTTTCCGGTTCGGCATCCTGGAGCCGTACGACGACCACCCCAACTGGGCGATGCCGATGAAGTTCCTGCGTGCGCTGCCGCTGAACCGTGCGATGTGTGGCAGCGACGAGTACGCGGATGTCGAGGTGGCCGCGGCTCGGGCGGTTCTGCAACAGGTCGCTGAAGACGGCCAATTGTACTACCCGATTTCCAAAGATGGTCCGCCGGCCGGCACGTGCTATCCATCTCACGCCGGTTTTTTTGTCATGGCGCTCCTTCAGCGACATGCGAGTGACGATAACCCGGTCTGGCTGGAATGGGCGAAGGTGCTGTGCGACGGGCTGAAACAGTCCGCCATTCAGGTGGGCGATTGCGCCTACTATCCCCCGGAATGGTCCCTGGATGCGCAAGGCAAGTGGCACTATACGCTGCGTGGCACGCCCACGCTGGCCGGCGAGCCGCAGGAACCCCTGTTCGAGCAAGACGGGGGATTGGAGGGCACCAACAAATGGGAGGCAGCGTGCGTGATCCAAACCATGGTCCGGTGGCATGTGCGGTCCGGCGATAAGGCGGCCCTCGATCATGCGCGAAAGCTGGTGAAATTTTCCCTCCAGCCGAAACTGTGGGAAGACGAACACGATCTATCCGAACAAGCCGCGGAGTACTCCCGGAAACTGCTGAAGCGATGCCTCCAGCCGGGCTACCCCTGGGAGAAGGATGACGTCCTCGCTCCTGGACACGAGCACGGGATCAGTGCGGGACATGGCCGTGCCCATACAGACATTCTGCAGGCATACCTCCTGTTCGGCGGCGTTATCGGTGACGAGCATCTCAAGCAGATCGCTCGGGAAGGGTATGAGCACGGCCGGCGCCACGGCGTCATTCGATTGGGGTTCGTCGCTTCCTGGCTCAAGCCCACGCGGTACGGCAGATCGGTCGACCTGTCGGAACGGAATGAAGGCTGCGGCGTTGCCAACATGCTCATCCTGGCGGTCATGCTGAGCGATGCGGGGCTGGGGGACTACTGGGACGACGTGGACTCGATCATCCGGAATCACCTGATTGAACTTCAGATTGTTGACTTCGATCTGATTAAGAAAGTAACCGGCGCCGGAAGCGAATATGACGAGACCTTGCGACGAGTCGTAGGCGGTTTCGGAAGCGACCGATTGACCGCGTGCCGCCAATCCGAAACAAACGCGTGCTGCGTGGCCCACGGCGCTCGCTCACTCTACTACGCCTGGGAGGGGATTACGCGCTTCGACCAGGGTGTGGCCACGGTCAACCTCTTCCTGAACCGGGTATCACCCTGGTTGAACGTGCTCAGCTACCTGCCTTATGAAGGGAAGGTGGTGCTCCAGAACAAGCAGGCGCACACGCTCCAGGTACGGCTCCCGTACTGGGTTGACCGGGCCGGGCTCTCCTGCTTTGTGAATGACAAGCCTGTGACCCCCCCGCACGCAGGCTCCTGGCTGGTCCTTCAGAACCTGAAGGGCAGGGAAACGGTCACGCTGGAATTCCCGGTCGCCGAGACGACGGAAATCTACACGATTTGTGGTACGCCATACACCGCGCAGTTCCGCGGGAGCACGGTGGTCGACATCAGCCCGAGAGAAACCGACGTCGAGGAATTCAAGAACATCTATCCGTTCTTCATGCGGGATCATCTGAAAGCCACCATCGCCCCCATGCGGAAGGCCGGACGCTTTGTCGCGGACAAGCTGCCGCAGACTCTCTGACACACTCCCATCCCATCCGCTCAATCTAACGATTCCGTGCCCGAATTATAAGTTCTGTTCGAATTCGGCTACTTTTCGGCGGGCCGAAAAGGGCAAGCATTTAGTCGACAAATAGCTTGACAAGCACTGGGAAACACATATGAATATTCATTATTCCGTCTGTTCAACGCAACAGCTCCGTGATATGTTTGAAGAGTCGGTACGACACCGTAATCTCTTCGGAAATTTAATGTGCCGGTTCAGCGTGAACTGAAATCGGGCACCGGCATGACTCGATACTGATAAGATGGGAAAAGAGATGGAAATGATGAAAACAATATTGATCACGGAAACACTACTGATCGCAGGAATGCTTGTTGTAACCACTTCACCTTCTTTCGGCGCTCTCACTTTTGATGAAAATTTGGAGCAATACGCCGTGGGCACGGTGATTGATAACGCGACCCCAACAACCGTTCCCGGAAGCTCCTGGGTTTTTGAGGC
>CAUZEO010000486.1:0-2761 GCA_963578625.1 Kiritimatiellia bacterium | reverse complement strand
CCGGGTCCAGTTTGTGGAGTTGGATGCGGTGGTGGTAAAGGCCTTCGTCGGCCACCATATACAGATGATCCCCGTGCCGTTCCACCAAGCCACCCCAGAAGTTTCCCGCGCCCCACAGGCGCCTCCCATCGAAGTCCACGGCAATCACCGTGCTGCCGCTCTCGGAGTGGTTCGCACAGATGTAGACGCGTTTCTCGTCTGCACAAACGTCCGAGGGATTCGCGTGGTCGGACAACCAGTTCCCGGTGCTCTCTGCCGTGGTCCAGGGCGGCTCACCCGGATTTCCGTAGGCGAATTGATAGGCCAGGTCCAGCGGTCGATGGTAGAGCCCGCGGTAGCGGTAGGTCCCGGGTTCGACCAACCGTCCGCCGTCGTTCGCACCGTCCCAGTAGTCCACGTTGGGACCGGCAGGGCGCTTTTGATCACCGATCAGATTACGGATGCGCCCGCCCTGTTCGTCCTCAATCACGACGGTCACGTTCGCATCATGCGGCAGGTCATAACGGACAGCGACCGGACCGGGCTTCGATTCGCTGACCGGAACCCTGGTTAACCAGGGCGGTGTCGGCAGTTCCAGGTCGCCGTGCCGGCTGAGTTTAACGGTTCCCCACACCTTGGGATACCACCACGTGTCCGGTGGCGACTGATCTCGATCTGAAAGATCGAAATAGTTGAACTGGTAGATGCTTCGGGGGAACTGGCCGTTCCAGTAGGTGCCGACCGATCCGGGAAACTGATCGCCCGCTTGCGGAGGTTTTCTGTTTTTGTCCCCGGTGATCACCGCCCAGGGGATGCGCATCTCGACAACATACCCTTTGCCGTCGGCGAATTTGTCAAACGCAGCCTCGCAACCTGCCGCCAAACCGTCGCTGAATTGCTTGTCCTTATGCCACGCACGGCCGCCGGCCAGCACCACGGCCGGTTGCTGTCCTTGTTTCCAGTAGTACACGAAGAAGTTTGTGTGATGCTCGCCGGATCGGAAACGAAAGAACACGGTGTCGCCGCGGTGGCAAATGAGCTCTTCGAATCGTGGGTCGAAGTCGTTGACCATGGGGGTGTGGTCATGAACATTGGCCGCCACATAGAAAGCGTCCTGGTCATACATCATGTAGAACCGCGTGGCGTATCGATCGAGCACCCTGTTGACGTCTTTACAGCACAGGATGCCCCCGGACGTATCCCATTCGTCCAATTCTCCGTCGATGGCGACCGGCACCGGGGCCGGCACCGCGTGAATCTCATGGTTGACCGTGCGGTCGGCGGCGTAGGTATAGGCCTGGGACGCCTTCGCATCCACATGCCACGCGAAAATCCCTAGAGCAGAGAAAACCCATACCCACCTGTTGATTGCGAAAATCATCTTTCTTAGTCAATCCATGAGTCGAGGATTGTACTGACGCGGACCGGCCTTGTAACCCCTAAATGCACGCCCATCGTTGTCATGTTGCGTGTAGATGTAGATTCGGGTCGTCCATGGATTGTAGAGCACCAGTTCTTCCCGCGGATCGCCACAGACGTTCGCGGGAATGCAGCGATACCAGGCCATGCGGCCGACCGGCTCGGGCGGGGGGAGCTCCGGCAAGGGAATCCGGGTGCCGCGGAGCGGGTTCCACAGCATACCGCCATTGTACAGCAGCACCGGGGCGTCGTAGCCACAAAAAGGAAAAAGGGCCAAGAAGTAATTGTGCACCGCCCAATTCCCAGTATGTAAATGTAATGTCCTTCGCATCATTCCCCCATCAGCGTATTCGAATCCTGCCCCACTGCGCGGGCTTCACCTGCGCTTCGTTGTAGGCATCACTCACCAGCCCTGTGTCCCGCGTTGCCCAATGCATGCGCAACCGGTTTGTCGTTCCTTTCAGGTCGGAATAAACGACGCCGAAATCGCCGCGGAAATCTTTCCCGGGTTCCGGCAGGAAGCCCAGTTCGTCCAGCGGAATGGACGCTTCCAGCGTGTATCCGCTTTTCGTCAATCGGGTGGCAATCCGGGCGCCCGCGATCACCTTGAATTCGTCGACCCGCAGCGTGCCAAGCCCGGATGAGATTTCGATCCAGGTGTTGGTGCTGTCACGGACATAGTTATAGAGCACGGCTATGTGCTCGTTCTCCTTCTTTGCCAGCAACAAACGCCAATCGCCGCGTTGGAGCTTTGAGGATGTATCTTCGACGTCCCGAATCGTCCCCAGTTCGAACAGCACGCAGTCCCCACTCTTGAACAGCTCGTTGATGCCGAGCCGTCCTGAATTCTGCAGCGGCGAGGCATCCTGGACGGAATAGAAAAGGTAGAGGTTTGAATCGTCGTAGGAGGCCATGGCGGTGGCCTGGTGGGCATCATCCTTCCTGAACCGGGCCACGGCCTCGGTGCCCGAATCGTACTCGTTACCGATTCCATCAATGGTGACGGCCGAGGTGGGCCGGCCCATTTGCACGACGAGGGGATCTTCCTGCTCTTCGGTAGCGGAGCCCGGGCCGGCCATCGCTTGTGCCTCCGCGTACGCCTCGGGAGAGAACGAGATCTCGATGTCGGCAAGGCGCTTCGCCTCGTCCAGCCCGGTCAGCTCGTAGATGCAATTGCCGCCCGC
Organism: Kiritimatiellia bacterium; assembly: GCA_963578625.1. GTDB lineage: Bacteria > Verrucomicrobiota > Kiritimatiellia > SLOV01 > SLOV01 > CAUZEO01. Next base: position 179 of record CAUZEO010000486.1, on the reverse strand, counting down.
ACTATGATGCTCGCCTACGATGTAGGGTTTCCCGTCGCGCGGGTTGCGGAACAACTGTCCGCCGAACCACTCGCCCATCATGGAGGTGTTCCGGTGAGATTCGCCCCGAACCGGATTCGCCGGCATGGCGTCGGGGGCGGAACGGCCATCACGAAACAGGCTTCCCACGTACAGCCCGT
>CAUZEO010000485.1:0-2783 GCA_963578625.1 Kiritimatiellia bacterium | reverse complement strand
CCGAATCCAGGCACAGCTCTACCACCGAGCCGCAGGGAAGATTCAGATGCCGGCTGGTTCTCCAAAAGTCGGTTTCGAAAACGGGTCCCAGCTGCTCCAGGAGGTCTGGGTCGGAAAAGAGCGTGAGACCATTCTCGGATACCAGTCGCGCGTAGTTCGGGTTTGCATCGGCAACTTGGGATTCAAATTCGCCGCGTTGATGAAATCCGCCGCTGGCTTTCCCCGCGGTTTTTACAGTCTGAATCCAACGGCCTTCCTGACTCCGAACACGCAGAACCACTCCTCTCTCCGGCAGGGAAAGGTCCGGGGTGTCGAAATAGACGCTGCGGAGACGGTTGCGGCTTGCCTCGTTTGCGGTAAAATCGCGGACAATCGGAAGCTCCGCGATCCGTGGAATCGCGGCCGCATCCAACGTAAGCTTCAACTCCGTTTCGGTTGCCAATGTGCCCCGGAAACATATTCCATCAAGGACGAATCAATCCGTCCTTCGCTGGAGCAGATCCTTAAACCCTTCCTCTGCGTCTTCAATTTCAATTTCCAGATCCTGCTCCAACATTTTCCCGACCGTTTCGTCCAGGGCGGATTTGAGCTCCTGTTCGGCGCCCGAAGACAGCTCGAGGCCCCCTCCGAATTCGGACAAGATAAAGTTTACGCCGAAGCGTGCAGCCAATTGGGCGCCGACTTTTCCCAGGTCGGCAACGTCCGTAAATACTTCTTCGTGATCGATTTCAAATTCCATTGTCGCATGAGTGGTTCGTCCCAGTTTGTAATCCGCAACATAGATCGTCCCGAGGTAAATTCTTAGTTCGCCGATCCGAACTCCCGCCGACTCTGAATGCAGCGCCGTCTCCACCGGACCATTTACAGGTTCCGCAAAAGACGCAAGTCGAAATCGTGGGACGGGAATGAAGGATGCGGCGACTGGCCTAATCCCTTTCATCTGCTCGTGGGCTGGAAGGTCGGAGAGTGCCGGTGCTTCGGGGACTGCGCCCTTCCACCGCGAAATGTTTCGCTCCAGGACTTCGAAGTTCGACAGCCCGGTGTCGGGCCGGACAATCGTTACCGTCGGAATCCTGATGTGGATGTGCCTGAATTCGGCATTTCGGCTCCAAAGTGCAGCCCAGGTCCAGGACACATGCAGATGGCTGATAGTGATCGCTTCCCGGATCTCGAAAGATTCCGGATTTTCGAGGCGAAGCCCCGTAAATTCCGCGGTTCTGGCAAGGATTCCAACCTTGACCTCGTCGAGTCCCACCCCGAACCCCGTGGCCGCACTCAAAACCCTCACGATGGCGGCGCGAACAAGCCGGTCCTTGCTACCATGAAGAACGACGGCGGCCGCGAAGAAAAGTACCACAATCCCCCACAACGCGATTTTGATCGGCCGTTTCATTTAGTCCGCTTGCCGGTTCGGGGGAATTGAACGTCGAAGCGGAGAATCATGCAAGTTTTTCTCCCTTCAACCGGATGAGGAACTGCTTTATGACACGAACCTTCTCTTGCGCGTTCATTTCGACCCTCGTATCATGGAAACAGCATGAATTCCCAACCAGACCGAGAACCCGTCGATTTTGAACCCCAGGACGCCGCAGAATTGATTGCAGACGTGGTCACCGAACTCGTTCCGGAGTACGACACTTCGGGGACCGACTCCCCCAATGCGATGCTCGGCAACTATCCGGATTCCAAGCACATCACGGAGGCATTGCGGGTCCTGATTGATGCGCTTCTTCCCGGTCGCATGTCCCAAGGCGTCAGCAGCAACGAGGAACTATCCGTTTTTCTTACCCGTACCCTGTGCCAGGCATGGCGACTTCTGCTTCGGGAAATCGAAGTCGCACTTCCTTTCGGCTGGCAAGGTGAGGCGGGCAAGACGGAAGGGTGCAAAGCAATCAAGGATCCCGCGGCCCGCACCATCTGCATCCTCTCCAATTTCTGCCGCCGGCTTCCCGACGTGCGCCGCATGATTACCGAGGACACGCGGGCCGCGTACGAAGGAGATCCCGCGGCTCTCAGTTTTGCGGAAGTTCAGATTTCCTACCCCGGACTGTTCGCGATCGTATCACACCGGATTGCGCATGAACTTTACTTGTTGGACGTACCGATTGTTCCTCGCGTCATGAGTGAGTGGGTTCACGCGAAAACAGGAATTGATATTCATCCCGGGGCAACCATCGGCCTCGGCCTTTTTATCGATCACGGCACCGGCGTAGTGATCGGAGAGACCACAGAGATCGGCAACCGCGTCAAAATCTACCAGGGCGTGACCCTTGGCGCCCGGAGTTTCCCCCTCGACGAAAATGGTCTTCCCATCAAACACATCAAGCGCCATCCGACGGTCGAGGACGACGTGGTCATCTACTCCAACGCGTCGATCCTGGGCGGTGATACAATCATCGGAAAGGGCTCCACCATTGGCGGCAACGTTTTCATTATGGAAACCGTGCCCCCAAACAGCTTTGTCGCAGCGATCCATCCGGAGCTACACATCAAGAAAAACGAAGGCACCGCCGGCACGTAGTGTAAATCCCCGCGGCATGGGCATCTTGCCCGTGCCACGAAATCAGGTCATCAGGACTTCCCGAATCTTGCGCGCGAGCCGCTCTCGTGAAAAGGGTTTCATGACAAGTTGAGCGGTTCGCCCGCTGGGGTCCCTAAGGTGCCGATCCTGCGTGAAGCCTGAGATGTAGAGCACTTTAAATCCACTTCGGATTTTGTGCATCTGCTCGATCATGTCCGGACCGCTCAATTGGGGCATCACGACATCACTCAACACCAGGTCG
>CAUZEO010000484.1:0-2786 GCA_963578625.1 Kiritimatiellia bacterium | reverse complement strand
AGTATCCCGATCGGGCGGGAATCGGGATAAGATCGTGACGGGCAAGGAGTTGCCGCGCGGGTCGGAGTCAGGGAGAAGGAGTGGTGGCGGAGGAGGGACTTGAACCCACGACCTACGGCTTATGAAGGTGCGGATTGAGGGTCGCGAAATGCAGGATGAACCGGTATTTCCGTAAGGGGAATTCGGTTTGCGGTCCTTAGGGCTTCAGGTTTCAGAAAAATATCGAATACCCAATTTCGAATGTCCAAGTAACTTCGATGTTCGACATTGAGCATTCGATCTTCGAGATTTTCCGACAAACGGTTCCCTGACACCCAATGCCGATCACCTCTCCCCTCCCGATACTTCGACTGCAACACTCTTCGCAAACCGGAGCGCTCCGGGCTTATCTACGGTAATGGTTGCTTTTTTTACTTTTGGGTTTTCCAGACACAGCCCAAGGATTCGATGGGCCAGGGATTCGATTAGGTAGAACGAACTGGTTTCAACCAGGCTGATAATCGCCTTGTTCAAAGCCTTGTAATCGACGGTGTCTTCAATTCGATCCGAATCCGCTGCCGCCGTGAGGTCGCAGTCGAGTTCCACGTTGATGAGGACATCCTGCGGCTTTTCACGCTCTTCGGGAAAAACCCCGATGATGCAACGGCACAGCAGTTCGCGAATATGAATCTTAAACATGCTCTGTCCCCAGGAGATGTTTACCGCCATCGACATAGAGGACCTGACCCGTGTGACAATCCGCCTCAAGTAGATAGACCACGGCGGCCGCAATATCTTCGGGCCGGCATGGATACTCCAGAGGCACGTATCCGCCGTGGGCTTTCAGGTATTGCTCATCTTTTCCCGGCGGCGGCAGCAACACCCCCGGAGCCACCCCGTTTACGCGAATTTTGGGCGCCAGTTCGAGCGCCGCGACCTTCGTCAACTCGTAAAGCCCCTTCTTGCTTAGAAGATACGGAGCACAAGAGGTGTCGTTAGAGGTGATTCTGCGGTCAAGCATATTGATGACATTTCCCTCGCCGGCGAGTTCCGCGAAGGCCCGGGTGAGAAACATCGGCGCAAAAAGATTGGGCCAGAACTCGGCCATCACATTCTCCTCCGTCGCCTCCATGAGGGTATTCTTGTTGAAAACGGCCGCATTGTTGACAAGAACTTCGATTGTGCCCGCCTTGGTGTGTGCTTCTTCGACCACATTCCTGCACGCCTCCTGGGACACCAGATCTCCTTGCACCAGGGCGACATTCACGCCTTTGCCGGAAAGCTCGGCTTCCAGCGCCAGCGCCGCATCCGCGGACGAGCGGTAGTGAATTACCAGATTCATGCCCCGATCGACCAGGGCGCCGGTGATGGCCCGGCCAAGGCGTACCGCCCCTCCTGTGATTAACGCGGTTTTGCCTTCAAGGTGCATAGTGGTATAGTTGAATCGCGGGGATGCCAATTGCAAGCTTGCAGCATCCCGACTATTGGAGGATGAATGGGGTTGACGAGGCCTGCTTGAGAAGTCGCCACTAAATGAAAACAAACACATCGCGAGTCCTGCGTACGGCTGTCTTTGCCGGAGCGATCATCGGTATGATTCAGTTCGCACCGGCACAGACCAACCTGCCGCAAGAAGTCCCCCCCGGCCCGGACGCCAAGAATCCGGGCACGGTCTACGTGATCTCGATCGACGGCCCCATCGAGTCCGCGCTCCATTATATTCTTCGACGCGGCGTGAGCGAAGCGGAAAACACCGGGGCAAAGGCCATTGTTTTCAAAATGGACACCCCGGGAGGCACCCTCGAGGCAGCGCGAAAAATTGTAAACCTGGTCGAAAACATCTCCGTGCCGACCTACACGTTCGTGGAGGAGGAAGCGTTCTCCGCCGGCGCGATCATCGCGATGGCAACCAAGCACATCTGGATGGCCCCCGGCAGCGTAATCGGGGACGCGATGCCCATCATGGCAGGCAGCGGTGAGGACATGCCCGAGAATCTGCAGGAGAAAATGGTGTCGGCGACATCCGCTCTCATGCGCTCGTCCGCCGAGCAGGGAGGCCACGACCCGCAACTCGCCGAGGCGATGGTGCGGCGCGAAATCGAATTCAAAATCGGGGACGAAATCATTGCCGCCGAAGGCGTGCTGTTGACCCTCACCGACCGGGAGGCGGCACGGATCATCGGAGACGCAACCGAGCCGCTGCTTTCAGCAGGCACCGCAAAGGACGTCGAAAACATGCTGGGGCAGGTCGGGCTTAGCGACGCGGAAGTGATCTACCTGGAAGTCTCGGGCGTCGAGCAGATCGCCCGGTTTATTAAAGCGATTTCGCCCGCGCTCATGATGTTAGGGCTTCTCGGCATCTACGCGGAGATTAAAACGCCCGGGATCGGCATCACCGGGATCGGCGGAGTAATCTGCCTCGCCATTTTCTTCTGGGGCCATCACATCGCGGGTCTCGCCGGCGCGGAGGAGTTGCTCATCATCGTCATCGGAATTGCGTTCCTTGCCGCGGAGATTTTCGTTATCCCCGGATTCGGCGTCGCGGGTATGCTGGGGCTCCTCATGATCTTCACCGGACTGCTGACCTCCATGGTTGAGCATTATCCTGGTGGCCCTCTTATGGTTGAATGGCCGGATCTCGAGCGTCCGTTCGCTATTCTGTCGTCTTCCGTCGTCGGCGCAACGGTCGGGGCCATCGTGCTCACCCGGTTCCTTCCCCAATCAAGACTGTTCAAACCGCTCCGCCTGGAGACGGCCATGACCACATCCACCGGATACGTGGCATCGTCATCCACCAAGGACATCGT
>CAUZEO010000483.1:0-2807 GCA_963578625.1 Kiritimatiellia bacterium | reverse complement strand
CGTAGGTCAGATCGGGGCTGAATACATTCTGTCCGCGAAGATGTTTTGGAAACGCCCGGGCAGGGTTCTGCGCATCCTTATCGGATGGAAGTTGATATGTTTCGTTCTTACCAAACACCTCCGCAAAGTGGAGGCAGGCGATGGAATTGACTTCCTCGTTGGATGTGAGCGCCATAAGGAATCCTAGGCCCGCGGTGTCGATCTCATCTATCGCATGCTGGGACATGATATTCGCATGAATCGCTTCGAATCCTTCCAACCGAGCCTGCTTGATGTTGTCCCGGTTGGTGTCCACGAGCGCGATCCGACACCCCTCCTTCTGGAGCACCTCGGCGATTCGCCGAGCCCATGGATGAGCGCCTACAATCAGCGGTCCGCCTCTTCCTTTCAGAGCCAGTCCCAATGCGCGCGCCACGGGTGTAGCCGTCACGCCGTAGATGGAAACGGTGCCTACGATGACAAGGAAAGTGACCGGAACCATCAGGGTTGCCTGGTCGATACCCAGGTGTTCCAGTTCGAGAGCAAAAATGGAAGTCACCGCCGCGGCGACGATTCCGCGGGGAGCCAGCCAGGATAGAAATGTTTTCTCCCTCCAGTTCATGCCGGTTCCGATTCCCGCCATCCACACCGACACCGGACGCGCGACGACGAGGAGAAAGACCAGGAAGAATGCGCCGCCCCAGCCCAGTTGTTTCAGGTCATCGGGGTTCACCCGCGCAGCGAGCAGAACGAACACGCTGGAGATCAGCAGCACGCGAAGATTTTCTTTGAACTCAACGATGCTGTGGACGGCGACCCATTTTTGATTGGCTAGAATTATTCCCATGATCGTAACCGAAAACAGGCCCGACTCCGCCTGGAAGATGTTGGATACCGTATATACCACCACCACCATCATCAGCGTCATCGAGCTTTCCAGGAAGTCAGGAATGTCTTTCCGCTTTAACGCAAAAATCAGAAGACCTCCGCCAACCCCGCTCGTAAGGATGGCGACAAGAAGGGTTCGAAAAAGACTCATTAGGACGCTCGGCAGCGCCTGTTGAAATCCGCCCGCGATGATAAATTCGAATACCAGCACGGCGAGGAGCGCACCCACCGGATCGATCACGATGCCTTCCCATTTCAACGCGGATTGCATGCGCGCAACCGGCCGGACATGCCTCAGCAGCGGAATGATGACGGTGGGCCCCGTGACGACGAGGATGGCCCCCAGCAGGACCGACAACGTCCATGGGAATCCAAGAATCCATCGCGCGGCGAGGGAGATCAGAAGCCATGCTACGGGGACTCCGACCAGGATCAGATTCCGGACAACCGCCCCCACTTCCTTGAGTTCCTTCAAGTGCAGGCTCAGGCCCCCTTCGAAAAGAATGATGGCCACGGAGATCGATACGAGGGGGAGAAGGATGTCCCCGAAAAGTTCGTCCGGCTTGAGCAGTCCCGATACCGGCCCCGCCACGAATCCGGCGACCAGGAGAAGCAGAATCGCGGGCTGCTTAATCTGCCATGCGATCCATTGCGCGCCGATTCCAAGCGCCACGACGGACGCGATACCGATCAGGAGTTCTTCGGACATGTTACTGTTTGAGTTGTCCCCGTATGGCGCTCCATGCGCGTTCGTCCTCGTCACTGCGTATGTCCGGTTCGAAGCCGAACTGAAGGTACAGGTTGATGGCGGGGATGCGTACCGTCGCGGTGGTCAGGTAAGCGCGGTCGTGGCCCAGTTCTACGAGCCTCCGGCAGATCTCCGACGCCAGCGGTTTTGACAACCCGCGGCCCTGGTATTGAGGCTCGATGGCAACCCAATGCACGCGCCCAAATCGTTCCCCGTGATAGTCGTCGTCGAACCACGCGCCGGCGGTGCCGATTTGCCGGCCGGAGTCGTAGCACAGGAACGCCTGTCGTTTGGCGAGCAGGGTTTCGTCGTTTCCAAATGCCTCCTGGTATAACCCGGGCGTCGATTCATTGTAAAAATCCGCCTCTTTGTGAATGCGCACCCAAGCCTCAACGTCACCGGGCCGGTACCACCGAATTGAGAAGCCCTCCGGCAGAGGCCAGTACGGAAGAGACTCCAGATCGCGACGTATCATGCGGATTTGATGATATTCCATGGACGTTTCATACGACGATAGACGGGTCATAGGCTAGGTCAATCACACGGCATGGGCATGTAGCACGGGTATCATACCCGTATTGCACAAGAGATGTGAAAGGATTGAACACGAAGAGCGCCGGCACCACCCGTGCGCTACGCTTTCTCTCTCCCCTTGTTCCGACACGGGCAGGATGCCCATGCCACGTTTTACGACACGAGGTGGTAGTTTGCTCCGCCTTTTTTGCTGAAGATCTCGACGAAAAACGTGAAGTATGCGACACTCGCCACCCTCTTCGACAGAACAGGAGGGGTAGACGATGGAACCTGATTATACAACGAGGCGCGTTATTGGACCTACCGATGGCACCCCCTATTGTGGCGGGGTGGGCACTCCCTTTATCGTCAACCACCCCTACACCGATCAAAACTTCCTGATCTTCACGGGTTGGGAGTCGTACGACGGCAGCGCCCGATCCGTATTTGTCGGAGAAATCGCCGCCGACCTGGCGGTGTCGAACATTCGAACGATTTTGCCCGCCGGTTTTCCCGGCTATTTGACCAAGGGCGGTCATCTGGCCGCGCATGCGGCGTGGGACGAAATTCACAAACAGTGGCTTGTGCTGACTTCGGAGGACACGCCCGCGGACAAGGTGGAGGATCCGCTGCGTACCCGGATGGGCGTCTACCGCTTCAACGGAGATTTCACCAACCT
>CAUZEO010000482.1:0-2813 GCA_963578625.1 Kiritimatiellia bacterium | reverse complement strand
TGCGGACTGATGCGGACTGAATTCCGCACTGAACCCAGTTAGCACAACCGATGAAACTAACCTACACCACCACCCCGGGCCCAACCTTCAAGGACTACGGCGTCATGGTCCGTGGCCGAAGCTTCTGGGGAGAGGTCCTGGCCAAAAGCACCGCCGGTGACGGATGGAGCCTGTTCACACTTTTCCGCGATCACATCGTGAAGCGTGAACGCTGGAGCGTTCATGAAATCAATATGCAAACCGGTGAGGTGACTCCGCATTATGGAACCATGGACGAGCCATCGCAGATTCGCGCATTTTCGGACGGCCGAATCTACGTCACGCTCGGGTCGGTGATTCTCCGCCTCAACCCGGATACAAAGGCGTTCGATGAAATAAAAATTCCGACCGGCCATTATTGGTACTGGCGTCCGGCGAGTGACGGGACCGTATATCTCTGCTGTGCGGACGATTCCCGAATTCTGCATTTCGACCCCGCGACCGACCAGGTTGTTGATTTCGGTACGATCGACCAGGCCCAGGGAGGCCTCCTGGCACGCATGTGGGAGTATGGCGATATCAACGATGACGGAGAAATCCTCTTCCCCTTTGGCGTTGACGATCACTCGGCCTACGTCGTGACCGGCCATTTGCCGCGCGCCCTTTGGTCTCTCAACTTCGATACGCGCGATCAGCGCATGCTGCTGTGTATCGCCGACCCGGATCGCATGGCAATCCTGCAAAGAGAAGCAGACTGCTACGCGCTGGTCCGCCGCCCGGCAGGGGATGAACTCTACCGCCTTTCCCCCGATGAGGCGACACGCATCGACAGCCTTCCTCCCCACCGGGAGGCAACCGTCCCCACGGTAGCGGGGATTCCTGAACCGGAGATCCCGGAACGATTACCCATGCCGGTGGCCGACTGCCAGGGCACCAGCATGTGCGAAGCGGACGGAACCGGAACCGCCCATTTCCGGCCACACGGAAAGGATTGGCAGACCGCAACAATCGACCTGACGGAGTTCCCGAGCTACCTGTTCCAAATGGGTGCCACCGCGGATGGGCGCCTGCTTTGCTCCAGCGAAGATCCCTACACGATCTTTGCGTTCGACCCGGAATCGGGCGAGCGTAGCATCCTCGGCCCGTCACCCTATTATACGCACACCTACGGTTTCGCGGAGCTTGAAGGTAAAATCTATTTTACCGGCTACACTGGCGCCCCCCTGTTCGAATACGATCCGGACAAGCCATGGACATACCAGGCGGCACGACCCGGCGGACCCATTCCAATTCCGGAAGACCCTGCATCAAATCCCCGCCTGGTCACTCGCATGCCACGCATGCGCCGAGCCTACGGCATCGTGGCCGGGCCGAACCAACGCCTCTATCTTCCCTGCTCGGCTGAAATGACCGGCCCGCTGGCATCCGGCGGCGGTCTCGGTTGGTACGAACCGTCTAGCGGCCGGACCGGCATGATTCGCGAAGGATTCGAGATGCACCTCGGCAATGCCATCATCACCGCGTCAGACGCGAGGTACATGGTGGTACCTACCACGGCCTGGTGGCCCCGCCATATCGCTCCCGAAGCGAGTGGTGTTCCATCCCGGGTAGTCACCTACGATGTCGAGGCCGACGAAATACTAGGCGACCTGGAGCCGCATCGGGACGCCAATGGCGGCGGCACCCTGGTCGAATGGCGGCCCGGACTGGTCGTGGCCCGGTACGGAACCGCTCACACCCGGGAACCCGAAGCACTCTTTTTCATCCTCGATGTCGCCACCCAGGAAATCGTCAGCACCCATCGAATCCCGGGCGCCTCCTCAAGCCGGCTTCTCCGCCTGCCCGACGGCAACCTGCTCGGACATCACGACGGCGGCATCTACCGTCTTGATCCTGAAAAATGGTCCTTTGAACCCGTCTGCAAGCTGGATACCGCACCCCGGGATTGGCGCGTTGTAAACGGAAAGATCTATGCGTTTCTGGATACGCGACTGGTTCAACTCACAAACATCTAGTTTGAACAGAAGAAAACAAAAAAAACGAAGGCTCTGAATATTTCATTCACCCTTTGTTCTTTTCCTTTTCTTCTGTTCGAAAAATGGCAGTGAAAAGTTTTTCCCCCATTATCATCGCCCTACTCTTCTTACAAACCTGGGCGCACGGATCCGGCCGAATTCCGCGCGATGCGTGGCCAGAGAGTTGGTTCGCCGCCCCGAAGACCGCATCCGAGTTGGGCATCACTAATTTCCACGAATCTCCAATGCTTGCGGAACAGGCCGGGGCAGGAACGCTTCCGCCGCTTCGTAACCGGTTGCCCGATGATCCCTTTGTCATCGAACCGGCTGAGCGCACGGGGAAATACGGTGGCACGTTGCGGTGCTTCACACGCGACGTCGATGCAGTACGCGGAATAGAACCTCCCCTGACAATGGATCCGGAAGTGAGCATCGTGCTACCCAACCTTGCCTCGGGTTGGAAGTACAGCGAAGACGCGCGTACGCTGACGCTTTCGCTTCGCCAAGGACTCCGGTGGTCCGACGGCCATCCGTTTACTTCAGCGGCTTTCGTTTTCTGGCATCAGCACATTTCTCTCAATGAGGAGCTGACCCCGGCGCAGTCCCTTCGCTGGCAGGGCGCTTCCGTGACCGCGGAGGACGCGCTCACGGTCTCTTTTCGATTCGTTGATCCCCACCCCTACTTCGCGGCCGAGTTGGCCCATCACGGCGACGTGTTCTATGCGCCGGGACACTTTCTAAAAGACTTCCACACGGATTTCGTGGCGAAGGAGGTCATTGACGCGCGGGTCAAGGAGGAGGAATTCATGAGCTGGGCCG
>CAUZEO010000481.1:0-2827 GCA_963578625.1 Kiritimatiellia bacterium | reverse complement strand
CCTGCCAGCGTGGCCCAATCCCCGCGACGGGTTTGAAACAGCCAGGAGAGTGTCTGCGGTTCATCCAGAACCACTTTGTCGCGCACTGTAATCTGCCGCGCGGCCTCAAACAGAAAGGTCCGGGTATACTCTGTGACCTTCACGTTGGTCGGGTACACCGTCATGAGATCGATAATCACGTGGCCGCGGCCGGGTGCGCTCATCTCACTTCACGTCCGTGATGCGTTCGCCGGTGCAGCCGTGATCCTGGAGCAACGACCCGCCCCAGTAGTCTCGCGGTTGAGCGGCGCCTGCTCAAAGAACGCCCGGCCCTGCGCGGTAAGCTTGTCGAGGAGTTTCGCGCGTCTCACGTCGCCGAGCCGGTCTTCGAGCATGTGCCAGCCCATCGTCAGGCTCCGAAACGCCATGGCGGCCGGCCAGTCGCCGTTGCGATTTGCCACCGCACTCCATATTTTTGTGCCCGTGCCGTTTAAATTGTGATTAAAGTGCGGCGCAACCTTGCCTCGAAGGATGCACGGTTTAGTGGAGGTGTCAAAATGGGCGTTGCGCAAATTGCGAAGTGGAGCATGGCTGCTTCGAAAATCTGGTAGAACATTTTGATTCGAACATTACTTTCATGGCTGTTCTTTGGTGTCGGGCTGGTTTGCGTTCTGATCGTGGTCCTGATCGGGTGGCAGGGCGGGCGATTTGAGTTTGCGGGGGTTTCCGCCGAAAATCCAATTCCGAGAATCGTTGCGTCGATCATTGCGTTTGCGGCCTGGTATTTTCTCCGTCGCGGCCTGCCGAAATCTTTTCGAGCCGCGCGGATTCTATTTGGCCGCGCGGGCCTGCTTCTCGGTGCCTTCGTGGTTTCGTCCTACGTTGCCGAGATAGCCGTTCGCGGTTACCTGCGGAATACGCAGGGATTTCAGTCTTTGGAGTTTCTAAAGGGCGAAGGTGTGACGATGCAGCCGCGCAGTGAAACCCCACTAATCTTGATCGTGCAACTCTGCGCGAACCGAAAATTGATCTACGAATTGCGTCCCAATCTGGATATTTTGTTCGGTAATCGCCGGGTGGTGACGAATTCTGAGGGGATGCGCGAAGCTCGTGAGTTTACCACCGGAAAACATCCCGACTGTGTTCGTATTCTGGGGATTGGTGATTCAGGGATGTTCGGGTGGGGTGTCGAGCAGGACCGCGACTATCTGTCTGTGCTGGAGACTACGTTGAACAAGGGCGGGGCCACTGCACGGTGCGAGGTTCTGAACTTCGCGGTTCCCGGCTACAACACGTGGCAGGAAGTTGAGCTGCTGGAGTCTCGCGGTCTGCAATACGAGCCGGACATCGTGATCGTCGGCTGGTGCAATAACGATACGGACCCACCCACTTTTTTGTACGAACAATCTGCGTTCGACGAAGGAGATATTTCCTACCTGTTCCTCGCCTTGTTCAAGAGGCGCGAGTTTGTCGAGCGCATCGCTCCCAAGGTGGTAAACCGTCAGGACGTGGATCGGGCGCTGGTCGATCCGGTGCTTTTCGAAAGTATCGGCAAGGAGGGCGTTTCCCGCGGCATGACCCGGCTCAAGGCATTGGCGGACACGCATGGATTTCGCGTCCTGGTATTCGGTCCACTGAAGAGCGCATTAGAAGAAGGCGCCGAACAGGTCGGCCTGGATTATTTGAATACGTACGAAGTCATTCCTCCGGACTCGGTGCCGTCGGAATTCAAAATTCACGCATGGCACCCAACCGCGAGCGGCCACCAGAAACTGTCCGAGGCATTGAGTGCGTGGCTGGAGGAAAGCGGGTGGTTGGAATAGTGTATCCCTCCACTTCCGGGGGGCGGGGGGCTTGTTTTAGAGGACCGGTTTCTGTATTCAGTAGGGCCCCTATGAGGGTCCCCCCTTCGTCGTGAACTTTGTCGAAAACAGGATCGACAAAACTCGCGACGAAGGGAATTAAAAAGGTTCTCTCAGAACCTTGTCTTCCAGCCTCATCCTATGGTAAAGTCCTGTAATTGAGAGTATATCTTGACGTCGCACATGGCAAGCTCATCCAAAATTCCGAATCTCTATTACAATGGCCGGTTGCTGGACACTGATCCGTCCTGTTTCGGCTTGTTGAATTGTTCCGCCGAACTCATGGACGATACCGATGCGCTTCGCGCACGATTGGCGGAGGATGGATATCTTTACCTGCCGGGTCTGCTTGATCGGGACGATGTTCTCGCCGCACGCCGCTCTATCCTGGAGCGAATGCGTTCAGCCAACATGCTTCATCCCGACCATCCCCTGATGGACGGAGTCGCCAAACCGGGACGACGAGGGGATTTTACGCCTGCGCTGGCGAAAGATAACCCGCAAGTTCACCACATGGCCTACGCAGGACCCATGATGCAGTTTTTCGAGAAGTTTTTGGGCGGACCGGTGCGCCACTTCGATTACACATGGCTGCGCACAAAATCGCCCGGCGCCGGACATGTCACGAATCCGCACTGCGACATCGTGTACATGGGCCGCGGCACGAAGAACCTTTTTACGGCGTGGACTCCGCTGGGCGACGTCCCGTTCGAGATGGGCGGATTGATGATCATGGAAAGGTCGAAGCACCGCGCGGATGTACTGGGAGACTATTGGAAATTGGATGTGGACCACTATTGTACCAACAAGGACGAAGCCGAAGGAATCGAGTCCGGCCGGAAGTCGTGGGAGGACGCCAAGCAGGGCGGGTCATTCAACCCGGATGCGTTGGCGCTGCGCGAGCACTTGGGCGAGCGCTGGTTGTCGTCGGAGTACTCCGTAGGCGATGTTCTAATTTTCAGCATGTTCACGCTTCACGCAAGCAG
>CAUZEO010000480.1:0-2854 GCA_963578625.1 Kiritimatiellia bacterium | reverse complement strand
GATTTTGATCACTCCGGTTCTTTGCTTGTCTTGACCAAAGAACCGCATACATCCGCGCTATACTGGCATCAGGATTGTGGATGCGATGGAACGACCCGCTCAGTTGCACTCCTTGGCCGCAAACGATGTTTCTCTCCTATTACCTTGAGAAAACACGAGTCGAAAATGGCTGTTTAAAATTATTCCTGGATCCCACCTTAAAAAAATCCGCTCCACGACCAATGGGTTCCCGCCCACGAGCAAGGTGCACATTTTATCAAGGAAGACCATCCCGTTATGTTCAGCGAAAATCACGACCTGGTAAATGTATATTCCAACCCTGGAGGCTTGGTTCTGGCCGATGCACGGGTGTTACATGCCGCCTATAAGAATCAAACTGACGAGATTCGAAACCTCCTGCTGGTCTGGCACCAACGCCCAGAGACCATTCCCGAATACTGGGAGGACGAGGTCCCGACAGCGAGAAGAAACCGCGATCCTGATGCAACCTACGAAGGATCCCGGATTCCCGGGGAATTCCTGGATTCTGCTGTTTGAGCTAGCGCTAATTCAGCGGTCGTGGAAACGAGGAGCCCAAATTGGCTCTGTGTTGGCCCCTCGGAGATCGAGGTACGGTATCGAAGTTTCCCTCGCCGTGTTGAACACGATTTAATTTAGGAAAGTAGAGAGGATCAGAGGACAAACGGTAAACACATTATGGCTATCCGATCTTCAAAAAGGTTGAGTGACAAGCGGCGAGAGCCCTTGTGTCTCCATATCTTGGTCACCCTGCCCTTGCGGGCATAACTAGAATCGAAATCGAGAAATTGGTTCAGAAACTTGACGAGATCAGCTCTTTTGTTGCTATTATAAGAGAGTGGAAAGTGAAAAGAAAGTCGCTAATGGAGGTGATTACTCGTCAAAAGACTTGCCCATTCCTTTATGTGATCCCCACTTTCACATGTTGGATTGCGCAACCTACCCTAATCTAAATCTTGGGGACGCGGCCCAGCTCTTACAGGTTTACTCTGCGAAAAACTATCTCACCGACGTGAAGCAATTGTCTTCCCCTCTTTGTTCGGTTTCGGGGATTCATGTGGAAACGGTAGTCGGGCAATCGGAAGGACCGGGAATTCCGGATACGATAGGCAAAGCGCCTCTATCGCTCGGCCCGGGCTCCTGTTCTTTTCTTGCCGTTCCGGCAGGGGCTTCGCAACCTAATGATCCCACCCGCAAGGGACGGGGATTTCGAGTCAACATTTCGCTGAGTAGGACAGTTATAAAAACGGTAGAGGAGAGACAACATTGAACCTGAGCGAAGCAAAGAAATTACTGAAAGACAACGACGTCAAGTTCGTGCTGGCGCAGTTCGTGGATATTCATGGCGTGGCGAAAACCAAGAGCGTTCCCGTCAACCACTTTGAAGACATCCTGACGGACGGCGCGGGCTTTGCCGGGTTCGCGGTGTGGGGCATGGCCCAGGAGCCGCACAGCCCCGACTACATGGCACGCGGCGATCTATCCACCCTTTCGCTCGTTCCGTGGCAGCCCGGCTACGCCCGGATCGTATGCGACGGCTATGTAAACAACGATCGATGGCCCTACGATACCCGACTGGTCCTCGAGAAGCAGCTGGAGCGCGTCACCGAACGGGATTGGACCTTCAATACCGGCCTGGAGCCGGAATTCATGTTGCTGACAAAAGGAGAAGACGGCTCCGTCTCTCCAGTGGACGACAAGGATGTGCTGGACAAACCCTGTTACGACTACAAAGGGTTGTCGCGCAGTCTCGGCTTTATCGAGAAGTTGGTAACATCACTTCAGGACGTCGGCTTCGATGTCTATCAAATCGACCACGAAGACTCGAACGGCCAGTTCGAAATCAATTTTGCGTACAGCGATGCCATGACATCGGCCGATCGCTACGTGTTTTTCCGCATGGGCGCCGGCGAGATCGCCCGGGAATTCGGAGCGATCTGCTCCTTCATGCCGAAGCCGATGTCTACGCGCACGGGCAGTGGAATGCATATGCACATGTCGATAACCGACAGCAAGGGGAAAAACCTGTTCGAGGATGAGTCCGACAAGAGAGAACTGTGCCTGTCGGAACTGGCGTATCATTTCCTGGGCGGATTGTTTGCGCACGCGCCGGCCTTGACCGCACTGGTGGCGCCGTCGGTGAATTCCTACAAGCGCCTGGTGGTGGGACGCGCGCTGTCCGGGGCAACGTGGGCTCCCGCGTACATTTGCTATGGGGACAACAATCGCAGCGCGATGGTGCGGGTTCCGTACGGCCGGCTCGAGCTTCGTCTGAGTGACTCGAGCTGCAATCCGTACCTGGCGACCGCGGCGGTCATCGCCGCCGGGCTGGACGGGATTGAGCGGAAGCTCGATCCGGGCGAGCCCAGCAACGTCAACCACTATGATTACGATGCGGCGGAGTTGAAAGAGAGGGGGATCGGCGTCCTCCCGCAAAGCCTGCACGAGGCACTGGTGGCACTTGACGCAGACCCGTTGTTCCGCGACCAATTGGGGACCGGAATCATCGACGAGTTCATCGACGTGAAAAGCATGGAATGGGTCGAATATTCGCGGCATGTCTCCGACTGGGAAATCCAGCGGTACCTGGAATACTATTGATTCCGACCCGCGGCACGGGTATCCGACCCGTGTAGCGAAGCCCCAAGCACAGAGCCGAGTCGGTGGCACGGGTTCGCTATATGGCCCAAGGGGCCGAACCGGTTTGTGCGGGAAATGTCGAATATCGAATTTTCAATATCGAATGTCGAAGTGACGAAACTCTTTCGTATTTCGTAGCCCTTGGGCGTCCTGCCATGGCCCGGGCAAGGGGAGAGGAAGATTTGACCACGAAAGG
>CAUZEO010000479.1:0-2857 GCA_963578625.1 Kiritimatiellia bacterium | reverse complement strand
CAGTGATGACCCGGAACTGATTCGATGGACGAAGCATCCTGCAAATCCCGTCATGCCCAATCCTGAACCGGACGCGCCGTACCGCGTCCACGACCCGTGCGCCTGGAAGCACGGCGACCTTTGGTATACGTTGTGCGGCAGCCGTGATCCGGACGGCAGAGATGTCGCCTATCTATTCAAGTCCCAGGATTTAATTCACTGGGAGTATCTGCACCCGTTTTATGATTCCAATCCGCGCTGGATCGAAGACGGTGAGGATTGCGCTGTCCCGGACTTCTTTCCGCTGGGAGACAAACATATGCTGTTGTTCTGCAGCCATCTCACGGGAACCCAATATTATCTTGGCCGGTATGAAGACGACCGGTTCTATCTGGAGCAGCACGCACGCATGAGCTGGCCGGGGGGACTCCTCAGCGGCGGTTTCACCATGCTGGATGAGAAGGGGCGTCGTATCTTCCTCGACTGGATCCGGGAGGCGCGAACGCCGGAAGCAGAGCGTGCCTCCGGGTGGTCCGGCGTGATGACCTTGCCGCGGATCCTGTCGTTAGCGGAAGACGGCAGTTTGGCGATTGAACCTGTTCCTGAAGTAGAGGTGCTGCGGCTGAATCACCGCCGGCACGAGAATATCCGTCTGACCGCTGACTCGGAATTAACCCTTGATGATGTTCGAGGGGATCGATTGGAACTTGCCGTGGAAGTCGATGCAGGGGATCTACCAGAGTTCGGCGTGAAGGTTCGTTGTTCCCCGGGGGGCGAAGAGCAGACCGCCATTGTGCTCAATCCAGGCGCGAAGACGCTCAGCGTGGAGATGGGGGAGTCCAGCCAGGATGAGAGCATTCAATACCTCTATTATCGCTGGGCCAAGGAATCGCCCGACGGCAAACTGACGATCGATGCACAATCGGCGCCGTTTGCCCTGGCCGACGGTGAATCGCTCAAGCTGCGCATTTTTCTGGACCGCTCGGTGCTGGAGGTTTTCGCCAATGGGCGTCAGTGCGTCACACAGCGAATCTACCCGACCCGGAGCGACAGTTTGGGCGTGGTTCTATTCAGCCGTGGAGGGAGCGTGAACGTGAAGTCTGTTGATGCCTGGGACATGGCGGCGACAGCCGAATAGACGATCCCCCATCGCAGGTGCGGATCTGGATGAACATCACCGGGGACCTCACCGAGGCTGACATGCCGCAGTATGAAGGGCTCATCGACATCTGGTGCCCTTCCAGTTCCAGAATCGGCTGGGAGTTCTGGCGGGACAAGCGTACCTGGACCTACGCCTCCTCCAGCAACAAGGGGAGGTCGCCGACCGGCCACTACCGCTACAAGCTCTGGAAGTCATTCAGCGACGGCTGCGAGGGGAACGGGTTCTGAGTCTATAGATCATCCTCCCTTCCCGGGATCCGGAGCGCCGGTCTGCCCGAGACGTTCCCACACGGGCTCGAGATCCACAACGCGCCTCTCACGAGCGGCCCGGTCGATGCCGAGCGCCGTCACGGCGCTCAGCAGTCCTTCATTTCCGCTGCATCTCGGAGGGGTCCCGTTGACCATCGTGTCGAATAGCTCCTTCATGATGAGGTCGTCTCCGCCGCCGTGACCATCGCCCGTCGACGCGATGACCGTTTCGTCTTTCTCCCCCAGGCGCTTGTAGCGAAGGACGCCGGTGTAGAGCTCGGCGATCATGGTCCCCTCCGTGCACGAGAAGAACATCCGGCGCTCCGGAATGGGGTTGCACATGGTCGCCTGGAACTGGACGCGGACACCGTTGCGGTATTCGAGGATCGCGACGAGATTGTCCATCAAGTCGTTGTCGTCGTTGAACGGCGTGTCAATCCTGTGAGGGTCCGGCCAGGCCGTGAACGTTTCGTCTCCGTGTTTCTCGTGCAGGTGTCGATTCGCGGGGAGGAAAAAATCCCGCCCGCCGAACGCGGCGACTGTGCTGGGAATGCTGTCCGTGAACCAGTTCAGAAGGTCCAAATCGTGACAGCACTTCTCGAGAATGTGAGGCCCCGCCATGTCGGTGTGCCGCCGCCAGTTCATCATGATGTATCCGCCGTGGGCGGGAGCGATGTTCTCATTTGCATCGATGCCGATGATGCGGCCCACCGTGCCGGCATCGAGGATCTCCCGCACCTTCCTGTAGAGGGGCGCATACCGGAGGACGAACCCCGTCGCGAACTGCAGGTCCGTGGCCGCATGGGCGTCCTGGATGGCCTGGCAATCATCAATCGTGGTCGCCAGCGGCTTCTCGGCGAATACATGGCGCCCGCACGCGAACGCGGCCAGGATCTGTTCCTTGTGGTGCGCATTCGGTGAGAAGACCAGGACCCACTCCACCCCGTCCGCCCCAATGGCCTCTTCGTAGCTGTCGGCGATTCGCGTCCCCTGCGTGTCCCACGCCTCGATCGCCTTGCGGCACTGTTCCCTGGCCGGGTCAAAGACGGCGGCCACGTCGACGCGCCCGCCCGAGTCGCGAAGCAGGCTTGCGGTTACATGCTGGCCTCGTCCGCCTGCCCCGAGCACCGCCACTCCGACACGCCTGTTGTTCCTGTCCATGATCTGTACATCTCCCGGCGTCAGCCTCTCGTTACCGATGTGTTCCCTGGTCGTCAGGTGCTCAAGCCAGCCTGAACTGCCCTGGGAGCCTGAGGCAGCTTTCCGCCCCGGTCAACTCGACACTTGACGCAAACGAGCGCGACGATACCATGCGCCAGGAGGATCGGATCGGTCAGTGTTCGCGGCACCCTGGAGCAACGGGCAGGCTCACACGGAATCAGATTTCCTATCAGCACTTCTATGGCAATGTTTAAAGTCGGTATTATCGGTTGTGGCGGACGTGGACGTAGGCACGCACAAGGATACA
>CAUZEO010000478.1:0-2869 GCA_963578625.1 Kiritimatiellia bacterium | reverse complement strand
CGAGATTGCGGGAGCCTTTGCGGAGGCTCAGAAGTGAACCGATTCCGTCAGAGGTATGATCGCGGACGAACCGGACATCGCGACCGACGCATATGTTCGATTGGGTCTTGCGACGGTTAAACGATTCACCCATCCCATTCCCGGCGGCCCGGCCGGCAAAGAAACCGACTGGGCCCGCCAGCAGCACGAAGAAGTCGTACAGGTTCTGGACTGGACAGAGCGGAGGATCGCGTCACTGCGCGGGGGCGCTTCAGTGGTGGTGGTGCCGCGGCTGCTGCACATTCGCGGCGGAAGAGTCGACGAGTGACCGCGGCCCGAGTCGAAAGGCATTATCGAGAACCAGATCGAATTGTCGCAGTCCCTTAGCGATTCTTTAATTTCTTATCTCCTTTCCCGGGTCGATTGCCATGCTCGCGAGTGACAACGAACAGTTCCTTATTAATGCATTCTAGATGCCAGTTCCCGGGAATCTGTAAGAGGAATTGAGAACGGAACGTCTCACATACCCAATAAAGTAACCGTGCCGGGGATTCTCAGGATGACACCGCGCATGGCAACTAACCGGCCGGCCATCTCGATAGCCGACCCAAAGGCAGGGATCCATGCGACGGCCGTGGCATGGGCATCCTGCCCCGTGTCGGAACAAGAGAAGAGAAAGAATGGATACAGAAATATGGCGCTCGACAGGTTGCAACCAACGTTCAAAAATACCGCAATATGAAAAAATCTTCACACTCGGAAAAGCCGCGGAAGAACAAGCACCAGATTGATGACATGACCTGGCAGGAGGTGCGTTCCGCCGCCGAGGCAGGTAGGATCATCATAATCCCGGTCGCCACCATTGAGCAGCATGGGTATCACCTGCCGGTGGATATGGACAACCGCGCCTGCTTTCACATGTGTGCGGAGGCGGCACTGCGACGGCCCGATCTGCTGTTGAACACCCCCCTCCTCCCCTACGGGTTTAACGAGCACAACATGGAATTCCCGGGCACGGTAAATATCCGCATGGATATTTTCATCGAGTATCTTTTCGATGTCGCGAATTCCTATGCGCGAATGGGATTTCGACGGATCATGATCGTGAACGGCCACGGCTCCAACCAGATGCTGTGCAATCTGGCGGCACGGAAAGTCGTCAATGAAACCAAGGCATTGGCCATGTCCCTGCCGTACTGGTGCCTCGGAGCTGACAAGTTCAATAAAACGCTCCGCGAAAGCGTATCCCCGGGAGGGACGGCGCACGCCGGCGAATACGAAACCAGCGTGTACCTGGCGTTGAATCCGGACGCGGTCGATATGGAGAAAGCGGTCAAGGAACTCGCGCCGAAATGGTCGGACAAAATCTGGGCGGACCTTACCGCCGGATCGTCCGATGTCCATTTCACGGACAATTTCAGCCGCTACAACACCAGCGGTGTGGAAGGCGACCCGTCAACGGCCAGCGAAGAAAAAGGAAAAAAGATCGTGGAGTGGGTCGTGGACGGATTGATCTCGCTCGCGGAGGACTTTCGTGGGATCGAGATCAAGCCAAGAAGAAATTTCCAGCATGTGCCGAAGGACGAGTAACCGTCGTCGAAACGTGCTTGAAATCAGCCTATGCCGGAATGATTAAAATTTCAGCCCACACCAACTCCCCTTCGACCTGTGGGGGAACAAATTCCGCCACGTTGATGTCCTCTTGAAGTACGCCATCGGGAACCAGGTAACACAGCACCTGGCACACGATGGGGGGGAAATCGGGAGGAAATCCATGCTCGGCCTTTACCTTCGCGGCGACGTCTTCATATCGGAGTCGTGTGTCATCCGCGGCAATAGATGCTGCCGGTGAAGTGTTGATGCGAACGATCATGGCCTGGCTGTCCAGCACCGGTGTTTCTTTCGAGAAACCCAGACGAACACAGGCGGTATACGCCGAGGGAAGCGTCCCCACGGCAATGCGCACGGTGATATTCTCCTCCAGGCGGCCAAAGTCGCCACCGACTGCATTCGGCTTCAAGGGCACCGGTAGCGCCGCTCCCATGCCGGCGCCCGGTGCGTATATCTGGGGATAGGTCACGGCATGCCTGCGAACCGTCCGGTTCAGGGACTCCCTGTCTCCTGTATGCTTCAACACGTATTTAAGCAATTCGGGATCGTCGCTTTCCCGGTAGCATTCATTGAACAGATAGATACCGTCCCCACCCCGGTGCAGCGCGGAGGCTGCGCTCGCAAACAGAAATTCATAGCTCACGTAGGTCCTTTCGTAGCTCGGGTGCGGCAGCGCCGTGGACTCCGCGTGAGCCAGTATTTTGATCTCCGTGCCAAGCAACGCCCGCCAAATATCCAACGGAAGATTAAAGTTGGCGCACCCCAGGAAACTAGAGACCGTGATCATATCAATCAGCCCTTCCCGCGCCCAGGCGATGACGTCATATCCCAGCCCCAGGCAGCTCTGCGGTTCTGCAGGTACACGGACCGCCAATTTCACGGGATGGCCCACCCGGCGCGCGCTATTGTCGATCAGGCGGCGCACTTCCCGCACGAACTCCGTAAGGATTTTGCGTCCTTGCTGTTCGCCTCCCGGAGCAAAGTGCAGGACCCACCGAAGCCAGTCCAGTTCGAGCCCGTCCATGTCATAGCGATCCAGCAACTCGCGCACCAGACGCAGGTGATGCTCGCGGACCTCCTCCTTTCCGTAGTCGAATGCCCCCTCTAAGCTACGTTCCCACCGGTACGGCGCGCGCCGCAGGTCCGGACGCGCGCGCCAGAACGTAGAGGGCCATTCGAGACAGGACGGTTCGACCTCGGCATGCGGATCTTGTTGCAGAACCTCGTGCTCCTTCAGTCCGTGCGCATCGTTCATCCGCATGGTCAACCAGCCTTCGAT
>CAUZEO010000477.1:0-2874 GCA_963578625.1 Kiritimatiellia bacterium | reverse complement strand
TGCCGCGTCCGCTGTTCGCGCCGACTGGCCCTCCTTTCAGGGTCCCACCGGGAACAGTGTAGCGGACGCGCGGGACCTGATGAAAGCATGGCCGCCGGGCGGCCCGAAGCTGGTCTGGTCCCTCCCCGTTGGCCCCGGCTTCGCCGCGCCGGTAGTACAGGAAGGCAACGTCTACCTTCTCGACCGGAAAGCCGGGGAGCAGGACATCCTTCGCTGCGTCGGGCTCGAATCCGGCAAGGAAGTCTGGAGGTACGCCTACGACGCCCCCGGAAATATCGACTACGCTGGTTCACGGACCCAACCGGCGGTCAACGACGACCGCGTATTTACCGTCGGCACCTTCGGTCACATACATTGCATCAGCAAGACGACGCAGAATCCGGTGTGGGCGAGGAAATTGACCGATGATTTCAAGGTCGCCCAGCCAGGCTGGGCGTTTAGCCAGAGCCCTTTGCTCTACGAGGATCTGGTCATTGTGGCGCCGGTTGCGAAAGACGCGGGGGTCGTGGCATACCGGCAAGACGACGGGGAGATTGCCTGGCAATCCGACCTCTTGGAAGGCAGATCAGGCTATTCCTCTCCCATCCTCGCAACGATCGGGAATGTAGACCAAGTGGTGGTGGCAACCACCGCCGGCCTGACCGGAGTGGATGCGAAGAATGGGACCCTCCTCTGGCACAATGGGGACTGGAACTGCCGGATTCCGGTTTCCAGCCCGCTCCCCATCGGCGACGGGCGCATTTTTATCACCGGTGGCTACGGCGCGGGAGCGGCGATGATCAGCATCCACAAGCATGGAAAATCATTCCACGCTGAAACTCAATTCAAGACCGACAAATGCCAGGGACAAATTCAACCGCCGGTTCTCTATAAAGACCACTTGTATTTGAACGGGAACGACAAGGGCAAGAAAATCGGATTCGTATGCATGGACCTGGACGGCAATGTGAAGTGGAACACCGGGACATCGCCGGGCTTCGATTGGGGCGGCACGCTGCTGGCGGACGACATGCTCTACGTCGTGGACGGAAATGCGGGGGACCTATGCATGGTCCATCCCAAGCCGGACGCCTACGCCGAAGCAGGACGCGCCCACTTTCTCGAAGGCGGCCAGATCTGGGGCTACATCTCGCTCTCCGACGGGAAGCTGTTGGTGCGGGATCAGTTGAAACTGGTCTGTGTGGATGTCGGAAACCCGTAGAACGAACCAACCGATCGGCGCCGGTACACCGATCGCATTTTGAGCCGCGATCGTGGTCAGGAATGCCAACGGAAAAATTTTCGCCATGCAGTTGCTCGATAATGAGAGAGGGCGCTACCGGTTCCTGAAAGGAATCGCTCCATACTCGGCCGGCGTTGTAGCCATGTCCGGGTATGAGATCGTGCATGTCGTTTTTAAGACCCCTCGGCCGACACGGGAGGGATTCGACCACGTCTCGCGGCATCTTGCCGCGCGGGATTTGCCCCGGCACCATTTGTGTGCTCTTGAATTGCGCATCCCGCAGCCGTTGTCTTTTCCCGAATTCCGCTCATTCAATGAAGATTATCTTCGAGTCCTTGATGACTGGGATTTGCCGGCGGGCACGCTTAACCCCGTTGCAAGGACCAATGTATCGCCTGCACACTCTCCCCTGGCTGAACCAGTCATCTATGCTTTTTCCTACTCGGCGCCATGTGACAAGGATCACCAGGGCGGCACCTTCATCGTGGCCGGTGCTGGAGACCTCAGGGACCAGGCGGATCTCACACCCCAATCCATCGTGCGTGGCGGGGAAACGACGGTCGAGGCGATGGAGGACAAAGCCGCAGTGGTCCTGCAGGTAATGACGGACCGACTAACGGGCCTGAACCGGACATGGAAGGATGTGACCGCCGTCGATGTGTACACGGTTCATCCTTTGCGTGAACTCCTTCGGACAAAGCTCCTGAGGCAGATGGGTGACTCATCGATCCACGGCATTCGCTGGCACTTCACCCGCCCTCCCATCGAGGGACTGGAGTTCGAGATGGATGTTCGGGGCGTTCATACCGAACTCATCCTCTGACTGCATCGACATCTCTCGACAACTTTTGCATCATCGTTATCTATGGGCTGGACGCACTATCTTTTCAGAAAGAAGGAAGTCTGGAAAACGACCTGGAAATTCCGGGTTGCGATTTTGTGCATCCTCGCTTTGGTCCTGATCCCGACCCGCGGCATATGGCTGAGTTGGATCGGCCGCAGCCTCACGCACCAGGATCAACCTGCCTCCGCCGATTTTATCGTGGTCGAGTACTATGCGCCGAATTACCTTCTATTCGAAAAAGCTCGAATCTTGATGGAAGACGGCGGCGGCAAAGCCGTCTTGATACCCACGGAAATTCACGACGAAGACGAGCCCAGCCCGATCACCAGGGACATCGCAAACGCGCTGATCTCCAATTCCCGCCTCGAGAACTCGGTCCTGGTGCCGGTCGAGCACCGGGAGCCCATCACCCTGCACGTGGCGCGCCGGATCGCCCTGAAACTCCAGGAAGAAGAGGCTCAGTCCGTGACCATAGTTTCTCCTACGTTTCGAAGCCGGCGATCCTACTTGGTCTACCGGTCGGTTCTGGATCCACTCGGCATCGAGGTTCAATGCGTTCATCCAATAGAACCGAAAGGTCCGGATAATTGGTGGACCAGCCTGCACGGAATTCAGGACGTCACGCTGGAGGCCACGAAGTTGGTCTATTACCGCCTCCTTGTTCTCTGACTGAGAACTCATCCTTGCCGCGGCTTGAATCACGGTAGCGGGATCACTTGACGAACTACGAACACGAGTCAATGAACTGACCGCACCAAAGTTCAAAAGAAAGCAAGAAATAGATCAGGTAATTGAAATCCTCTTTCCC
>CAUZEO010000476.1:0-2881 GCA_963578625.1 Kiritimatiellia bacterium | reverse complement strand
GCGATCGATCCATATATTTATTAATTTATTTAAGGAACGTTCATGAGCTCGCACGAGTTATATCGCACAAGTCGCATCACTTCTGAATCGAAGTAATGCACAGAATATTCTGATTTCAAAGAACCACACAAAACACCCACCGACCCCGCCTCGCGGCTCAAACACCTGCCGGAGGAGACGATGGTATTTCCCTACCGCCCAAGCGTCTCCACCCGAAACGACGTCTGATCGGCAAAAACCCTAAGATTTGATTGCAACATTGTCAATCAAACTTGAGAAAAAAACAGGCCAAAATATGACCCGTTTCCCCTAGGATTCACTGTTGATCAGGTGCGCATTCTGGACCTTTCCCAAGGGATAGCAAGGGATTTAACAAAAAAAATGCAACTATTTTTCATGGTTGCCTATTCGACCCCAATTATAGACCCGCCTCCGGAGGCGGAAACCACGAAATACAGAGCAACAAAGCCAAAATTTGGTCACGGCTTTGCTGCCTCGGCTCTTTCGTGGAGAATCAATCCGTTCGACAAGGACTATGACAAAGACTACGACAATGAGTCTTTTGAGGAGATCGGCCGTTGGTTACATCAGCCATACAGGATCCCGCCGACCGGAATGCGTTGCTGGAGCAGATCCGCGATGCATTGGAAAACCGGCTGGATCGCCTGCGCACCCTGGCCGACGAACATCACCCGGTCGACATTGCCGACGCGCTCCAGGAACTGCAGTCCGGCGATCTGGATCGCGTCCTCGACGCCTTCGACGCTGAAAAACGCGCCGAGGTCGTCAGTCACATCGCCGACATTGACGAAGGGCTCACCGAGCAGTTCGTGGAAGACCAAACGGTCGAAGAGTTGGCCGAAATCGTCGACGAAATGGATCCGGATGACGCGGTGGATCTCCTCGAAGTCGCCGATGATGAGAAAGCGGAAGCGGTCATCGAACAACTCGGGGCGGAGGACGCGCAGGAGATCCGCGAACTGCGCCGGTTTGACCCGGATTCCGCCGGCGGCATCATGACCACCGATTTCCTGTGGGCCAAACCGGAAGAGACCCCACACCAGATCATCGAGCATTTGAAGCTCGAGGCGGATGAAGTTGAAACAGTGCAGCGAATCATGGTCTGCACCCCGGACATGACCCTTCTCGGGGAAGTGACGGCAAAGGACTTTCTGACCGCCGAACCGGACCAGGCCGCAGCGACCCTGATGGACCGGGGCCTGGTCCAGGTCGTCGCCGGCACCGACCAGGAAGCGTGCGCTAATCTCATGCGGAAGTACGACCTGGCCGTCCTCCCCGTGGTCAATGAGAGCAACAAACTGCTCGGCATCATCACCCACGACGACATCCTCGACGTGATGGAATACGAGGCCGAGGAAGACATGTTCCGGCTCGTCGGCGTGGGCGACAACAAACCGCTGGAGCACGGCGCAGTCGAGCGCGCGTTCAAACGGCTTCCCTGGCTTACCACGACCCTCGTGGGCATGGGCCTGATCGGTCCCCTGATCCTCCACCAGTGGTTCGAGGCGACACTCGATCAAATCGTGGTGCTGGCTTTCTTCATTCCGGCCATCATGGGACTCAGCGGAAATACCGCCACCCAAAGCGCAACCATCACTGTCCGCGGTCTCGCCACCGGGGAGATTCACTACGGGGATCTCTTCTGGATGCTGAAACGCGAACTCAGGGTAGCCTTCATCATCGCCGTAGTCTGTGCGCTGACCATGATGGTGTTTGCTTATTTCGTTACGGCCATGGGCTTCAGCGACACCACAACTTTTTCGATTGGACACGTGACTACCACGGTTGGCATTTCAATGTTCGCGGGCATCCTTGTCGCAGTCATCCTGGGAACATCCATTCCGATGTTCTGTCACCGCGCCGGCGTAGATCCCGCCGTCGCATCCGGCCCGTTCATCACGACACTGATCGATATCACCACCCAGGTCATGTACCTGGCGCTGGCGACGTGGCTGCTGCTGGGGTAGGGATTGGGAATCCGCTCTACGGAGCGACTTCAATGAAGTAGGAACGATTCGCCGGGGGTGCGACATCCACGTCATCCGCGGTGGCCGTAGTTTCACCAGCGCGAGCTGCCGCCTGCTGCTGTGACGTTGGTGATTACGATCGCGCTGCCGGGAGAATTCAGATCGTCGACAGCCATCAGGCTGATCCCAAGCAGAGCCAGGGCGCATCCGTCATCCGCAACCGAAGTACCTCCGTTGCTTTGTGCATCATGTGAGAACAGTGCCTTTTTCCTGACCTGCCCGCTTTTACCACCGTTTGTGTACTTCGTGTAGAGATCAAATGAACCGAACGATCCTCAACCAACCCGCTTATATCAACGGTAAATGACTGGTAAGCAAGCGTTCCAACCGGACTGTCGGTGGGACCTCCTGGATTCGGCTCGGAGTTATACGGCGTCGCCAACCCGGGTAGGTCTGTAAAGGAAATCTCGGCGAAATAGGTGTCGAAGATGTCGTGAGAGCCAAGGAGTCCAGGAGCCGAACCCAAAGAAACCGGCGGTGTTCCGTAGGTCATGTTGTTGAAATCGTAGGTGTTGCCATCAACCGTGAAAGAGCCGAAATCGTTTATGCCGTCGGTGGTCTGCGGCACAATGGCAGCGCTGAGGTAGTCAGTTTCCCCGGCCGTGAATTCAAGCGAGTAGACTCGTGCCGTGGATTGATTCGAAGAGTACCTCGGTCGGGCTCATGATCTGAATTCCGCTCAAGTGCCAGAACTCATTGCCATCGAATGGACCGGTTTCGCCCTGCGCAGGAATCGTATTGGTCACTGCCGGCGGCGATATGCCAGCCATCGCGAGGGTCCCTATGCCAAAGGGAAGAAGGGCGCAAAAAGGGGCGAAGCGAAATTTGAGAGT
>CAUZEO010000475.1:0-2883 GCA_963578625.1 Kiritimatiellia bacterium | reverse complement strand
TCCGGGAGACCATGGCTATCTGTCTGCTCCTGGCCGCGGGCCGATGGATTTTTGCCGGAGCGCCGAGTCGAAAGCAGGTTGGCTGGTTCCTCTTGCCGGTCTCCCTTCTCATTGCGGCAGCTGCCGCGGTATACTTGTTTACGGACCAGTTTCTCAGCCATCAGGCCCGGTATGTGTGGAGCGTGCTCCCGAATTTCAGCGAGCGATTCGGCAGCGTATCGCAGTACCTCCGACAACTGGTTGAACTCGCCGGATATGTAGCCGATTCTTTTACGTGGCCCGGGATTGTCTTGTTGATGCTTGGTTTGTTTGCGACCCGCCGGCTTCCGACCACCTGGTTCTACTTTGTGATTCCAGCCGCCTGTCTGCTTCTCTTTTACGCGGGCATCGAGACTCATCGCCGCTACGCATTGTCGGTGATCGTTTTTCTTAGTCCCCTTGCCGGTGAGGGCCTCGTCTGGGTGGTAAAACAGGCTGCGACGCGATCGAAGTGGACGGAGCATTCGATTCGAAAGCGCCATGTTGCGATCTGCGTTGTGCTCGCCGCTTTCATGATGCTGCTGGCAGCAAGGCTGACCCCCTGGGGTCCTTCTGTTACCCGCGGTGAAGTTCGTCGCTTTCAGGGGGCGCTTTCAGAAATGATTTCAGATCAAGACGTCGTCTACCACGAACCAATCAGTCGATATCTCGGGGACGCGCTTATCTCATATACCAATGCGGAGACGGGAAATTCACTTTTCAACCTCCGGCGCCGCATTTCGGAAGAGGGCCGGCATTTCTGGTACTTTCGACCAGCAAACGCCGAAGCCATCTACACGCCCATTACCCACCGTTTTCCTGTTTCCGTTGAAAGCCGCTTGCGAGAGCTGGTGGACCTGGTTTCTTATACAGGCGAGGAGGGTTTGATTCCCGTCGTCGAAATCGCGGGCGGACGATTTGAAGTCTATCGAATTGAACCTTGGTCCAGGCTCGAAGTTTCACAATCGATCCTTGCCGAGGCGGGAGAGTCGTTGACCGTCTGGCTCGATTTTCAATCAGCGGATCCAGGGATTGGGAAATCCGTCCGAATCCTGGAATCCGAATCGGGCAGAGCCGTCCATGCTGCGGAGATCGCTTCAGGGAACGGTTTGACGGCTCACTTCGTGCCCGCGGACGTCATCACAACATCTCTCCTCCTGTTGGAGGTTCGATCGGAGACTGAGTTGCCAGGCGAACTCATTCATGATGTTGTGGTGGGCGAGGCGCCGGCGAGTTTTCCGCTCACCCACGGCCGCGTGCGGTCGGTGTATCGTTGGTTTCGCCCGCCTTTTGAATCCGTCCGTGGGGAACCAAAATATTTGGCAGTGTGCAAGACCGGCGGGAGGCTGTGTCTTCCTCCAATCTACGGCCCGGCGGAAAGCATCGAAACCCTGCTCGTGCTGGATCCCGTGGCGGGAGCAGACCGGGAGGTCGCGCTTGTGTACAAGTTCGGAGAGCAGACCGTAGGCGAATATCGCAGTCGTTTTTCCGAGGTCCCGCAGTGGAACAGCTTTCGCCTCCCCTTGGCGCTGGAAGGTACCGAGAGTTGCGTTGAAATATTTCCTGACCCTGTAGGATGCCATGGCGGCGAGGCGAGAATTCGTATGGCTCGTATCTGGATCAGGTGATTTGCCCCTCCGAATATATTCATTGACATATTGATGACGTTTAGCTAAAGTCACTTCCAGTGTATTCTGTCGCCGGAGCAATCTTCGACAGTGTTCCAATGTCCAGTCGTTTCGTTGGTTGTGAATTCGCCCACGACTTTCCGACCTTTCGTACCGTTCTCGCGAGATTGTTGCGGACAACGGTAGGTCAAGACGTACATCATGACTCTAAATGAAATTTCGGCTTGCAATTGCGCATAAAGACGTGTATTGACGTGGCTCTTATTACTAATGATATAAATAATCGAGTCCCGAGCACCGAGGGAGCTCTCGTGAAGTTGATTCATACTGCCGCTGCATTCCTGACTTTCGCGTTCCTATCAAGTACCGCCTACCCTGTACCGATTTACAGCCTTGTCGACTATGGCTTCAACATCGACGGCGAGCTCTCGTTCGCCTCCGACCCGACACCCGCCGACGTGGATATCTCAGGTTTTGACACGGGAACCGGGCTGGGCACTATCACCGCCACCATCAGCGGAGCCGGAGCTCATTTGTTCCTGTTTTTCGAAGACATTGATATCGATACTGCTACCAACGGGAGTTTCAACGAGCTAGGCGTCGCGTATGGATCACCGGGAGCCGGCCAGAGTTGGGAAATTGATGAGCCCGATTTTGACACCGGCGACATCTTGTCCCATTTCTCCTCGACCGTGAGCGGTAGCCTTCTCGATAACGCAGTGGGACTTGCGGATTTTCTGGAAACGGAATTCCCAAACAACATTGCGTGGGCAACCGGCTGGAATTTCAATCTCGATGCCGGTGAGATCGCGGAGATCACTCTCGCCGTTTCGACCACGGATCCCGGCGGATTCAGGTTACGGCAATCGGATCCCGAAACCGACCCCACCAGCGTGTTTCTGTCAGGGGCGCTTCGAATTGATCTCGATACCGAGCCGGAACTCGCGGGCGTACCTGGTGATGCGTCCTACGAGTGCCTCGCCGATGTGCCCCCGCCGGCGGATGTGACCGCGACGGACAACTGCGACGGGGCGCTGACGCCCGATTTTGCCGAGCAGAGCGACGGGCAAAGCTGTCCGGAAACGATCACGCGGACCTGGAGCGCGACGAATGCGTGCGGCAACAGCGTGTCGGAATCACAGACGATCACGGTGAACGATCTGACCGATCCGGCCCTCGCGGGCGTACCTGGTGATACGTCCTACGAGTGCCTCGCCGATGTGCCCCCGCCGGCGGA
>CAUZEO010000474.1:0-2898 GCA_963578625.1 Kiritimatiellia bacterium | reverse complement strand
GTCTGCAGCTCGGCGACAACCCCCGGAGGAACCTTGCCGAAGGAGGCGCGCCGGCATACTGGGAGGCCGTCGCCCAGGCCAACGGGGAATTGGACCGGTGGGAGGAGTCCGGAAGGACCTACGAGTCCGCCCTGCAGGTTCGTCCCTTCTCGCTACCCGCGCCCGGGATCAACTTCTCTACGTGGAAGAATCCGACCCTGCCCGTGACCGGCAAGCCGGGCACGCCCGCGACATTCTATTTTCGCGGCGTGCAGCAGCCATTCTATATTGCAGCCGAGGCCGGTGATGAGGTCCGCCTTACCGTCGTGGCGGATAGTGCCCACCCGTTTAAATTGAAGGAAGACTCTACCGCGGTGGTGGTGGTAGACCCGGAAAAGAACTTCGTATTCAAGGAGAAGATGACGCTGGAGAACTTTGATCACACCCAGCGCGACGACAAGCGGTACAGCGGCAGCAAGGCGGTCATGTTCCGCGCGCCCGTGTCGGGAACCTATGTCCTCTACTTGAGCGGAATGCGGCATGCCTACACCATCGGGGAATCTACTCATGGCTGGATTACCAGCTTGGAGAAGGGAATGGTACTGTTTCATCCCAAGGCGTGGTTCTTCCAGGCATCGGGCGAGGAGTCGGAAGTGCGGTATCTTCTGGGGTCGCCCGTGGAGGTGCTGGCGGTGGACGACAAGGGGCAGACGTTGTCCACGCGGGTGGAGAAAACGAAGGATGGCACCCACGGGCTGTTTATTCAATTGAAGGAAGCCGGTCCCCAGGTCGTGAAGCTTGAACTGACCAAGCCGGAAGTGCAGATCGTGTACAAGGCGCAGACAGGACTGCGTCCCTGGTTTGGGTCGTCGGCGGATGCTCCGTTTCCCGAGTGACAGGGTCCATTCAGGCGTTGAACGCCATGAGGCCTGCCCGTCGCATCAATCGATCGAGAGGAGCAACCGCATGAGCCATCCCAATGTACTTCTTGTTTGCACGGATCATTGGCCCGGATCGTTGACCCGGATGGCGGGCCATCCGTCGGTGATGACGCCGACCCTGGCGCAGCTCGCGCGGTCCGGGACCTGGTTTTCGAATGCCTACACCCCCTGTCCATCCTGCATCCCGGCGCGTCGGTCCCTGATGACCGGACTCACGCCGAGGGCCCACGGCGACCGTGTCTTTGATGAGCACCTCGAGATGCCGGACGTCCCGACAGTGGCCGACTGTTTCCGGGACGCGGGCTACCAGGCTCACGCGGTCGGTAAACTTCACGTCTATCCGCAGAAGAGCACGATTGGATTCGATCACGTCATCCACCAGGAGGAAGGACGTCACCAGTTCGACGGAGTTCCGGATGATTGGGAGAACTTCCTCGCGCAGGAAGGATTCCCGGGGCAGGAATATGCGGGGGGCCAGGGCAGCAACGATTACCATGTGAGAGCGTGGCACCTCCCCGACTACTGCCATCCCACCGAGTGGGCCACGCGTGAGATGAGCAGGATCATCCATGATCGCGACCCGGATCGGCCGGGCTTCTGGTATCTCAGCTACATGGCGCCACATCCACCCCTGTGGCCGCTGCGCGAATACCTGGATCTCTATCGCGATGTGCCGGTTGATTCGCCGGTGATGGGTGACTGGGCGGGGGATTTTGAGTCGCTCCCGCATGCGCTGCGGGTGCGCAGCGATCAGGGTGGGGGAATCAACGGGGCACTGCCGCACGAAGTCGATCTCGCCCGCCGCGCGTTCTATGCTCTTTGTACCCACATCGACCACCAGCTCCGGGTCGTCATCGGAACCCTGCGTGAAGAAGGTATTCTCGACGACACCATCATCGCATTCACCAGCGATCACGGAGAGATGTTGGGCGACCATGGACTCTGGGCCAAAACGGTGATGTATGAACCGTCGGCAAATGTTCCTTTGTTAATCCTGCCGCGGGAAGGCGACGGGCGATTCGGCCAGGGCGAAGTCGACGACCGTTTGGCGGCGTTGCAGGATGTTCCCGCTACGTTGCTGGATCTCGCGAATTTACCGGTACCCGGGAACATGGAGGGGCAATCCCTGGCCGGAAGTGAGCGGCGGGAGATTCTTTATTGCGAACATTGGGAAGGCGACATCGCTACGCGGATGGTGCGGGATGACCGCTATAAACTTGTCTATTACCCCGTGGGGAATCGCCGGCAGCTCTTCGATCTGCAGGAGGACCGAAGAGAAACACGGGATTTGAGTGCGTCGGCGGAGCACACCGAGATCCGGAGCCGGCTCACTGGCGCGCTGATCGCGAACCTTTACGGAGAAGACATCGAGTGGGTCAAGGACGGCGAATTGGTTGGATACCCGGACAAACCCGCCGCTCCCTTCCGGAGTCGCGGCCTGGGGGGGCAGCGAGGATTGAGGATCTGGCAATGAAACTGAACCGTCGCGATGGCTGGACGATGCCGGCGCGCGACCCGTACTACCCGCCGCTGCCCGCTACCTATCGCAACGTGCGAATGCAGTTCGTCTTTTTTCGGGCCGATCCGAACGCGGTCGGAAAAATTCTGCCCGAACCGTTGGAACCTTCACCTGATGGATTGTGCATGGCCTGTGGTTTGACTGTACCGTTTAACAGCAACTACGGGCCCTTTGACGAAACATTCGTTACGGGAAAATATACCTTTTACGGGAAGATCGCGGCTGGTACTGCTCGCATGTATATCATAATGGTCCGGCGGCGATCGCCGCCGGGTGGGAGACCTACGGGACGCCGAAGATCTATGCGGAAATTGAAATCAATCAGACTGGCTCAGAAAGCAAAGGCCTGCCAGTCAGACTCACTTCCAAGTTCAACCCAGACAACTGCATCAGAATTCCAATGATGCCGTCCAATAGAAGTATCAACCTTTCTAATGCAGTTGCGCTAGTGGTGTACGA
>CAUZEO010000473.1:0-2921 GCA_963578625.1 Kiritimatiellia bacterium | reverse complement strand
CGGCTCGAGCTGTTCGTCGATGACTGGCTTATCGACCGCCTTTGCGGCGCTGAGCGGCGTTTGCATCATCCGGTGCCGCAAGAGGTCTCGATGGTGTTCGACCGTCCCTGGGAAGGGAACCACTCCGGACCCAAGTCCGTTCTGCGGACCGACGATGGTCGCTATCGCCTCTATTACTCGGCGGGAAGGTGTGGGCTGCCGGAGCTGCTGGGCGACGGCGTCGACTGGGTCGACACCCGCCAGGTCTTCGGCTGCTACCTTGAGAGCTCCGACGGGATCCACTGGACACGTCCATCGGCGGGGCAGTTCGAGGTGGCGGGGACGCGTGACAACAACATCATTCTGACCCCCGAGACCGGCGGTCGTTCTCCCGGCGGGATCGGTCCCTTCGAAGACACCCGGCCCGGCGTTCCGCCGGAGGAGCGCTACAAGGGAGTCTCCGGTCTGAGCGGCCGGGTGTTTGCGTATTGTTCGCCGGACGGGATCCACTGGCGAATGCTGAGCGATGAGCCCCTCATCGAGGGATACGACTCGGAGCACTTCGCCTTCTGGGACTCCGAGCGCGAGGAATACCGCTGCTACTGCCGCCACCGGCGCATTGCCGCCTACCAGGCGGGCATGGAGGAGCTCGACAAGGTCGACGTGGTGACGGACGATCTGACCGGGCTGACCGCCGACGGCCTCGACAATGGCCGCGACATCACCACCACCACTTCGAAGGATTTCATCCACTGGACCAAGCCGCAGTTCATTTCCTACTCCCCGGGCCGCGTCAACGAACTGTATGAGAATGTGATTCAGCCCTACTATCGGGCCCCGCACATCATCATGGGCTTCCCTTTGCGCTACGTCGATCGAGGTTGGACGGCGGCGCTCGAGCAGATGCCGGGGATGGAGATTCGCCGGATCCGCTCGGCCATGTTCTCGGAACGCGAGGGGACGGTCGTGACCGATGCGATGCTGATGTGCAGCCGCGACCGAAGCCATTTCGAAATGTGGCCGGAGTCCTTCATCCGACCCGGCATGGGCGTGGAGAACAACTGGACCTATTGGGACAATTTCGTGGCGAGGGGAATGGTCGAGACCCCATCGCGGGTCGACGGCGCCCCCGATGAGATCTCGTTGTATCTGACGGAAAACCTGCTGCGCCCGGGGGGCAGCCAGGTGCGGCGCCACACGCTGCGCGTGGACGGGTTCGTTTCGGTCTGCGCCCCCTTGCGTGGTGGGGAGATGCTGACCCGGCCGCTTCTCTTCGAAGGGTCCGAGCTGGTGATGAACTATTCAACCTCGGCGGCGGGCACCGTGCAGGCCGAGCTGCAGGATGCCCAGGGGGTGCCGCTGCCCGGATTCGCGCTGGCCGACTCGGAGCTGATGTACGGCGATTCGCTGGAGCAGGCCATGCTCTGGAAAAACCATCCAGACCTGGGAAAATGGGCCGGGACCCCCGTGCGGCTCAGGTTCGTGTTGAAAGACGCGGATCTCTTTTCCCTGAGGTTTCGGTAAGGCAGCTCCGAAAGGACAGAAAAGATGCCCATTGAGCGGTCAATCGAACCGTAGAGTCGGCGGTCCCCGCCGTGATTGCTCATCTCATGAAATGAAGACGTGCAAAGCGAGCGGTTGAATCGGCCCGAATTCACCAGCAGAGTTTATTCTCGGTCCTTGCAAGCCGATATTCTTGCTCATTCCATTTCATCGAAAGAGCAATCACGGCGGGGACCTCCAGAGCTTGCTTTCCCGAGTCAACCTCTTGTATAGGGTTATCGGAACAAAACGTTTCAGTTCGTTGGTCCAGCAACAATAGAAGGATTGAGGATGATCAGAATAATTGCAGTCACCTTGGTGTCCCTGAACGCCGCCGTTTCCCTTGCGGAAGAGAACCTCGCGCTCGGCCGCCCGTACACATTCAGCCACGCGCCGAACTACATCTACTCCACGGGCCCGGACAACGCCACGGATCTGACCGACGGGCATCACTTTGTCGTGGAGACGGCCAGCTTTCCCGCCTACTGGATGCCGGACCGGAAGACCAGGGCGCAGGATACCACAATCACTTCGACCGGCACCGCGGCCGGATGGACGAAGGGCGACCGGCACAAGAACGTAGAGATCGATCTCGGAGAGATCTGCTCGATCAGCGGAGTGACCTTCTATTCGTGCGCGGGCATGGAGCGTACGGACGGACGACTCGCCTTCCCCACCAGCATCATGGTGTTCCTGAGCGACGAC
This sequence comes from Kiritimatiellia bacterium, assembly GCA_963578625.1. Lineage (GTDB taxonomy): Bacteria > Verrucomicrobiota > Kiritimatiellia > SLOV01 > SLOV01 > CAUZEO01. The sequence goes on along the minus strand of CAUZEO010000473.1, from coordinate 695 downwards.
GGGAGCACGTACAGCTACGCCGGTGACATGGTCGACCCGAATGCCGTGTACAAGCCGACGGGCAAGGACTCGAAGTATGCCCTTGAGACCTTCCAACTCAAGGAGCTCTCTGAACAGGCCCGCTTCGTGCGGCTGCAGATGGTCCAGGATGGAACCTATCTCTTCGTGGACGAGATCGAAGTGTTTGGATCCAGGACGACGGACCTGGAACAGCGTGCTCGTGAATTGAAACGTGACGGCGTTGTCGCGTACGTCAAAGAGCTCGTGCCGCCGGCACCCGAGAAATCCCCGGAGCCGGTGCGCACCGACGGCAGGAACCTGGCGCTGGGACGACCGTACACGTTTCCCACCGGTCACCCGCCCAACTTCTGGTATTGTAAAGAACCGGGGGACGCCACGGACCTGACCGATGGTATTCGCGGCGCGGCCGGCGGCTACGACCTGGGAACCATCGGCTGGACCGCCGTCGCTGCCAATAAGCACGAAGGCATCGAGATCGATCTGGGGCAGATCTGTTCGATCGAAGGACTGGCCTTCAACGGTTCGATGAAGTACCCCGTCAGTGCCATGGTCTTCCTGAGCGATGACGGGGAGACGTACAGCTACGTCGGCGATATCATCAACGAACCGCAGCCCCCCACATCGCCTCACACCTTTACGATCGACGGATTGACCGAGCAGGGCCGTTTCGTGCG
>CAUZEO010000472.1:0-2949 GCA_963578625.1 Kiritimatiellia bacterium | reverse complement strand
ATTTGATGACCGAACTCCTTCCCATCCTTGATCACTTTGAGCTGGGATTCGAAAACGCGTCGAACCATGAGGCGAATCCCGCTGTGGTTGAAGGGTTTCGCATCGTTTATGACCAGATGGTGTCCGGATTGAAGAAGCACGGATTGGAACCGATCGATGCCATGGGGCAGCCGTTTGATCCACATCTTCACGAGGCAATTACGCACCTGCCCTCTGAGGATCATCCGGCCGATAGCGTGATCCAGCAGACCCGGCGCGGATATATGCTCGGTGACCGGTTGCTTCGCGCTGCCCAGGTAGTTGTGTCCAGCGGATCGGCGGTTGAAGAGCAAGGCGTCGCGTCAATGACCCCGGAGAACGCAGGTGACGGGAAGGAAGAGTCCTGATGGCGACGACGAAGAGGGACTATTACGAATTGCTCGGCGTGGACCGAAACGCGAGCGACGACGAAATCAAGAAGGCATATCGAAAACTGGCGGTTCAGTTTCACCCCGACAAGAATCCCGGCGATCATGAAGCGGAGGAGAAATTTAAGGAAATCACCGAAGCGTACGAAGTTCTGAACGATTCGTCCAAGCGGGAGCGCTACGACCAGTTTGGCCACCAGGCGTTTGCACCCGGAGCCGGCGGCGGCGGGCACGGCGGTTTTGGCGGGATCGACCTGGAAGAAGCGCTGAGGACGTTCATGGGCACGTTCGGCGGAGGCGGCGGTGGAAGTGTTTTCGACGATTTTTTCGGCGGCGGCGGCGGCGGCGGACGGCAAAGCGGCGCGGACATGGCCACGCGGGGTGCGGACCTCCGCTTCGACCTTGAGGTGGAATTCGAGGAGGCTGCTTTCGGGTCCGAGCGTACCGTGACGCTTCCCATCAATGATACCTGCGAGGAGTGCCAGGGGGCCGGCGCGGCCAAGGGAAGCCAGCGAGAGACCTGTTTGCAGTGTAAGGGTTCCGGGATGATTGTGTCTTCTTCGGGATTTTTTCAAATGCGGCAAAGCTGCTCCGTGTGTGGTGGAACCGGGCAAGTCGTCCGCAACCCATGCGGAATCTGCGGCGGGAGCGGTCGTATAAAAACACGGAAAACGCTGACGCTGAAAATTCCCGCCGGCGTGGAAACCGGTTCGAGACTACGCCTGGCCGGGAAGGGGGAGGGCGGTGTTCGAGGGGGTCCCTCCGGGGATCTCTACGTGGTGATCCATGTAAAGGAACACGAACTCTTCGAGCGGCACGATGAGGATGTATATTGCGTGATTTCCATACCCTTTCACCTCAGTGCTCTGGGAGGAGAAGTTGAGGTCCCCACGATTCACGGCATGGCCAAACTGAAAATTCCGGCCGGAAGCGAATCTGGTTCGACGTTTCGACTCAAGGGAAAGGGACTTTCCTCGCTCCACGGCGGACGGCCCGGCGACCAGCATGTACAGGTACAGGCGGAAACGCCGAAAAAGCTCAATTCCAAACAGAAGGCGGCGCTGCGGGCATTTAGCGATTCATTGTCCGCGTCCAATCATCCCAAACAGGAACGGCTGCAGAAAGTCGCTTCCAAATTCTACGAGCACAAGGCATCGATGGATAAAAAGAAGCGCTCCTGATTTCCTTAATCTTTCCCTTCGCGGGCGCTTTCAGACAATGCGCTGTTTCGTCCCCAACGAGTCCTGGTCTGAGCAATCGGTAGTCCTGAGTCCGGGCGAGTCGCATTACGTACTCAATGTGCACCGGGCCAAAGCCGGGCAATGCGTCACCCTGTTTGATGGTGCGGGGAGGATTGCCGAGGGCGAGATCGAGGATGCCTCACGGCATAAAGTCCGGGTCCGGGTACTCTCAGTGAATTCCAAATCCATGGCCAGGCCGTTTCTCTGGCTTGGTCAGGCGCTGACGAAGGGCCAGAAGATGGATCTTGTGATCCAGAAGGCCACTGAACTGGGGGTGTCAAAGATCATTCCACTGACCACGGACCGGGCGGTGGTGAAGGTGGACGGAATTCGGGCGGAGCGAAAAGTAAATCACTGGAGAGCGGTCGCCCTCAATGCCGTCCGGCAGTGCGAGGCGGCCTGGCAGCCGGAGGTGGCAGACGTACGTTCGCTGAATGATTTTCTGGACTCCTCCCATCGAACAACATTCGTGATTTATGGATCCTTCAACGACGATGCGAAACCGTTGCCGGATCTTTTTCAGCGTTGTCGCGATGCGGCGGTGGAAACGGTCGCCATTCTCATTGGCCCGGAAGGAGGGTTTACGGAACGCGAAGCGGAGACCCTGAAGCGATCCGGAGCCTATCCGGCGGATTTTGGGGATACCGTGCTCCGCGCTGAAACCGCGGCGCTCTATGCCGCCAGTTCCTTCCGCTATGCCTTTCATAACCAAAAGTAGCTTGGGCTTCCAGCCCGAGCAGCGCAGGGTTAGCTCATGAGGAAGCGAACGGGGGGAGCACGCTGTTCCGTTCCCGTTTCATGATCTCCTCTTGCACCGGGACGGCCTGGAAGGTCAACCTGCGATGGGGCGCCGGATTCACACGAAGGCATGGCTGCTTTTTCGTTGACGGATTTGCTCCGCTGGTCCATACCGCATTGCCCTCAAACAAAAATCGGGGGTAAGGAGACTGGATAATGGCTAGAATCAACTTTGGCGGAGTGTTGGAAGATGTGGTCACGCGAAAGGAATTTTCGCTGGCAAAAGCCCGGCGGGTGTTGAAGCACGAAACCATTGCGGTTCTCGGTTATGGCGTCCAGGCTCCGGCCCAGGCGTTGAATCTTCAAGATAACGGATTCAATGTCATCGTAGGCGCGCGTAACCACACCCAGGCCAAAAAGGACGGCTGGAAACCGAGGAAGACGCTCTTCAGTATCGAAGAAGCTGCGAAGAGAGGAACCATCGTCTGCTACCTGGTTTCGGATGCAGGGCAAAAAGCGCTGTGGCCTAAAGTGAAAAAATGCCTGAGCCCGGGAGATGCTCT
>CAUZEO010000471.1:0-2985 GCA_963578625.1 Kiritimatiellia bacterium | reverse complement strand
ACGACTACGGAGACCTCTCCGGCGCCAATTGGACCGCGCAGTCGCTTGCTTCGCTGAACAAGCGGAAAATCGTCATTGCGCTGCCTTCACATGGGCCGGTCATTTGCGATCCCGCGGGCTGTTTCCGGCAACTCGATGAACGCATTCACCGTTTATTTGCGTTGCAGCCCGATCGGCTCAAGGAACAATTCATGCATGAAGTCAGGATGGAGCAACTCTCCGAGCACCTCCTCTGGGGGACGCGTGCCACCTGTTCCAATTTTTACGTGATTCGATCGGACAGCGGCAAGGCGCTCTTCATCGATTATCCATACCCATCCGTGACGATGTTTCATATCGCGTTGCACACGCCGGAACCGTTTTCACGGCTCCGATTCATTGAACATCATCTCGATGAACTGAAGGAGGATTGGGGGGTCGTCTCATTCGATGTTGTTGTGCCGACGCACATACACGACGACCATATTTGTGGCGTTCCTTTCCTGCAGAAGCATCACGGAACGGAATGCTGGGCATTGGAGGATGTTGCCAAGGTCCTGGAGGCGCCGGCGGAATGGAATACCCCGTGCCTGTACCCGGATCCGATCCGAATCGACAGGAGATTCCGGGATGGGCAGCGATTCGAGTGGGAAGGGTTTTCGTTCGAAATCGTGTTCTATCCGGGACAGACAGAGTTTCACTCGGCAATCCTGGGAGAAATTGACGGGAAGAGGGTGCTTTTTTCCGGGGACAGCACCTATCCGATGGAGCGGTACAATCCGGACCGGGAGGGCGAATGGATGGCAAACGGAATTCTTCGCAATTCGTTGACACTATCGATGCATCGAAAGTGCGCGGACGAGTTCGATCGGCTGCGTGGCGAGTTGCTATGCCCGGGACATGGACCGGTGTGCGACATTCCTCCCGAGGCCTATGCGGCACATCGGGAATTTGTGGAGAAGAAAGAACAGATCTACAAGGAACTTCTTCCTGAACCCGCGGACCTGGGAATCGATTTGTTCTGGGCCAGGCTTTTACCGTACCAACATGAAATCGAGCCCGGAGGTTCCTGTCGTTACAAGCTGGAGCTGCGAAATTCGTTTGGGGAGGATTGCCGTTTCCTCGCGCGGTTAGGATGCGGGACGCTGGCGGTGGAGGTGACTCCTGAGGCGCAGGAACTGGCGCTGGGGGAAGGAGAGAAGGGATTCGTTGAATTCGAAGTTGCGGTCCCGGCAGGTTCCGGGGGAGAGAATCGAAGACACCTGCTCACGTCCGAGATTTCAGTTAACGGAAAGTCGCACGGTCCCGTCGCGGAGGCCGTCGTTCGTAGCACGGGTATCCGACCCGTGTAGCGGAGCCCAACCGGAACCCAACATGCACGTTGGTCCTTGAATATTCGAGATGGGGCACTTCATTTGCCTTTCGCGTGGCACGGCGCCTCCGGCCCGTGTCGGAGAAATGTGCGAAAAATAAGAGACCACGAAGGGAGCTTGCTCGACTCGTGGTCCATTTCCTTCTCTTTCTTTTCGCAGACACGGGCCGGAGGCGCCGTGCCACGAGGGGGGCTCAATTCTGCGCCGAAATTTTTCTGGCGGCGGCGAGGAATTTGGTGGCGGTTTGGATGGGGTCCGGGGCGGGGGGAGGAAGAGCGGTGGGTTTCTTGACCCAATCCCTGGGTATTTCGTGTACGGGCCCCGCGGTTTCGTACGCCATGTTCGGGATCTGTTGGGCGTCCATGAGGCTTTCGTACTCCCAGCCGGTTGCCGTCCGTTCCTGCACTTTGAGTTCTCCGGTTCCTTCCAACTGCTTCCGGCACGATTCGAAAAAAGCCATGGTCATGGGGCGGTAAATATCGCGAATCATCTCGTACCTGTCGGCGCGAAAGTAGTCGTAAATTCCGTCGCCCATAAAGGTCACGTAGTAAAGGTAATGACGAATCTCTTCCTCCGTCCGGGGTATCGGCGCGTCCTCGAAGTTTTTGAACAATGCATTTACGCCGTACTCCCAACGATCGGAAACAAGGCTGATCGCCTGCAGGAGCGCGTCGAATTGCCTTTCGATGGATGCAACGTGCTCTTCGAAACTGTCAAGATCCTGGTTGTAGGCCGCCTGTACCGCATCCCAGACGCTCTGGTCCATACCTACATGAATTATGGAGCGCATGATATCCACCAGATCGCGCACGTAGGCCTTGTTGTCCCGCTCCTCTTCCGCCACCTCGAGGGCCGTTTCCAGGGCGTCGAGAAGAATCCGTGGCCAGTGCCGGCGCATCTCGACCCGGCGGCGCTGCAATTCATCAAAGGGCACCCACATGCCGCCGATCTGGAACCAGTATACCGGGTCATTCAAACGCACGGTGCGGAACCCGCCGGTGATGGCGTGGTCACTTTGCGTTCCGTATACCGTTTTCAATAGTTTTTCGTGTACGTGGATCATGGTCTGCACCGATCCGGGTTCATACCGGCGTTCGCAATAGTCCCTGGTAAAGCTGTCCAGGTCGATGAACGGATCCCAGGCAAGATGTAGAACCAGGTCGCCGAAGAAAGGCGCATAGTCGTTCGCCTCGTTATAGATGCCGTACCCGACCAGCTTGTCGGCACGTTGTTCGCAGAGAACCCGGTAGGTACGCCCCATGATTCGATGCACGTCACCGTGCACGGTGGTGTTGCCCCCGCTGGAGTGGAAGACGAGAAACGCCCACGAGGCCGGCCTCCAGAAATCAAAAAATTCGAAGGTCGGCTGGTCGTCCGCGGGATACGACCAGATCACTAGATTCAGATCGTCGGGAAGGCTGGACAGGAGGTGTTTCACCCGGTCCGGATGCCAGAAATCCCGGTTGGCGAACGCCCACCCGTCCAGCATCCATTCGCCTCCCGGATACTTCTCCTCGGTCCACGTGGCCAACTTCGCTACGGCGTCACCGAACTTGCGCGTCAGACGCTCCTGCTCTTCGGGGGAATCTCCCGGCGCGCGTTCCGTCCAGGGAGAGGGAAGGCCGTAGAGTTT
>CAUZEO010000470.1:0-3031 GCA_963578625.1 Kiritimatiellia bacterium | reverse complement strand
CCCTGGCTGGGGCTTGCCCAACCGGACATCTTCAGTACGCTGCCCGCGAATGGGCTGGCCGGCACGGTTGCCCCTTGAAAAATAGCCCTCCGCCTCCGGGAGACGACGGGCCCATGTCACTTCTGCGGCAAGGTTATCGGAAGGGACGATACGGAATGACTGTGAACAGGCAAACACGCGCATATGGGCCGACCCACACCGAGAACTTTGCCGAGAACTACATTGGCTCCGCTCTCCGGCGCAAACTTTGCCGGCAACTATATCGAAGCGACCAGAGCTCTCGCGACAATCTCAGCTCTCTTCCTGCCTTCCTCCCATTGTAGCAGCTAACGCCACGGGGCAGATGCCCCGCAGAACGGCCATGCGCCCGGGGGGACGACTACCATCATAAACATACTGGTGCTGACTCGCATGCATCCTGTATGGTTCGGTGCATGACGGAGGAAGGAAAAAATGGATCAGGCACCTACGATGTGCGGGTTCTAGGGTGCAAGGTAAATTCCTACGAGGCACAGCAGATTCGCCGCGGCCTCGAGTTGAGTGGATTCCGACCGGCGGCAGGGGGAGAGCCGGCGGACGTCGTTGTCGTTCACACCTGTGCGGTCACCTCGACCGCGGTGAAAAAATCGCGTCAGACCGTTCGGCGCGCACAGAAATCAAATCCGGGAGCACGGGTGGTCGTTACGGGGTGTGCGGCGTCTGAAAACATCCTCGCATCGCTACGGGGCGTGCATGCTCGAATCGGGCCTCGCGAAGGGTGGTTGACGGAATTCAAGGAGGAAGTGCGGGACCTTTCCGGAGAGGTACAGTGGGACGCCGAGAACCTGGTCATTGACACCTTCCATGGCCATTCCCGGGCGTTCCTGAAAGTGCAGGATGGCTGTGATATCGGATGCACTTTCTGCATCGTGCCGAAACTTCGGCGCGCCCCGCGGGACAAACCGATGTCGCAAATCGTCGTGGAGGCGAAACAACTGGCCGATTCCGGACACAAGGAGATCGTGATCTGCGGCGTCAGCGTGGGGCTGTACGGCCGTGATTCGGGTGGGCCAAATCTTGCCCAAGTGCTGCGGCGCGTGGCTGAAGTGGCCGGAGTCGAACGGATTCGACTTTCCAGCCTGCACCCGAAAGAGTTGACTGACGAACTCCTTGATGTATGGGCCGCATCGCCAAAGGTCCTTCCGCATCTGCACCTTCCACTTCAGTCGGGTTCGGACCGGATTCTGGCCGCGATGAAAAGAAACTACACGACGGCGGAATTTCGCGACGCGGTTGGCCGAGCCCGCGAAGCCCTCGACAACCCCGCTTTCAATACGGATGTGATCACCGGATTTCCGGGCGAAAGCGAGGAGGATTTCGAAGCTTCGGTTGCCCTGTCGAAGGAAGTCGGATTCTCTCGAATGCACGTGTTCCCGTATTCGCCACGCCCCCATACCCGGGCAGTACGGCTTGAAGGACACCTCGATCCGGGTGTCGCCAAGGAGCGCACAAGGCACCTCAACCAGGTGGCGGCCACTCTTCGATCACGGTTTCATGACCAATTTCAGGGATCACGGGCTCAGGTTCTCGTTGAGGACTGGGATCCCGCCTTGTCGACATACCGGGGATATACGGAACGGTACATACCCGTCGAATTCGAGGGCGACGCGGGATTTAGGGGGGAGATCGTCGAGGTAAAACTGGACAATTCCGGGTCGGAACCGATGAGCGCACAATTACAACTCGGAGCTTCTCGTTGGCGCGAAAAGACGACAGGATACGATCCGTATAGAACCGCGTAACCCATTCGTATCATGAGAATTCTTCTGGCTGAAGACGACGTAGCGTTTGCTCGAACCATGCAGCACCTGCTGGTCGAGGAAGGGCACGACGTAGCCTTGACTCACGATGGGAACGAAGCATGGGATGAATTTCAAAAGAATCACCAGCGCGTGAGTATCAGCGACTGGATGATGCCCGGCATGAACGGGTTGAAATTTTGTCAGAGAATCCGGGAAGCGGGCGAGCGGGACTACACATATTTCGTGCTACTGACTGCAAATGTCGGCCTTGATCGATACGAAACGGCCATGTCTGCGGGAGTCGACGATTTTCTTTCGAAGCCGGTCGATGCCCAGGAGCTCTTTATCCGGCTGCACGTGGCGGAGAGGATCCTCTCCTCCACCCAACGCATTCAGCACCTGGAAACGCTGCTTCCCATCTGCAGCTATTGTAAGCGGATCAAGAACAACGACAAGTCCTGGTCTTCCCTCGAACTCTATTTGAGCGAGAACATGGAGACCGACGTCAGTCATGGAATCTGTCCGGACTGCATGTCGCAATTCGTCGATCCACAAATCAATTCGCGGAGGGAGTGATCCGGTCGGGTCTACCTGGACCACCTGGGAGGAGCGCCGCCAAACGTCGGGCCACTGGGACCCAGCCGCTTCTCCGTGTTATACCGGCGTGTCGCTATTTCATCAACCGGAACGGGATCGGTGTGTTTAGGTCGGCGTATCGGCCCGGAGCGGTAATACGCGGGGTAGGCGCTTCCAAAGGTTCCGAACCCGCAGAGTTCACGCGAATCGCCGGAGACATGAAAACCGTCACCGGATTGTTTATCCTGTAGAGAGGCCGCCTGTTGCGCGCGCACTTCCTGCGCCGTTTCTTCCGCACTCGCCGCCCGTTCGCGAGCTCGTGCGGCGCTCTCCTCCGCTCGCAACGCGCCGGTTTGCGCCTCTAGAACGCGCGCTTCGAGCCGGGTCAATGTGGCCTGACGTTCTTTTTCTTTGCGCATTTGTTCTTCCTCGCTGCGCAGTTCGGAGATGGCCTGCCGATACTCCTCCTGCGCGTTGCGCGCAAGACCGTCTTCGCGCAGGCGTTGTGTGCGCAGACGCATTTCCTCCGTCAATCTCCTCAACTCCGCATCCCGCTCTGCACGAAGTGATTCTGTGTGCTTCGCCTCCCGGTCCCGTCGGGCCTGCATCTGCTCAGGGGTCAGAAGGTCGACGGCGGTGACAACGTCCCCTGCGAATTCGATCCGCCCCCTTTC
>CAUZEO010000469.1:0-3053 GCA_963578625.1 Kiritimatiellia bacterium | reverse complement strand
ACGGGACGGAAGCGGAGATGTCTTTAGCAATCGGCTTCGGCCGGTGTCTGCAGGCGGTGAACATTATCCGCAACCGCGAGGAAGATCTCTTCCGCGAAGTTGACTTCTACCCGAAAAACTGGACGACACAAGACCTCCACTGCTACGTGCGCAGGCAGGCCGACTTAGCGGATGCGTATATGATGCAACTCCCACCGGGACCCGTTCGCGAGTTTTGCCGCATCCCGCTGGTTCTCGCCAAAGCGACCCTGGATACCATGCTTTCCGGCCAGCCCAAGCTGAGCCGCGCGGAAGTCCTGGATCTGGTCGGCCCCGGCGACGGAGCCGAGTAAGCCGGATTCCGGCTAGGCTGTCGTATCTCGATCTCCGGAGCTTTTTCCACTCACGCTTCCCGAATCGTCCTTGAGCTTGCCGAGATATTCGGGCAACTCGCCGCCGGCCATCTCCGACATCGCCGCCGTCGCTGGAGTCTGTTCCATGGTCCCCCCGAAAATCTGAAGAACCAGCCGAACGATGAAAAGCAGGATCCCGACGAACGCACAAAAGACGAACACACGGTCCAGCGACGTCAAATCTGTACACCAGTTACTCATTCCCATCTGGAAACCAGCAGCTTGATTTACCTCCAGCATCGGGATTTTCGAGCCGCAGGGTGAGGTCAAGCTCATCCGTCGCTAATCGTGGCGCGGAGGATGCGGGCATGGGCGGTTGCAATTTGGTTCGGTTATCGGGTACTATTCGCCTCTTGGAAGCTGCCGGAAAATATACTTGAAGGTTTGACCCATGAATCGCGTACACAAATTGTATATTATCGCTATCCTCTCCCTCTCCGCCGCTGCGGGCCCGGGTTTTGCCCAGGACGAGCCCGCCCCCAAGCTGGTCTGCGACGAGCCAGTCTACGAATTCGGAGAAGTCGATAACACCAAGAAGATCGAACACGATTTCATCATCCGGAACGATGGAAACGCCACTCTCAACATTTCCAATGTAAAAGCCACCTGCGGATGCACGGTCGCCAATATTTCCACCAAGCTCGTCGCACCCGGCGAATCCTCGACGATCTCCACGGTACTGAACCTGGGCGGAAAAGACGGTGCGATGAACAAGCGGATTACGGTGCATTCCAACGACCCGGTGTCCAAGCAAACGATCCTCTCTCTCAAGGGAAAGGCCATTTCACGGGTCTCCTATACGCCCCGGAGCCTGATGACGCCGAGTCTCGTGTACGGTGAGGTGGCGACCAACATCATAACCATCACCAGCCATGAGGAAACGCCGCTTGAAGTGACAATCGAAAACATCGGAAGCAAACATTTGGATGCGGAGGTGTTGGCATCGGAAGGCGAGAAAGAAGTCAAAGTGCGCGTCACCACCAAGCCTTCCCTTCCGAAGGGGGCGACCACCGGTCGCCTGGTGTTGAAAACCACCACCTCAGCCCGTCCGAAAATCAACGTGCCGTTCCGGTTCAACGTGGTTGGCGAGCTTTCCGTTTATCCGACGGAAATATCACTCATTCCGCGTGACCGGCCCCAGACGAAAATAATTTCCGTCAGCCCCGGCCTGGTCAAGGAGTTCACCATTGCCCAGGTGATCGTTCCCGATGAGAACATCCAGGCGGTCGTGGAGGATCTCAAGGGGAGCCGGTACCGGATCGTCCTGAAAAATATCGTGCGCTCGGAAGAATTAGACGGGAAGTCCGTCATAATAGAAACCAGCGCACCAGGCATGGAATCGTTTGAAATTCCTTTCAAGGTCATGATCCGCAAGTAATGACGCCTCATGCTAGCACACACCCGGGTTTCGACTACTCTTCCTGCCGGTAAACACGCCGGTCGACCTGTCGTATCCGGCCTTTCGCGCATGCTCAGCTTCACCGGCGTACTGCAGCTCCTGGTGGCTGTGGGCGTATCGGACGTAGCCGCGGCTCCGAAGATATTCTGCGCAGCGCCGATTCACGACTTCGGCGCCATTTCCAACACCGAAAAAGTTCAGCACGAATTTCATATTCAAAATCAGGGCGAATCACCACTTCTCATCGAGAAGCTGAAACCAGGTTGCGGGTGCACGGTGGCGAACATCTCCGCCAAGACCGTTGAACCGGGAGAGACCGCCACCATTCGTGCCCAACTGGACTTACGAAGAAAGGAAGGGAAGCAGGAAAAGACCATCGAAGTCTTTTCCAATGACCCGGCACGGGCATCCATGAACCTCATGTTCACCGGGGTTTCCATGGCGATCGTTAGTGCCACCCCGCAGAGGATCGCTCCCGCGACCCTTCGCGCCGGTCAATTAACGACCAACGATGTCATCGTGGTCAGCCTCGAAGAAGCGCCGCTCGTACTCTCGGTGCTCAACACCGGAAACGATCACGTCCGGGCTGAAGTTGTCAAACTTCCCGGATCGAGCAACGCGCAGGTTCGGGTGACGACAGATGGAAAACTACCACTGGGTCCGACATATGGGCGTATTTCGATCCGAACGAATTCGGAGTCGAAACCGACGGTAACGATTCCTTATGTGTACCAGGTGGCGGGAGAAATCTCGGTGCATCCGCCGAAGCTTTCGTTCGTTCTGCAGGACAAGGCCCTGACACAAGCAATTACAGTCGGTCCCGGGCTGATCAAGGAGTTTGATGTTACCGGGGTCGAGTCGCCTGATAAATCAGTCCAGGTTCAGATTCAAAAATTGAGAGAGAGTCGATTCCGTATTACGCTAAGGAATATCATTCCACGGGAAGATTTGAACGAGAAGTCCTTCAAGATTTTGACGACCGCCAAGAATATGGCAGTCGTTGAGGTACCGATTACCGTAATTTCACCAAATTAAATTTCATCGTGAACGAAACCAGCAACAATATCAGCAGGGTCTGTCTCCCGATGATTCTGCTGATCTGCACCGGGGCACTGGCCGCCGGATTGGCGAATGCAAATCGCGCAACACCACTCCCTTGGTTCGAAGCCTGGTCCGAACGGGTCGAAAGTAAATCCGGGGAACTGGGGATTCGAATCGCGGAGTTGCCGGAGGCGGAACAGATCGTAAACGACGGCATCCAT
>CAUZEO010000468.1:0-3056 GCA_963578625.1 Kiritimatiellia bacterium | reverse complement strand
CAGGCGGAGATCAGACTTATGTCGACGTGACGGACAGCGCTGCAGCCAGGTCCGGAAGCGGCGGGGGTGCTGGATTCGACATGATGCCCAACAGTCTCAAGAGTGCGTTTCTCCAGATGCTGGAGGAAGCGTCCGGATTGGAGCGTGTGTATGATGATTCCGTTGCCGTTACAGGAGGAGCGCGGTCGGTGCTGACGATTCCGGTCTACGACACGGATATCTCGGAGGCACTCTTCTATGTCGCGTGGAATGACCCGGCCGTCAACCCGACCGTCCAACTTTACGACTCGTCAATGAACGTGATGGACGCCTCCGCGGACGTCAACAGTGACAAAACTCACAAGGTCTATCACTTTACAGGCGGACTGCCAAACGCCGGGAACTACACCATCAGTGTCGATCCAAAAGAATCCGGCGAAGTGATTTGTGGCCTTCTCTGCCGGTCGTACAAGGGCTTGAAAATGGATCTGATCTTCTCGCAGATCAAACAGGGCAGCGTGAACCGCTCCGGCGATACGCGCACGGGCTACGAGGCTGGTCTTCCGGTCACAATCGTCGCGCTCGTTACCGATCGCTCTGGTCCGGTGCGAAATGCCAGGATTAGTCTTTCAGTGACGCGGCCGGACGGTACCGCCGCCTGTGGCCCGCTGAACCTGCTCGATGACGGAACAAGCGGTGACGGTGAACCTGACGATGCTGTGTACGGTGCGGTCTATACCGATACATCGCAAGCCGCCAGGCCACTCGCTCGCACCGATGACCTGGACTCCAAACAGTCGAGCCCAAGATCACAGCGCGGCACCTACCTCGTCAAGGTGACAGCCGACGGGACCGCGAGCAGAGGAGAGCCCTTCACCCGGATTCAAAACGGTGCTTTCACTGTGTATCAGCCACACGAGAGCGATTTCGATCAGGATGGCATGCCCGACCCTTGGGAACGGCATTACGGTACCGATGTACACCATGCCGATGATGGGAATGATCCAGACGGCGATGGACTTAAGAACATCCAGGAATTCGGGAACGGGACTCACCCGTTCAATGCCGACACCGATCATGGTGGAGAGGCAGACGGTTCAGAGGTCGCTGCCGGGCGGTGCCCCATCAATGCCGCGGACGATCTTCTGCCGACTCCCCTTGACGTCGAAGTCTATGATGATGTCGGGTGCGAGGGTGTGGATGTTCTGCTGCCGAACGCAAACTTGATTCGGTTCCCGCTGTATGGCTCGTACGAGGCGATGAACATCTACGTTTCCCTGAGTCCAACCGGTCCGTTCGAAACGCTTCTCAAGCGCATAAACCTCACGACCACCCCCACGGCGAACCACCACCACCAGGGTTTGACGTCCGGGCTGACCTATTACTATCAGGTTCAGGCGGAAGGCGCCAAAGGTGCCCTTAGCGGTCGCTCACGCGTGTTCAGCGGAACGCCCTACGCCGATCCCGTGCCACCAAACGGGCGCATCAACATCAATAATGGTTTTGCAAAATCGGATTCCCCCACAGTGCTGATCACCCTTGAGGAGACGGCCGGGGCATCGGAATACCGCATCAGCAAGAAACCTATCCTCGGTACTGAGCCACTGAATGCAGTCAGCAATCGGTGGATGTACACCCTGGACTCTTCGACAAGTGATTCGGATTATGCGTACGTGTACGTTCAGTTCGTGAAACCCTCGGGTTTGGCGGGTCGGCCATTCAGCGCCTGCATTCTCGTAGATCAGGCTGGCGATCACGACGGCGACATTCGAATAAATTCCTTGGACCAGGATGACGACGGCGATGGACTGTCCGACCACTCGGAGATCCTGACCTACGCGACTGACGCCTTCAATGCCGATACCGATGGAGACGGGCTTTCAGACTATGCCGAGGTCATTACCAGGCGTAGCAATCCCCGTTCCGTTGATTCTGATAATGATGGACTGCTTGATGGTGATGAAGGAGCCGAGGGGACGGACATAAACCATTGGGACACGGACGGCGACGGCATGCCAGATGGATTCGAGGTCCAGCATGCACTGGGGCCCACCAGTAACGACGCTGGATTAGACGAGGACGGTGATGGCCTGACCAACTACGAAGAATGGCTGACGGGAACGAACCCGGCAGACGCCGCTTCTCTATTCAGGGTCGTTGATTTCCGCGTGCAGGGGGCCTCGCACACGATCACATTTCCTTCGTTGCGAGGGCGGACATATCAAATCTACTATACTCACGACCCGGTCAACGAGCCCTTCCAGGCTGGGCCCTCGGTAATGGCCGAGGGATACGGGACAACGGTCACATTGCCGGCGGGTTCGACCCGGGTGGAATCCCCGCTCCACTACCGGGTTCATTTGACTTCTTCACCGTAAGACCGAAGTGTTTGCCCTGTCGGCCTCACCCGTCAGCACTGGTAGACAACACGGTGAGAGCTGGCAGTTTGTAGAGCCGTGGCCCCTTTTCCACGAATTCCAATACCGTTTCGTCGCACTTCGTGGCCCACGATCGTCCCTGTGCCGTGACCAATGAACGCCCATCGACTCTGATGGCGACAGCCTCTTCGACGTGCACGAGCTTCGCGATCACCTTACCGACCGCAACAACGAGGACACGGATGGCGACGGATTGACGGACGGGAGTGAAATCAACCATACCCTGACCCGCGCAACGGACGATGCCTCAGTCCTGCAATTTTTCGCCCCCCGGAAAAGATCGGTGAAAGCTTTTTCATCACCTGGGACAGTGTCGAGGGGGTCCTGTACGAGCTCGCCTATCCGGGCGATCAAATGTAGCAATCACCGTCGCCCCCCTGGGTCCTCCCCGCCCGGGGGTGGGGCGGCCCCGTGGAGGATTGTCCGCGTCCGGCATCTCGTAGCCGGCGGACCGGAGCCGATTGAGCCAGGTGGTACGTGGCGCGGTTTCTATGGAGATCAGGTGCTCCAGGAAAGCGCCTTCCTGTTCGAGAGAAAGATCTTCTCCGGCCGGACCGAACTGCGCCTCGCCGCCTGAGATCTCGTGGATCTGATTGCGGAGTTCCACCAGGCGCTGCTGTAGCCGTCGCCGTTCGAAAT
>CAUZEO010000467.1:0-3080 GCA_963578625.1 Kiritimatiellia bacterium | reverse complement strand
GCCGCAACGTACGACGTAACGCAATCATGGACCCACTTCAGATCTACATACTGACCTTGATCCTGGGCCTCATCCTCGTTGGCCTGGAACTGTTTGTGCCGGGGGGCGTTCTGGGTGTGATTGGCGGGATATTCCTTATTGCCGCGGTCCTGCTCGGTTTCCAGGTGTTCGGTCCGCAAGGCGGCATCATTCACGTGATTGCAATGGTGATCGGGGTCATCGTATACACCATCGTGCTTTTGAAGTACCTCCCGACCTCTATCATCGGCCGTCGGTTCACGCTTTCGAGAGACCTTAAACAAGCTTCCGCAGCGGACCCGGCATTGAAGCAGTTGATGGACCAGTTGGGAACCGCGCATACGGATCTGCGACCGGGAGGGATCGCAACCATCGGAACCGAGCGAGTGGACGTCATAGCCGATGGCGGCTGGATTTCGAAGGACGCGAAAATCCGCGTCATAGACGTGGAAGGCAATCGCGTCGTAGTGCAGGAAATTGCATCTTGATTGAATCTGAACAAACACCAAACCGGGAGACACAACCATGAACGCATCAATCATTTTCGGCATCGTTTTAATATTCGTCGCCATTATCTTTTTCGGATTTATTCTCTCCATCATCGGCCCCTACATCCGGGCTCAATTCTCTCAGGCGCCGGTGCGTATTTTCGATTTGTTCGGGATGAAACTGCGAAAAGTTCCGCCCCGCCTGATGGTCGAGGCGAGGATTCAACTCGTGAAGGCCGGGTTGGCCCTGGAAACGGGCCCGTTGGAGGCGCACTACCTTGCCGGCGGCAACGTCATCAATGTGGTCAGGGCCATCATTGCCGCGGAAAAGGCGCGCATTGACCTACCGTTCGACCGCGCGGCCGCTATTGATCTTGCCGGGCGCGATGTCCTGGACGCCGTTAAGACCTCGGTCTATCCCAAGGTCATCGACTGCCCGGATCCCGCGAAAGGAACCGGCATGCTCGACGCAGTCGCGAGGGACGGGGTCCGTCTCCTGGTCAAAGCAAGGGTGACGGTGCGCGCGAACCTCGAGCGGCTCGTGGGAGGCGCCACCGAGGAAACCATCATTGCCCGGGTAGGCCAGGGCATCGTCAGCGCCATCGGTTCCTCCACCACCTATAAAAACGTGCTGGAGAATCCGGATCACATCAGCAAGAAGGTTCTGGACAGTGGCCTGGACGCACAGACCGCTTTTGAAATCGTGTCCATCGATATCGCGGACGTCAGCGTTGCCGGCGTCGGCGGCGTCAACGAAGTCTCCAACGTCGGTGCGCTGCTCGAAACCGAACGCGCGGAAGCGGACAAGAAACTCAGGCAGGCGGAGGCGGAGGGTCGCCGCGCCATGGCCGTCGCCGAAGAGCAGGAAATGCGCGCGCGCGTGCAAGAGATGAATGCCAAGGTGATCGAGGCCCAGTCCGAGGTGCCCTTGGCGATCGCGGGCGCTTTCCGCGATGGGAATCTCGGAATCATGGACTTCTACCGGATGCAGAATATCCTCGCGGACACATCGATGCGGGAATCGATCAGTGGCGGAGAGAGCGACGACCTTCCGGGCGAATCATGAGCCTGATTTCCCCGATCGTTGCCGCGGGTGATTTATTCGCGTTGTTCGTCTATCTTGCAATTGCCCTGATCTGGGTAGTTCTCAAGAAGGTTCAGAAAATGGGGCAGCGCAGCAGCTCCCAGGAGGAATCGCCGCCGGATTCAGCCCAACCACTGAGGCGTCCCAAGCTGGATCCTACATTACAGGAATTTCTTGAAAACCTGACCGGGCAGAAGCTGGATGAGCAGCCTCCCCCTGCCCCGCAGGCCGTACCGCCGCCGGTAACTCGGATTCCAACGCCCGTGCCGTCAATGCACGTATTGCCTCAGCCCGTGCCGGAGGAGGAGAACCGCCCGGGCGTGCTCGAACCAATGAAGTATGAGCGCCCTGATTTCCATGGGGAAGATGTGCAGAACCCGGCAAAAACGATCGTAGCTCCCCATGTGGAGTCAACCGTGCTGGGTGCGGCCAGCTCCCTGGCCGGGATTCAGACCCCAAAGATCGCCATGCCCAGCTTCAACCTCCCCAACCTGCGCCTGGACACGGATCATCGACTGACCGTCTCCATAGGTACCCCGAAAGGGTTGCGCCGCGCCATGATCGACCGAATCGTCCTCGGCAAACCCCTAGCCATGGGAACCGACTACGAAGAGCTGCAAATAGGATGGTAACCGACCGTAGCACGGGTGTCCGACCCGTGTAGCGGAACCCGAAACACAGAGCCACCGCAGAAAAGGGTCAGAGTGGAATGGCGCTTAAGCTGTCGCTCCGATGTGGTCCATTCATGACCCGTCCATTCTCAATACGGCGGGGACCGCCGTTTCCGAGAATGAATTGATCATGATGAAGCCTTAAGTCAGCGACATTCGCAGGGCATTCGGGTCAGTGTGTTCAGATGTTCAATCGGTGTCTGAGGAACGACCGATTCAATTCCAATCTCGTCCCACCTTCGTGCTTGTGTGTAGCGGACCGAAATCATCATTCCGGCGAGGATAAGCAGCGACAGAATCGGCGGCTCGGAAAGCTTTGGGCCCATTGGCGCCGGCACACCGCCGGTCATGTTGATCGACACGACTCCGGAAGGAGGTATCGGAAAGTTGCTCAGGGTAGTTACTGGGATGCGGGTCCGGAGAAGTGCCGAAAGACGGTTCCCCCTCAAAGATTGAGATTGCCGGACCCGAAAGACTTTTGGCAGGGTAGTATAGTTGTATCTCGGCAACGCAGTTCCCTGCCGGTGTGGCGGAATTGGCAGACGCAGCAGATTCAAAATCAACCGAATTAGTCTGCTGTAAGTCACTTGTTTAGAGCGCAATACACACCCTCTCAACAACATACAGATCATGGGGAAGGGTCTCAATGTGACGCATACTGACATGTTCAGACTCTCCGATACGTTACATTCCGTTACACCTCCGGTGTTTTTGTCATTCTAACCGAGGATGCGGTGACATCTTGATTTACGGCCCTCGGGTAACGGTTTGCTCGTGGCACCATTCCCCCCTTCCTCGCGTTAGGTGGCAAAACCAGAG
>CAUZEO010000466.1:0-3089 GCA_963578625.1 Kiritimatiellia bacterium | reverse complement strand
TCCTTGATGGCGCCCATCAGATCGTCATACCGTTCCGCAATTTCGGTATCGTGGCTGTACACCGTGGTGACCCCGGTGCAGTAGAAGATGGAGTCCACCTGGGTTCCGACGACCTTCTCCGTCCAGTGGCCCAGGAAGTCCTCGACCGAACGGATGCGGCGTCCGTACATGTCGCCGCCGTCGTTGTTGTAGATGATGCGCCGCTGCCGGTGCTTCGCGGCTTCTCGAAGCTGCGCCATCTCCTTGCTCTCTTCTGACACGTATGCCTGCGCCCCGGCCTGTTCGACGGCCAGTATCGCGAGGAGACTGACCGAGACGGAAAGAACTATTGCGTGCCTGTGCATTCGCTGCATTTTTTCCCTGTAATCGGCGCAATACGGAATGCGCATGAGTGATAAGAAATCGCGATTCAGGTTACATTAGGGTTTGACATCCTGAAAGGTCGAGGTCTTTCAGAGGCTATGGAGCCTGAAGGTCTGCTGGATGATCGACTGGTCTACGGGACCGTACTCATCGTCGAGACCTACATGGTTGATGCAAATTATTTTGCCGTCTGTTCAAGATTCGTTTCGTGCGAATGGATTTCCGTTGCCGGCTCCCGAATAGAGAGCATTCGGTTCGCCTGGATGGGCCCGGGGAGTTCCTGCTTCCGTCCCGACGGCCAGGCGACTTCGATCTTGTCGACGAGGTCGGCGTCGTCCAGGCCGAAATAGAGCGGGGCCAGGCTGTGGGAAAGGTATCCCGACTGGCCGTCGTGGACTTTCATATACGCCGAACCTCCTGCATGGATCGTGACCGTTGCCCCCAGGCCGTCCCGGTTTGATCGGGTCCCTTCAAGGCGCACCTTAAGATAATGGATCGCCTTGCGGGTCGAGAGATCGCTCACAAAGACCAGGGGCTCGGTATTGAACTCGGCCACGACGATGTCCAGATCCCCGTCGTCGTCGAGATCGAAAATTACAGATGACCGGGAACCGCGGGGCGACATCATAGTCAACGGGTGATCCACGCCGCGACAATTCGGGTGGGATTTATCCGCCCCGCCACAGTCGAGTTCAAACCACGGGATCTCAAGGCGGTCATCGGGCCGCGGTTCGATGCCCAGGATGAATTCGCTGTCCAGGAACTCACGGCCCAGGTTGTTGAGGAGCAGGGAGTTCACCCCGTAGCGGAACGGATAGTTCATGCTGGATGCAATGAAGACGTCATCGTAGCCGTCGGCATTCAGGTCGCCCACGCTGAATCCCCAGGGCCAGTAGTTCTCGACGCCGATGGCGTCGGAAATCTCCTTGAAGGAGCCGTCCCCCTGGTTCTGAAAAAAGGCGTTGCCGCGAATGCTGGGGATTCCCTCGAGGTTCAGCAGGGATGCCGGCCACGCCGCCTGGTTCTTCTGTTTTTCCAGTTCGGGACCGATATCTTCGGCCATGTCCGAATGCATGTCGGTGACGTACACATCGAGATCGCCGTCGTTGTCGTAATCGAAAGCCTTTACCCCCATGGAACCCCAGGGAGTGGCGGGAAAGACCTCCCTGCTCTTCCTCTCGAAACGTTCGCCGTTGAGGTTCTGGTAGTACTGGTCGTGACCCTGCATGTTGGCCAGGTAGAGGTCGATCCATCCATCCCCGTTGAGATCGGCGGGCACTGCATCGCCGTTCCAACTCTCGTCCGCCAGTCCGGCTTCCTTCGTCACGTCGGCAAAATGGTTTTTGCCCAGGTTCCGGTAGAGTCGGCTGGTCTCCGTGCGCTCCGGCTTGATGTGGCCGGCGAAGGCATCGGGGAAGGCCTCGTAAAACTCGAATTCACCCGCTTCATGAAGGAGGGTGGTGGCGTCCAGGGCCACTTTTCGCTGCCGGTCCGTCGTAAAAACGCCCACGTTGCAGAGGAAGAGATCGAGCAAGCCATCCCGGTTGTAATCGAAAAACACGGCGGCTGACGGGTGTCCGGCATAGTCGATACCGGACGCGGCCGAAATATCGGTGAAGCGTCCGGCCCCGTCATTTTCGTAGAGCCGGTTGGGGGAGCGGAGGCCGGTCACATATAGATCGGGATCCCCGTCGTTATCGACGTCCGCGAAGGTGGCGCTCACCCCGATCCGGCCGGCATCGGCCACTCCGGCCCTGTCCGTGATATCTTCGAACCGGCCATTGCCCAGGTTCCGGTAGAGCCGGTTCGAGCCGGCCTGGTTCGAGAAGTAGATATCCAGCAAGCCGTCGACGTCGACATCGGCAATGATCACGCCGTTCCCGTGGTCATAGTGGGCGGGTTTATAACTCCTTCCCGCGTCGTCCACGATCCGGTGTCGGAAAGCAATGCCGCTGCTCGCCTGGCGGTCCACGAAGCGGAAATTGTGAAAGGCCTTGAAGCGGTTGGTGGTGGTGCGCTGTGCTTCGGCGCGCTGGTTCAACCACCTGGGGATGGGTTCAATGCGCCCGCGGGCAATCGGTGGGGCTTCTTCCGCCAGCCCCAGCGCTGTGACGCGGACCGCTTCCACGCCCTCATCCGTCATTCCGTCGAAGTAGCCCCGGATCCGGCCCACGGCGTCCACCACGATCAGCATCGGACTGTGAAAAAGCGGAGACGGGCCGCCGGGAGGTGCTTCGCCCACATCGAGCTTGAATCCGGTTTTGCTCAAATCCCAGATCGCCTTCCGGCTGCCGGTGAGAAAGTGCCAGTGACCCGGATCGGCCTCGTACACTTTTGCATACGCGCGCAGGACGTCCGGCGTATCGGTTTCCGGATCCACCGAGAAACTGATCAGCCGGATGACTTCCCATGCGGGCGTCGTTTCCAGTTTTTCCTGAAGTTCACGCATACGCCGGGACTGTTCGGGGCAGGTATTCGGACATGTGGTGAAAATGAAATTGGCCACCCATACTTTCCCTTTCAGGAATTGATTTCCGAATGCATGGCCCCCCTGGTTCATCAAGGCAAAGTCGGGAACCGCGCCAAGTACGCGAGATTTCTCCGCGTTGGTCTCGGCCTGCGCCTGCCGGACGTGGGTCAATCCGGGAAGGAGCGCGACCAGGACGGATGCGAGAATCGTGGTTCTGTAGCGTTGGAGGCGAGTCGTTACGGTTTGTCCATTGATT
>CAUZEO010000465.1:0-3093 GCA_963578625.1 Kiritimatiellia bacterium | reverse complement strand
CCGTCGCCTTTGGTGTCAATGACTGGAATCGCAACCTGTCACCCGACCATTGATTTCGGTTGGGCTCCGCTGCACGGGTCAAATACCCGTGCCACGGAATGAAGAGAACGGGCCATGACGCCTTGCTTTCGTGGTTGGGATTGTTGACGATCGGTGCATGGGTATAACCGAATTCTCATCCGATCCGCAGGCCTATATATCCTGGGTTTTGATCGTTGCGTTCTCGATCTGCGTTCATGAGTGGGCGCATGCCGCGATGGCGTTACGTTGTGGGGACGACACCGCGGCCGAGGCAGGGCACCTCACGCTTAACCCGCTGGTACAAATGGGGCCCTTCTCCATTGTGGTGCTTCTGATTATCGGAATCGCGTGGGGAGCAGTGCCGGTAAATCCTGCCCTTTTTCGGAAAAAATTCCACAACGCACTCGTTGCGTTTGCGGGTCCCCTGTCCAATCTATTGATCAGCCTGGTCCTGGGTCTGGTGTATGTGATACTGGCGAAAGTCGGTGACAATCCTGCCGAAAGGTTTTTCCTTCTCGGCTGCATTGCCAACGGGGTGCTTTTCTTTTTCAATATGTTGCCGGTTCCGATGTTCGATGGCTGGGCAATCCTGTCTCTATGGGTGCCGGCCATGCAGCGCGTCTCGGTGGAGCAGGCCCGGACGATCGGGGGGGTGTTTTTGATGATGGTCTTTCTGACCGATGTCGGGACCGTCGTCTGGAAATCCGGCCAGAGAGTGGGCGAGCTTATCATCACCTTCTGGCTGATGTTATTTTGATCCCGCCAAAGCGGAACACCATATAGTATACTACGTAGTGTCCTTGTTTCGAAAAAAGTCCAGCGTATCGCGCATCGTCTGCTGGAGGGGAATCTCCGGCGCCCATCCGGTCGCCTGGCGGATTTTTCCGGTGTCGAGAACGGGTCCATCGTCTGCTGGGCGGTACCGTGCGGGGTCCTGTTCCCGTGCGGGTTCGACACTGGAAAGTTTACAGAGAAGATCCAGGAGAGTCCGGATACCGGTCAGTTTTCCGGATCCGACGTTGTAGGCCTCGCCCGGTTCGCCTCGCTCGAGGAGCAGACGGTATGCGCGCGCGACATCCCGGACATCCAGAAAATCCCGCTGGCTTTCGAGGTTTCCGACACGGATCAGAGGTTCCGCGGTGCCGAGTTCCATGTCGACAAGTTGTCTGGCGAACGCCGATGCCACGAATCGGGCAGACTGTCCGGGCCCGAAATGATTGGTCGGGCGGCAGGTCATGATCTGCATCGCTTCGGACCTCGCGTAGTGAAGAGCCAGCTGGTCCGCGGAAGTTTTGGTGAGCGCGTAGATGTTATGCGGCTGCAGGGGCTCCGTCTCCGGGATGGATTCGGCGGACTGGTGAAAGCCGTACACCTGTGAGCTGGTGACGATCAGGATCCGGGTATCCCTCTTCACCGCCACGAAGGCATCGACCAGATGGATGACGCCCATCGCATTGATGCGGAATGCCCGGACGGGATCCTGATCCGCCTCCGGAGGTGATGCCAGGCCCGCCAGATGGATACAGGCATCCGGATCCGTATCCCGAACCGCCGCATGGAGAGCCTCAGGATCCTCAATGTCGGCAACGACCTGAATTGTGGGGCCAGGGGAGCGGCCGAGGCCAAGCACTTCATGGCCGGACTCCCGTAGTTCCGCTACGACGTGGCGACCGGCAAAGCCGTTTGCCCCTGTGACCAGGACCTTCATGACCGCTGCAGACGTTCCATGTCCGCATCCACCATCATCGGAACCAGTTCTTCAAACCCCACTTCCGGCGACCACCCAAGGTTCCCGGTGGCCTTCGAACAGTCGCCGATGAGCTGGTCGACTTCCGCAGGCCGGAAAAATCGAGGGTCCTTTTTCACATATTTCGTGTAGTCGAGGCCCAGATGGGAGAAAGCGTGTTCGCAGAAGTCGCGAACAGCGTAGTCTTTGCCGGTGGCCACCACGTAGTCATCGGGTTGGTCAGGCTGGAGCATCATCCACATCGCCCGGACATAGTCGCCCGCGAATCCCCAGTCGCGGCGGGAATCCAGGTTTCCCATCCGTAGCTCGTCGGCCAGCCCCAACTTGATCCTCGCCGCGCCAGCGCTTATTTTACGGGTCACGAATTCCAGTCCCCGCCGAGGGCTCTCGTGGTTGAACAAGATCCCCGACACGGCATACAGGTCATAACTCTCGCGGTAATTAACGGTGATGAAATGTCCATAGACTTTGGCTACCGCGTACGGGCTCCGGGGATGGAAGGGGGTGGTTTCGGATTGAGGGACTTCGCGCACCTTGCCGAACATCTCCCTGCTTGAGGCCTGGTAGAAGCGGGCGCCGGGGCAGCTTCTTCGGAGGGCGTCGAGGAGGCGTGTAACGCCAAGTGCCGTGAACTCGCCGGTCAGCATCGGCTGGCTCCAACTCGTCGGCACGAACGACATTGCGGCAAGATTGTAGACCTCGTCGGGCTGGACTTCCTCCAGCATGCTCTCAGGGAGAGCTCATCGAGCAAATCTGCCTGGACCAGCTCGACTCTATTCCTCAGGTGGTCGATTCGTTCGTATTGTTCCGTGCTGGACCTGCGCACCATCCCGTATACGGCATATCCTTTGTCCAGGAGCAGCTCGGCAAGGTAGGATCCATCCTGGCCGGTAATTCCGGTAATGAGCGCTTTCCGATTATCCAATGGGTTGTCTTCCTGTTATCGTATGCCGTCTTTTCAGCTCCAGGCCTCCGCGATCGTATCCCGGCCCCGGATGACGATTTCCGGGGGTGTACCCGGCCGTGGTTCCAATACACGACTAATATTACGACGGCCGTACTCCGCGTAGCGCGAAAAATCGATGGCCCCGTCAGGCGGCATCAGGTGATCGTGGCCAGGTGGACGGACATCGTGCAGATGCATTCCCGTCAGATGCGGGCTGAGTTTCTCCAGCCATCGATCCATCCGGATGAAGCCCAGGTTTTCCCGGATCTGGGCGTGACCGATGTCGTGCCAGTAGCCGATGGGCCCGTGACCAAAGTGTTGAAATATCTGCTCGAACTCTGTTTCGGTGGGGAACGCTTCCCAGGTAGGGAGAATTTCC
>CAUZEO010000464.1:0-3119 GCA_963578625.1 Kiritimatiellia bacterium | reverse complement strand
AACGAACAGGATCAGAGCGGCCGTTTTCCCGAATGGCACATCGAACACCAGGAGCGGAATCAGGACGAACGCCAGTCCAAGCCGGCTGAGGGTGAGCGTGTTGGGAAGATTCACGGTGCTTCACTCGAGTCGAGGTACGGGGCGGGCGGTTCGCCGATCCGGAGTGGCTCACCTGCTTCAGAGGAAGGTCCGTCAGCGGGTGAATTATTGTCGGCAACGCCTTTTCCGCCGAACAGCTTGGTTACAATGATGACCAGTACGACGATGCCCGCGACCGGCAGCGCGATGCGAACGAACGATCCGAAATTCGGTCCTGGTTTTGGTTGTGATGGACTCTCCGTCTCTTTTTCCGCCGGCGGGGAAGGTTTCGGTGCCTCCTGTTCCTCTGGTTTCAGCAGACGCGGCGGCGGTGCCACAGGCGCGTCGTGCGCGTCGTGCGCGTCGTGCGCGTCCGTATACTGTTTCACCAGCGGGCCCGAATCCAAGCCGAGATAGTCGGCATAGATACGAATAAACCCCTTTGCGTACGCAGGGGCGGCGAACGGGCTGAAATCGTCACGTTCAATCGCTTCGATGTGCTGCACTTTTATATTCGTGACAGAGGCGGCATCGGAGTGTGTCACGCCGCGGGCCTCTCTTGCCGCCGCCAATGTTTCTCCAAGAGAACTCATGCGTCAGTCAGCCACGGTCTGGTTCTGTGGAATCTCCCCATCGAGATCGATAAGGATTTCCCGCGGATCGGAACCTTGGGGCGGACCGATGATCCCCTTCTCTTCCAGGACATCCATCAATCGGGCGGCCCGGGTATACCCGATCCGCAGACGGCGCTGGAGGGATGAGGTTGAAGCGCGGCGCGTTTGGCGGATGATCTCCACCGCGGAGTCCAGCAGTTCGTCATCAGAATCCGACTCCGGCAGATCAATTTTATTACCCTCGATCTTATCCTTGATATCGGAGATGTAAACCGGGCTCCCCTGATCCTTAATAAATTCGACAACGTCCCGAATTTCATCATCCGACGCGAAGGCGCCCTGTGCGCGAACTAACTTACTGCTTCCGGGCGGCAGGTACAGCATGTCGCCCTTCCCCAGCAGTTTGTCAGCGCCGATGGTGTCGAGAATGGTACGGCTGTCGACTTTCTGCGCAACCTGGAACGCGATTCGCGCGGGGAAGTTGGCCTTGATGGTCCCGGTGATAACGTTCACGGACGGCCGCTGGGTGGCAATGATCATGTGAATGCCGACAGCGCGGGAAAGCTGGGCCAGGCGGGCGATCGAATTCTCGATTTCCGCCTGCGCCACCAGCATGAGATCCGCCAGTTCATCAATGACGATTACAATATAGGGGAGCGTATCGGGAACCGAATTTTTAGCATTTTCCACCTCGGCATCCTCGCCAAACAGATCCGTTTGCTGGACGCGTGGCCGGTTGTTGAAGTCCTTGATGTTTCGAACCCCGACGCGCGCGAAAAGCTTGTATCGCTTTTCCATTTCACTGATCGCCCAGCGCAGCCCAAGGCTGACTTTTTTCGGATCCGTAATGACCGGGATCACCAGGTGAGGCAAGTCATTGTAGGGTCCGAATTCAACGATTTTCGGGTCGACCAGCATGAGACGCATCTGGTCGGGTGTTCGCGACATCAGGAGCCCTGCCAGCAGGGAATTCATGCACACGGTCTTCCCGGCGCCGGTCGCTCCGGCAATCAAAAGGTGCGGCATCGCCGCCAGGTCGGCAATGAGGAGGTGACCTCCTACATCTTTTCCGAGCGCCAGGGGCAAACCCATCTCCGAGTCTTTCCACAGGTTCTGCTCCAGAAGATCGCGGAGATAAACCATGACGGACTGCCGGTTCGGCACCTCGATTCCGACAACGCCTTTTCCGGGAATCGGCGCCTGTACGCGGACACTCAACGCCTTCAAGGCAAGGCCGATGTTGTTGCTGAGCCCGGCGATCCGCTCGACGCGAACGCCGGCGGCGGGAAGGACTTCGTAACGGGTAACTACCGGTCCCCGCTCCACATTGGTCACTTTGCACTCGATCCCGAAGTCGCGAAGCGTCTCCTCGAGAACCTTCGCATTGGCGCTGAGATCCGGGCCGGATTCGGATAAAGGTTCCGCCACCGGCGTGCGCAGCATCTCGATGGGGGGCAGCGTGTATTCGACGCGCTCGTTCTCCAACAGCTCATCCACCTCCATAAACACTTCCGCCTCCAACTCCGACGGCTTCGTTACCACCGGGATGGCCTCCGTCCTCCGGCTCATAAGCGGCGGCTTCCTAAGTGGGGAAATACTTTCGGGAAGGGCGCCTGAGAGGTCCTGGTCCGGATCTGTTTCGGCTAGAGCCGGCATCGGCTCCTCCACGGGTTCAGGAACCGTTGAAAGTACATCCAAGGGCGATGGAGGCTCATCCACCGTGCGGGCATAGGTAGGTTCTTCTGCTGAACCATGGGCTTCGGTTTTTTGTTTTCGCACGGTTCGTTCAAGCTTCTTGCGTTGACGTTCCAGGTCCTTTTCCTGCTTCCGAAGCGAATCCTGCTTCTCGCGACGCGCGTCAACCACCTTGCCTGCCTGGGTTGCCACCGCTGAACCAAGCCCGGCTACCTTCCGGAACACCTGGACGGGCCGAATCTCAAACAACATGACCATTGAGACCAAAAGTACGGTGAACGCAAGCAGGCCGGTCCCAACCTTGCCGATCAGGCCGATCAGAATCATTTCACCCAAAAGAACGCCTAATAGTCCCCCCGGCGCCCCCACGTTGAGATGATCTTCTAGCCCCGCCCAGAGATCAGGCTGCATCTGAACAATGCAGACCAGGGCACAAAAAATCAGCGCGATCCAGGCGATTTTTATCGAGATTCGCAATTCCCTTCCCAGGACAAGCATCAGCCCAATCGCCAGCAGCACAATTGGAATAAGATATCCGATTACGCCCAGCGACATGAAAATCGCGAACGTTACCCATGCCCCAACCGGGCCCACGAGGTTCGCGGGCGGGCTCTGAGGAGGACTCTGAAGAATGGGGATGTCCCCATAAAAATACGACATCTGACTCAAAAAAGTCAGAATGCTGAATGCGAGCAGACCGATCCCGATCGCCTCTCGCCAACCCGTTCTCTT
>CAUZEO010000463.1:0-3127 GCA_963578625.1 Kiritimatiellia bacterium | reverse complement strand
ACGACGTTATAAACGAGGATTACCTGCACTGCGACGCGTTCGAGTGGTTCGGCTCGGGACGCTCCGACCTGATCACCATCAGCCGCACCGGCGGCATCAAGGTCTACCGGAACCTCGGCGATCTCGACGCGACCGGCATGCCGCGACTGGAATTGGGGCTGCAAATAGAACAGCCCGGCTGCCTCGCACCGGGCCGCCTCCTCCACATTCGCGTAGTGGACTGGGACGGAAGCGGACGGCCATCCATGGTGATCGGCGTCCTTTATAGCGACAAGAAGACCTACGCGAAACGCGAGCAGATCGCTCTCATCCGAAACACCGGGGGCACCCGGGAGGCGCCCGAATTCGAGGAGATCCCCTTCCCCATTGCCGGATATCGCAAACCGGCGGGATACAAGTACCCGGCGGACTGGCGCCAATACAGCAACTTTGACGATCACCGCCCAATCGCGTTCGACGTGTTCGATATCGACCGCGACGGCAGCCTGGAGTTGATGACCTGCCACTATCGCCATCGCCCCGACCCGGTGATGGACATGTTTCGCAACATCGGCACGCTGGAAGAACCGGAACTGCTGCCGGAGGGCCCGCTGCCGTGGAGCGGGTTCCACGACTATTTCGGGTTCCGGTTCGTCAACAACGCCGCGTTTGACGGGGTCCTGTACGGAGGTAGGGGAGCCGGGTACGGCATCCATTACTACAAGCGTGTCGGCGACGACCCGTTCGACCCGGGCTGCTACGAGGACACGGGACCTCTGCTGGGCGAGAGCTGTAAGTTCAAGCAGGAAGGATTCTACCGCCCAACACCCGTCGACGCTGACGGCAGCGGCCGGATGAGCCTCGTGTGCGGCGATATGATGGGGAGGGTCACGTTGACCCGGAATATAGGAACGCAAGACCGGCCGGCCTTCTCCACCTCAGAAAGAACCCGCGACGGCCAAGGAAACGAGTTCCATCTGCGGCGCGACGACGTCATGCACGACAACAACGGCGAATTCCCGTGGGGCATGACAAAGCCGACCCTTTGCGACTGGGACGGCGACGGACGGCTCGATATCATCCTTGGAAACAACACGAATCACGTCTTCTGGCTCGAAGCATATGATCCGAAGCACAATCAATTCGAGGCCATGCATCAACTAACGGTCCGGGGATCCCGAAACCCGTTCTGCGATCGCAAAGGACCGGCAGCGATCGACTGGTTCGGGTCTGGGCGGCTGGACCTGGTTACGGTGAACAACCACCGGCAGCTGTGCATCTTCCGCCAGGGCCCCGGAAAGGACGGACTCACGCTGCTGGAACCCGGGATTCCGCTGACATTCGAGGACGGAGAGATCATGACCACCAATGAGATCGGGCGCGGTTGGTACTCGGAAATGGAATGTGGTCCCAGCATCAGCATCGACATCTGCGACTGGACCGGCAGTGGCACCTTCGACATCCTGGTCGCAGCCCACCTGCATCAGCTTCTTCTTGAAAACGTCGGCACGAATGATAATCCGGCGTTCAAACGCCCAGTGGCATTCGAGGGGCAGACCGGCATCGTCGAAATCTCACACCACGACAGCGCCCTCTCCGCCTATGACTGGGACGGCGACGGACGGCTGGACCTGATGGTCGGTGGCGAATCCGGCAGCCTCTACTTATTTCACCGGGATTGGCTGGAAGGACGGGTCCACAAAGTGGAATTCGGCGGATAGGCGGGAAATGAGGCAGAATGATTGCCTGAGGTTACGCAATGTATCATTTTTGCTCACAGTGCCTGAGGAAAATCAGGCTGCCACAAATCACGGCCAAAAAAAATCTGCCCCCAATTATTCTGCCCTAAATCACGGAACCCCAAGAAAATCATTCGGCCTTGCACCCCTGAGCCAAGAGCGGAGCGATGCTTACACAGGAACAATTAAATCACTATCAGACTTTCGGTTTCGTCATTCTGCGCAACCTGTTCACGCCGGAGGAAATAGAGACACTTCAAGCTGAGTTTGATCGCGCGGCGGAACGAGCCGCGAAGTTTGTTCCGTTTGATGGGACCCAACGACAAAGTGTCTACTTCAACGGACAGGACGGTCCTTTCTTTGTATCGTTGACGGAGGATCCCCGCTTCGTTGATGTAGCGGAGCAAATGTATGACGATGAGGTCTTCGCCACCGGGCCGGCGAGTTGCACACGATTCATCAACCCCGGGACCAAGTGGCACCCCGACACGATCAACTGCAACCAATCCGGCGTAGGGTT
This sequence comes from Kiritimatiellia bacterium, assembly GCA_963578625.1. Lineage (GTDB taxonomy): Bacteria > Verrucomicrobiota > Kiritimatiellia > SLOV01 > SLOV01 > CAUZEO01. The sequence continues at coordinate 889 of CAUZEO010000463.1, read as the reverse complement.
CGTTTTCTTTCTGCAACCGGTGCGCGCGGATCACGGAGCACTGCGCGTACTTCCCGGCTCGCATCGAAATCCGTGGCATGACGAGCTTCGCGAGATCCGGATAAAACAGAAGCTGGGCGGCGAACATCCGATCCGCAAGGCGTTGGGCGGCATCGAAAACGTCCCTTCCTTCGCCTGTGAAGCCGACCCCTGCGACGTGGTGGCATTCGAGGTCCGGCTGTGGCACGCAAGCTGGGGCGGCTTCAAGGACCGCCGGCTCTGCCGGGTCTCGTTCTACAACGGCCCCAAGACGCCGGAGGAAATGGAAGCCACGCGCTGGCAGCTCCTTGGCAACCAACCGAAAAACTACACCGGCACTCCGTGGGATGATCCGGCGCTCTTCCCTGACGGCTGGCGTGCGAATCCCGGCGGACACCCGAAACGGCAACGATGGATCGATCAGATGCGGGATATCCGCGAGGCGACCACCGGGTTGCGCATGGAAATGACCGGGATGGACGGTACGCTCGTTCCTGAAGCCGGGCAGGCGACCTACAGCAGGAACCAGATTGAGGAAGCGCTTGCAGATCTGCCCGTGTATGGGGAGCGGTGATTGAGAATTACGGTATGGCAATACTGTGAAAACAACGTTGAGCCAGGAACAGATTGCATCGTATCGCCGGGACGGCTTCGTTGCGCATCCGGCGATGCTGAGCCCCGCCGAAGTGGAGGCACTGAAGCGCGCGGTGCTGGAGGCGATCGGGACGATGGGCAATCGCCGCGTCGCCGGCGGTGGCGCCCCCCTCGAGCAGGGCGATTCGTACTACGACAAGGCGTTCACCCAGCGCCAAAACCTTTGGCGCATCAGCGATACGGTGAAGCGGTACATGCTGGATCCGCAGCTCGGCGA
>CAUZEO010000462.1:0-3156 GCA_963578625.1 Kiritimatiellia bacterium | reverse complement strand
CCTCCGATTCCGCGCTCTGCGCGACGGGCGCCCAATGGACCAGCAGCCCCAAACCAACCACAAAAGATCCCCAGATAAGGTTGCTTATAGAACATCGCTTCTCCCCGTATTTCATAAGTGCGAAAACCTATGGCAACCACCGGCCCCATGCCAGCATAAAAATCAAGATTCGGGAGTTGGCGGGCCAGCCTTTGCCTGCCAAGCTGTAGCCCCGTCCTTCGCCCTGGCGGGCGAAGGCTGGTCGTAGTCCTTGTCGTAGTCTATCAAGTCTCACTCGACCAAGGCAGTAGAGGAATTCGACGAAGTTCACGATCCCGCCTCAGAGGCGGGACTCGCGACGCGGCGTAAGGCCGCTCCGCCTTCCATGCTTACCCCGTCAACTTCCCGGGATCACTCCGCCCTGCTCTGGCATTATTGCCCGACATTCCTTGGCCGGGCCGCGCCACGGATGCCATCGTCTCAGATTCGGCCGAGAACCGAGTCGTGCTGGCCGCGTATTATGCTGATCTCAAAGAACGAAGAGTTCGTTCGAGTTTTTTGGCCATACGCGATGCGGAGGTGCTCAGCTACTTCTGGAAAGGTCACGCGCTTGCGTTCCTTCCCCCGTTTCTCATCTTTCCCCACGAGTCACCTCGGCTCCTTCTGTTCGCACGGATGAACACCCTAAAAGCGGCTCGAATCGTCGGTCCGACAGTGACAATCTTTGCAGGAAACTGCAAGCTGCTTCCCTAGGTTGAACAAGGGAATCGGGTTGAAAGATCGATTCCACAGGCTCTGGCCATGAAAATCAGTAAAATAGCCGTCATGGTGGGCAAGAGCACTCCTGCCGTGTTTACACTCCAGCGGAAGTTTGGTCTTCCGGTCTATGACGACTACAGCGAAGGCTACGCAGTCCTTCTGAGGAAAATCCTCTACCTGCGGATCTTCTCCGTGCCTATCGCAGACATCAAGGCACTCCTCAAACACGAGCGCAGCCTACTTGAGTTGCTCAAGGTCGACTCACTGCAAAACACGCCGGACTGGTTCGAATCGCTGTGCACAATGCGCTCCGGCCCCAAGCGCCTCCTGCTCAGCGGTCATGACATTGGACAACCCGTGTACGGCAACACGGTGCAGACCGGTCTCGATTTCAAAGAACGGGCGAGGGAGCTGTTCGAGGATCGTGAAATGGGCGCTGACGTATTGAGGAGTCTGAACCGATATGCCGTAACTCTCGATCGTGTTTGTCAGAGAATGACGGACGAGATAGACCTCGTACAGCACGCTCAGAAGTGGTGCCGTCAGGTACTGTAAAAGAGGTTGTCGCAAACACGGCCAGCGGACATGTGTCGATGAGCCTATGGTACTGGAGCCCATGCCGAAGATTGAAAAGAGGAGAACAGAATAAGGGATCAGTGTGTTAATCCGTTAAATCAAGCAGAGCCTTGCGTATTCGCCGAATCTGGGTACTGCGACCGTTCCGGTACCGTTTTGCTGCGTGGAACACGCTGGTGCGCGTGCCCATGCCGAGAGTCTCGAGCAACAGGTGATAATGATTGCTCATCAACACGTAACAATGGACGACCCATCCGGTCTGCTCGCAGGCCTCCCCCAGCGTACACAGAAAGGTATCCCGGTCCCGGTCATCGAAGAAAATATCTTCTTTCCGGTTTCCCCGGCACATCACGTGGTCGCGGGCGCCGGGGTACTGAATTCGTGCTTTCGAGGCATGACCTTACCTTGAGAAGACACGGACAAAAGGGAAAAGAGTATTTAACCGATTAACACACTGACCCCTTTTCTTTCCCTTGTCTTTGGTGTTTAGTCCATGCGAGCCAAGATAAGGAAGGCACCCAGCATCATGTATCCCACCCTTCGCCAACTGATTTCGGCCGCTGCAACGGCCGCTCTCCTCTCGGTTCTCTGTTCGCCTCTGCGCGCGGAGTGGTCGCCGCCGAAGAAGAAGTTCGTCCATGCCGGCTGGACGCCGTCGGCGAAATTTGCCCGCGAGAATATCCGGGCGATGGAACAGATGCCGTTCGACGGGATCGTGATTGAGCTCGACCCTGCCTTCAAGCGAGCATTCGAACACCGGGAGAAATGGGATGAGCCAGCCATGCAGCCGTTCATCGACGACCTCCTGAACACCGAGTGGGAGAAGTTCACGGACAATTTCATGCTCCTCAATGTCAGCTCGGACATGGACTGGTTCAACGACGACCATTGGAAAACTATCCTGCACAATATCAGGCTACACGCCAAGGCAGTGAAGAGGGCCGGGTTCAAGGGCATTGTTTTCGATCCCGAACAATATGGGACGCCTCTCTGGAGTTACTCGAAGGCCCTTCACCGCGATACCCGGTCATACGCGGAGTACTCTGAGGAGGCCCGGCGGCGGGGCGCCCGGTGGATGGAGGCCTTGCAGGCGGTCAAGCCCGACATGATCATCCTTAGTTACTACCAGTTCACCGCCTTCCAGGGATTCCTGGATCCGGGAGAAGGCACCGGCGCCGGGTTGGAGGAGCGACTCGGCAAGAGTCATTACGCACTATACCTCCCATTCCTGAACGGCATGCTGGACGCCGCAGGACCGGGTATCGTCTTCATTGACGGCAATGAATCGGCCTACTACTACGTGAAGCAGGCGGACTTTGAGAGGGCGTATGTCGACATCAGGCACCGGTACCTGCTCCTGGTTGCCGAAGAGAACCGTGCAAAGTACCTGGACCAGGTCCAGGTGGGCAGTTCGGTCTACCTCGACGGGGTTTTCGGGGTGCGGGAGGTGAGGGCGAAGGCTGTGGGTTCGTTCCTGACCCCTCAGTACCGGCGGAGTCTTTGCGAACACAACGTCTATCATGCGCTGCACACCGCCGATGAATACGTCTGGTGTTACAACGACACGTGGGTGATCGACTGGTGGAGCGGGAAGCTGCCGTATGGCGCACTGGAGGCGGTTCTCGCCGCACGGCACAAATACGCTAACCGTCTGCCGCTGGGCTTCTCGTCCGAGCCGTTCGTGGCCGCCCGGGAGATGCAGAAGGACTACCAGGAGGTGACCCGGAAGAACATCTTCCCGCGGACCGCCACCATTCACCGGGTAACGGCGGACCTATCGGCACCGACCATTGACGGCCGACTCGACGACCCGATCTGGCAGCAGGTCCGGCCGCTGGCCGA
>CAUZEO010000461.1:0-3170 GCA_963578625.1 Kiritimatiellia bacterium | reverse complement strand
AGGGCGGCGAGGCAGGATGTCAGGGCAAAGATCCGCATGGGATTCTCCTTCATGGGGGCTGATTTTCGGTTCGGGTTATGTCTGTTTACCCCTGTATACGCTATGGGACTTGAAAAGGTTGCACCGGGGCCGAAATTGCATGAAAATGCCCGCATTCGCCGCACAACTCACGCCGAAAATCAGATCATTTACTACGCGATCGTAGAGCAAAAAGACCCGGTTGTGTCAATAATTTTTATGTTCTGAAAGGAGCGTCAATGCTCGCAACTCTTCGCAAAATTCTATCATAATAGACTCCAATTATCTTTGCGGACGAAACTCTCCACTTGACACAAGTACCCATGCACTGAGACAGCGTACCCCCTATGAAACCGAAAGTCTTGATTACATTAGGAACCCCCGCCGAGAATTTAACGACTTTGGACGGGATCGCGGATGTGGAGCAGTGGGAGGCCGGGGGATCAATGATGCCGCGCGAGGAAGTGATGAAACGCATTTCCGACCTCACGGCGATTCTCTCGCAGGGAGAGTTAAAGATCGATTCCGAACTGATGGATGCCGCACCTCATCTGCGCATCGTCGCCAACGGTTCCGTGGGATTCGACAATTTCGACCTGGCCCTGATGACCCGGCGCCTTGTATGGGGGACCAATGCGCCGGACTCGTTCACCGACGCCACTGCAGACATGACATTTGCGCTCCTTCTTGCGTACGCAAGATCGGTTCCCGCGCTCGATCGGAGAATCCGCGAAGGGAAATGGACGGAAATCCTGGTTGGGCCGCTGGACGGGATGCTCTTGAGTGGAAAGACCCTCGGAATCGTGGGATTCGGCAAGATCGGGCGGGCGGTGGCAAAGCGCGCGGAGGCGTTCGGGATGAACGTGCTCTTCTATGACCCGGTGTTTCAGGTCGAGGAGAGGTTCCGACCCCTCGACGGATTGCTGGCAGCCGCGGACATCGTGAGTGTCCACGTTCCTCTCACCGTCGAGACGTATCACCTGTTCGACGAGGCACGATTCAGGCAAATGAAAAAGGGCGCAGTTCTCATCAACGTCTCGCGAGGTCCGGTCGTGCACGAGGAAGCTTTGATCGCCGCGCTCGAATCAGGATGCCTGGGCGGCGCGGGCATTGATGTCTTTGAAAATGAACCGAATGTCCCGATGGCGTTACGGAAGCTCGACAATGTCGTTCTCAGCCCCCATCTCGGCGGCTGCACGCGCGAGAGCAGGAGTGACTCGCGCAAAGTCGCCGCGGCCAACATTGCGGCCGTGCTTCGGGACGAACGTCCTCTCACGCCATTGAACGACATTTCACCGTAAGGCTATGCTGGGGCGGAGATGAGCTCGCGCCACAAACTTTCGTACCCCTCGGCCATACGGTCGACTCGATATTCGGTCTCAAACCACGATCTCGCTTCGGATCCCATTTCGGAAAGCGCACTGGGATTCTCCACGAGAAACTGGATTTTCTCGACCGCGGATTCGTGATCCATCACGTCGATGACGTACCCGGTCTTCCCTTCAAGAATGATCTCCGGCCCGCCGCCCCGGTTCGAAGCGAGCGCGGGAATGCCGGCCCGTAACGCCTCGACAAGAACATTCGGCAGGGGATCGAATCCGGTGGACGCGTGAACGAGCAGATCGATCCGCTGAAAAATCTCGGAGGGATCGCAGAATCCTTCGAGAAACACGGTCTCGGAAAAATCGGCGCGCAGACGTTGTGACGACGCCTCCCATTGTGGAATCGTGCGCCCGAACAGGTGCCAGGAAGCTCGGATGGCGCCCAAAGCCCGAATCCATCTCTCAACAACCTCGAATCCCTTCCAGGGTGCGTACATGCCCAGAAACCCGATCCTCACGGCGCCGGAAGGTTCACGCCGAAAGGTCTTGTCCACGAGTCCGGAATGAATTGTACAAAGGCGAGCGCGGTAGCCGGCGGCCCTGAATTCGTCTTCCATTGCGTGACTGACTACGACCGCCGCATTCATTCTCTCCGCGGAAACTTTCATCAAAAACCGCCGCAACTTCCCGTGAAACTCTGCGTGCGGATGGTCCAAAAAGGTTCCGCACACCGGGACTTTCAATGCCCTCCCCAGCCAAACCGCGGGATCGAAAGCCCGGCTGTTCCAAGCGTGGACAAGTTTTACACCAGGGAGCTGGCTGCGAACTTGATGAACGGCCTTCAGATTAGGAAAGATCTGATCCTGCTCTGTTGGAAGGCGAACCGCGAGGTGTCCCATTCGCTCCGCTTCCCGCAATGCACGGGACGGATCAGGCGCAACAACGCATGCTTTGCCCAGGCCGGCGGGCCACGCCTCCAGCAGGTCGACAAGATTCGTTTCCGCCCCGAAGCCTTCACCTTGGGCCACTGACAATAAGCATATCATTTCTATATCGGCCCCATTACTCCGGCGTCACATACGCAGAGGTGATCCCGCCATCGACCAGAAAATTGGAGCCGGTCACGTAGCTCGAATCATCCGAGGCGAGAAACAGGGCTGCCTTTGCTACTTCGTGAGCCTCACCGAATCGCCCCATCGGAATATGCACAAGTCTACGCTGCTTCTTTTCTTCGGTGTCAAGGTAGCTCATGAGCAGTTCCGTCCGTAACGGCCCCGGACACAGCGCGTTGACCCGTATGTTCTCCCTTGCGTGAATCACCGCCAGCTCTCGAGTCATGGCCAACACACCACCCTTGGACGCAGTGTAGGCGATCTGCGGTGTGGCTGCGCCCATGCCGGCCACAAACGATGCGGTGTTGATAACGGATCCGCCGCCGGCCCGGCGTAACGCAGGAATTCCATACTTACAACCGTAGAACACGCCCTTTAAATTCACATTGATCGTCTTGTCCCACACTTCGTCATCCGTTTCCTCCGCATTCCCGTCCTTGCTCAACATGATTCCCGCGTTGTTGAACAGGATATGGATAGCGCCGAATACACGTTCAACCTCCCGGACCATGGCTTCACACTGGTCCGCCTGCGAAACGTCCCCCTGGAAATACGCCGCCGTTCCACCCGCGGCGCGAATCTGCTCCACCACGTCGAGCCCCGGCGCTTCGAGGACATCGACGACGAGCACCGATGCGCCCTCCTCGGCGAACAGGCACGCGGACTCTTTTCCAATTCCGTTTCCTGCGCCGGTGATCAATGCGACTTTACCATGCAG
>CAUZEO010000460.1:0-3202 GCA_963578625.1 Kiritimatiellia bacterium | reverse complement strand
CGAAGGCCCCGAAGCTCCTGAAGTGGTTGAATGTCGTGAGCCCGGAATTCAGGCGTGGCGGCATGCTGAAGGCCGACGGTTTTCTGCGTTACCTGATCGAGCAATTCGGGGTCAAAACTTTTGAGGAACTCGAAATTCCCCTCTATGTCGTCACGACTGATTTCTGGTCGGGAGAACCCGTCGTCATAAGCAGAGGTGAACTTCTGCCCGCGATCAAAGCGAGCATGGCCATTCCCGGCGTGTTTGCACCCGTGGTGATTGATGAGGCCGTACTCGTGGACGGCGGCGTCGTCAACAATCTTCCGTACGATATCATCTCCGATTTGTGCGACCACACCATCGCAATCGATGTCGCACCCACGCGAAGACCGCGGGTGAAAAAGGTTCCAAACGTTCTCGATTCCGTGCTCGGCATGTTCGACATGATGGTCGCGCGGGCGGCAATCGACAAACTTGAGAAATCACCGCCAACGGTATACTGCCGGCCTGAGATCCTGGACGTGCGGACGCTTGACTTTGATCATATCGAAGACGTTTATGAAATGGCAAAACCCGCCGTGGAAATTCTGCGGGCCGACCTGCAAAAATACGTCGATAACGTCGATGGGCACTAGTGCAGTAGCCAACCCGGGAAATGTGCTGCGAAATTTCAACTCTTGTGGAAACAGGTCTATCGCCGGAACGGGCGGCGGCCATTCTTCGGGAAGTGGAACAACTTTCTCCGGCGCTGAATCCGACGGAGATCTGGCACCGGCTTTCGACCGAAATCCTCACGGCGGGCGATCCGTTCGAAGCGCACCTACTCCTGTACAAAAGCGTGTACGGGAGCTCGCCGCACGGCGCGAACCCCGCCTGGATTCCCGGCGATGAAATCGTGGAGAATTCGAACGTCGATTCGCTGATGAAGTTCCTGGGGCTGTCGACATACGACGCGCTCCATCGGTGGTCGACCCAAAACCGGGAGGATTACTGGTCTCGCGCCATCGAAGAGCTGCATGTCCGCTACAAGGCGTCGCCCACGGAGATCGTAGAACCCGGGAACGACGGAACCGATCCTCGCTGGCTTCCCGGAGCGAAGGTAAACATCGTCGACACGGTTTTCGCGAATGCCCCCTCATCAAGAGCGATCATCTGGCGCGACGAAAACGGCGCAATGAATTCGTGGACAGCAGGCAAACTGAAGCATGTGACGGCTCGCGTTGCCGGCGGATTGCAGGCCCTGGGATTCAAAGCGGGGGACTCGATCGCCATCGACATGCCGATGACAGCCGAATGCGTCGCAATCTACCTCGGCATCATAACGATGGGCGGAATCGTTGTTTCGATTGCCGACAGCTTTGCCGCACCGGAGATTGGGACCCGCATTCGACTGGGCAATGCCAAGTTGATTTTCACGCAGGATGTGATCCATCGCGCCGGGAAAGAGCTGCCACTCTACGAAAAAATCGTTGCCGCCGAGGCTCCTCCGGCCGTCGTCCTGTCCGCGGGTTCCGCTCGGAAGGGACTGCTGCGGGAGAACGACCTCTCCTGGGATGCATTCCGCGGTTCAGAATCGGAGTTGAGGACCATATCGCAGAATCCCGATGCGTTCATCAACATCCTTTTTTCGTCCGGGACCACCGGCGATCCGAAGGCGATTCCATGGACACAGACGACCCCCATCAAGTGCGCAGCCGATGCTCGCTATCACCAGGACATCCATCCGGGCGACGTCCTGGCATGGCCCACCAATCTCGGCTGGATGATGGGTCCCTGGCTGATTTTCGCAGCGTTGATGAACAGGGCCTCGATCGCTCTCTATTACGGGGCTCCAACCGACCAGGCTTTCGGAGCGTTTGTCCAGGACGCCGGCGTTACCATGCTGGGCGTCGTACCCAGCATCGTGAACGCATGGCGAAAGAGCCGATGCATGGAGGCGTTTGACTGGGACCAGATCAAAGTCTTCAGTTCCACGGGTGAATGTTCGAATGAAGAGGACATGTTCTACCTGATGTGGCTCGCCGGGTACCGGCCGGTCATCGAGTATTGCGGGGGAACGGAGATCGGGGGCGGCTATATCTCCGGTACCGTGGTGAAACCGGCGGTACCGTCGACTTTCAGCACCCTTGCGCTCGGCACGGACGCCATTCTTCTCGATGAGTGCGGCGTTGAAACCGAGAATGGAGAGCTCTTTCTGATCCCGCCATCGATCGGGTTTTCAACCGAGGTGCTGAACCGGGACCATCACGAAGTCTATTTTGAAGATACACCGACCGGGCCGAGCGGGCAAATTCTGCGCCGCCACGGCGACCAGATGGAACGACTTCCCGATGGCTATTTCAGGGCGCACGGACGCGTTGACGACACCATGAATCTCGGCGGAATCAAGGTCAGTTCCGCGGAGGTGGAGCGGGTTATCAATGACCTCCCGGGCGTGTCCGAGTGCGCCGCGATCGCGGTCTCGCCGGCGGGAGGCGGTCCGAGTCTTCTGGTACTTTATGTGGTGTGTGACGAATCGTCGTCGGAGGCGGATGCGCTGCTTGGCACAACCCAATTGGAGCTAAAACGGCAGTTGAATCCCCTTTTTCGAATTCACGCTATTCGGAAAATCGATGCTTTGCCGCGAACCGCATCGAACAAGGTGATGCGGAGGGTTCTTCGGGCGAAGTTCCTTGGGCAAGGCGTCTGATTATCCCGGGCATTGGAATGTCGGGGATTTATGGGGACGTTGGCGGTGGCTTCGTGCTTTGGTATTTGCGATGGTTGCGCGCGGGGGTTCTGGTTTGGGCTTCGCTACACGGGTCGGGTACCCGTGCTACGTGGCTTGGGCGTCTTTGCTCTTGAAGAAAGCAGGAATCCTCGGCAGCATGCGGCGAATTTCGCAATTCGCAAGGAGGAGAATCGATGGTTCAGACGAACAATACGCAGGCTTCCAGGAAGTTAGATGCATTGGTGCGTGAGTTCACCATTCGCGCGGGCGGGCGGAAGGTATTCCGTGGGTGCCCCGCGGAATATTCACCAGCGGTGCAGGCGGTGCGCGACCGCGTACGCACCCGGCCGCCCAAACCAGCCGAGTTGCTTCGGCGGAAAGCGCACTGGCACCCGGAATTCACGGTGGAAATTGCCGACAGCCTGGAGGCGCACAACTACAAATTCGGCATTAACATCTTCAGCAAATTGGCCGAACACACCAGCCAGGGTCGCCCGGTGGTCTGGATCACGC
>CAUZEO010000459.1:0-3215 GCA_963578625.1 Kiritimatiellia bacterium | reverse complement strand
AAGTACGTTATCCATCCGGACCAGGTCGAACCCATCCGCGATTTCATCCGCCCCTTTTGTGTGAACGATCCCAACGCGACGGGAAAGATTCCCGAATACACCATCACGACGCTCCAACTCGATTCCGAAGACCTTGCCCTGTATCGAGCCAAGGAAGTAGAAGCCCTCCACCGCTTCAAACTGCGGGTGCGCACTTACGGGAAAGAAGGCGAGTGCCCCCTCTTTCTTGAGATCAAACGAAAGATCAAAGGAGTGATCAACAAGAGCCGCGCCACCGTTGCATGCAGGCACTGGGGACCGGACATGTGCCTCTCGGTCGATCCATCGCTCTCGTTTCGTTCACGGACCGAAGAAGCGCACTATATAAACTTCGTTCGCCTGGTTCAACAGATCGGGGCAAGACCGGTGATGCTGATTCGATATGAACGCGAGTCGTATCTCAGCAAGGTAGACAACTACGCGAGGGTGACCTTCGACCGCCGGGTCCGGTACCATCCCATGCGGGCATGGACGTTGTTCCCGGAATACGATCGCTGGCGGGCAATGGATTCGCAGACCGCGCTGAACCGGGAATACCCCGGCATTATCCTCGAATTGAAGACGTTCAGCGATTGCCCGCAATGGATGGTGGACATGACGCGCAAGTTTGATCTCGTCAGAATCGGGTTTTGCAAATATTTTGCCGCACTTCGCATGGAGTCTTTGTTTTCCGGTGCTGAGTATTCGGGTGCCTCCGAGAACTGCACGTACCGCTGATTGAAAGAAAGTATCGTGGACGAATTTTTACAGGTATTCGGACCGGCCCGGGCATTGGGAGCGCAGCAGATCGTACTCGGAATTCTGATGTCGTTCATTCTCTCGAGCGCCCTCGCCGCGGTGTATCGCCTGACCTACCAGGGTCTGTCCTACTCCAGGTCGTTCGTTCATACGCAGGTTCTGGGCGCGATCGTGGCCTGCATCATGATCATGGCCATCGGAAATAACCTGGCCCGCGGGCTCGGGATCCTGGGAACACTTGCGATCATCCGCTTCCGCACGCCGATACGGGACCCACGAGACATCATCTTTCTGTTCGCCTGCCTGGCCATCGGGATCGCATCCGGGGCGGCTGTATTCATGGTGGCGATCATCGGTGCCCTCTGCTTTTGCATCGCCGCGCTCTACTTGCACTGGTCGCCGTTCGCCTCCAGCCGCGAATACGAGGGGTTGCTTCGATTCATGCTTCCGCCAAACTCTTCATCAGAGGAGGACATCCAGGAGGTTCTCCGACAATATTGTGGTTCGAGCCTGCTGGTCGCCGTCCGGGAGGCGGTCCAGGGCGATTTCATGGAGTATTCCTACCAGGTCCGTTTGATCGATCCGGCCTACCAGCCCGACCTGCTCGATGCCCTCCGCGAGATCGAGGACACCACCGAAGTCAGCCTACTGATGCATCGCTCCACGGTGGAAATCTGATGATGGAGGAAACGTCCCGAAGAAAACGACTTCCCCCGCACCCCGCGGTGTGGTGGAGCCGGATAAAGCATAAGTGGCCTGTCCTGATCTGGATTGGCGCAGTCGCAGCGGCATGGTTCATTTTCACCCGGAGCGGAGATTCACAGCCGCTAACCGGCGTGGTGGAGGTGATTCGAGAGTCCCTCTCTCCCCTGGAAATGGGCCGGCTGCTTTCGGTGAACGTCAAGCCCGGCGACAACGTCCGTGCGGGAGACATTCTGGCGGAAATGGACACAAGGCTTCTGGATGCGGAAATGGCGCTCGAACGCATTGAAGTCCAGCGGCTGTTCAAACGCGCGGTTCTCACTGCCAAAACTGATCTTCATAACATTCGCATGCAGCAGGCGAGGGATGAGGCGGAACTCCAGGCTCTCGATGCGGAACTTGTGCGATTCGAAGACCTTCTCGGCCGAAACCTGATCGACGGGCAACTCGTGGCCCAGCTTCGGGTGCAGAAGCAGGGCCTGGCACGGGCCGTTGAATTACATCCGGAGACGGTGAGTTTCGTCGAACAACAGCTCGAAGAGGCCGAAGCCATGTACCGGGATGCCGAAGCATTATTCGGAACCGAAGCAGACGCCGCCGTCGCGGCAACTCCCGACGAGAAGCCCACTCCTCGCAATCGAATCGGTTTACTCAAGCAACGTCGCAACCTCTATGTCCTTCGGGCACAGCAAGACGGGATCATCTCTCGAATCGAGAAAGAGCCGGGGGAGGTCGTTCAGGCGGGCGAGCCGATTCTTTCGCTGGTCGTCGAGGGTTCCCAGTTCGTGATTGGGTTCCTGCCGGAGTGGGACGCGTACAACGTGGAGGTGGGTCGCAAGGTTGTGCTACGCAGCCCGGTGGGACGAAGGCGGGAAGTCCCGGCCACCGTCACCGCGCTCGGCCCGGAAATTCTTGCCCTTCCCGGCCGCATCAGTCCGGTCCCGGGCCAGACCATGCGAGGGCGCCGAATTATTCTTGAGCCCGAAGATCCAGACGCCTTTCTCCCCGGGGAATCGGTCTCCATCCACATGGCGGAACCGTGGTGGATGGGGCTCGGACGGACAACACAGCCGGGGGAAACGGTCGAAGGCGTCGAGGTTTCCAACTGATAATGAGGATGCTTATTCCAGGGTGCCTGCTTTTTCTGGTGGCCGGCTGCGCCGGGCCGGATCCGCATCTCGCGCATCCGGGCGCGCCCGTCGCTCCGGTCACGGATGAAGTCGATCCGTTCCCTGCGGTCCCCGATGCGCCGATGTCGATAGAGCAGGCCATCTCCCTTGCCCTGGCCGAAAGCGCGCGCCTCGATCCGTATCGGATCGGGATGCAGGTGGCCCGGGAGGAAAAGAACGCCGCCCGCGATCTGCAGGATCCGGAAATCAGATTCGCCTATGGCGAGAGCAAGCGTACCGAGCAACTGGCACTGGGGACTGAGCAGGAAAGCCATCAACGATACCGGGGCGTCATGAGAATCTTCCCACCCAACCCCTGGGTGCGAAACGCGGTAAGCAAGGCCGGGGATGCGCGCATACAACTCGCGGCGGCAAATATGAGGGCGGCTGAGATTGAAGTTGCAGCCCGGGTCCACGAACTGTTTCAAAAGGTCCGGCACCGGCGTGCCGAACACGAGATACTTCAACGCATCTTCGATGTCCGCCGTGAACAGCTCGAGCAAACCGAAGAGAGATTATCACGAGGAGCCGGCACCTCGCCCGACGTCTTGATGGCGCGCATCGACT
>CAUZEO010000458.1:0-3220 GCA_963578625.1 Kiritimatiellia bacterium | reverse complement strand
CCAGGCCGGTTCGCCGCGACATCTCCAAGGTGTCCGGGACCCGCGCTGCCAACAGGCAGGGCCGGCCGCGCTCGGCCCCGACCCGGATGAGGTCGGCGCGCATGTTCCGCACGAGGTCGGTCATCGCGTCCAGGTTCTCCTTCTCCCGCTCCTCGCCCGGCTTGAAGAAGAGGGGATGCCGGAAGAAGTCGAGCTCGATGCCGTCGAAGTCGTAGATCCGGGCCAACTCCTCCACCCGGGCCCGCCGAAGCTCGCGCACCTCGGGCCTGGCGTAGTTGTAGCCGGCCCAGAACCACCGCATAAGCCCCAGGGGATATCCGCCGGCCGGGGCGCCCGTCTCACCCGCGGGCGGCGGCACGGGGAACCCCTTCTCGCCCTCGAGCAGATGGGGATACAGCTGGAAAGCGAACTCCTCGCCGATCAGCAGGTCGGGCCGCTCGCGCTTGAGTGGGCGGACCGTCAAGTCGCTCGAGCAGTGGATGTCGTTCATCCGGAGCGACGCGAAGATCTCCATTCCCTCGCGGTGGGCCGCCTCCACAATGACCTGATTGGGATCTCCGAGTCCGGGATCGGGCTTCCGTCCCCGGTGCGGATGCCAGCCGTCACCCGCGTAGATGATGTAGGTGTCCACCTGGGTCCCCACAGTTTGCTTAAAGCGCTTCGCCAGGAACGCCTCGGGGCTCCGGCTCTCCTCATCAAACACCGCGCTGCTGTCGTCGTTGACTATGATCCGGCGCCGCCGGACGACACGGGAAACCGGCGCCGCACTTCGCTTCTCGGCCCCCTGTCCCATCCGCGCGAGCCCCGCCACAAGATCGGCGGAAGAGCATGAGGAGAACCAGAACTCCATGTTCTCCGTGCTGGCGCGCGTCTGCTCCAGGGTCCCGAGTGTGTAGGCCATCTCCGTGGCCGTGGTGCCGTCCCGGATCAACGTCGCGTCGTATCCGAGATAGGAGACGTACCGGATGCCGTAATCGCGCTCCAGCAGGCAGCCGTTGGAGGCGAACCCGGCGTAGAACAGGTTGAACTTCCGCCGCTTTTTCAGCAGGGCGTGGAGCTCCTCCCGGTCGCCGATGACCACGTCGTCGCCCTCCGGCCCGAGCTCGGGGTGGACGAAGTAGTTCCGGTACAGCTCCTCCTGCGACCCCGGCCGGCGGGCGTCGGGATCCTCCACTGCCAGGGAGTATTTCGCGAAGGCCCCGCTGCGGGCCATCATCTCCGGCGCCGGCCAGCCGTCCGGTTCGCGGTGGAACATCCCCTGTTCAGGGCGTGAGGGCTTGAAGCGCCGGTCCGGGTACTTGTCCGCCACCGGCGGGGAGGGGGCATGGACCACCAGAATGCCAGCCTCGCGGCAGGCCTTCGCCACCGGGACGATCCGCTCCCGGACGATCCGGTCGATCCGCTCGAAGCTGATCTCGTTGGTGTTCCAGGCATCGACGAGGACCAGGGCGCAGAGGGCCGGGTCGAAGTCCAGGCGTCGCTCGACGGGACGCCACTCTGCCTCCTCGTGCTTGTCGTCGTAATTCAGCGCGTGCGGATAGTACCGCCGCGTGATCTCGAAGCGGCTCTCACTCATGTCCGTATAAGCCCCCATCTTACCACCTCGGTGCGGATGGCTGCCTTGTTCATGAGCTGGTGATTGCCCCAGATCGCCGCGAAGCTGTATCGGAGCATCTCTTCGCTCTCGCTGCGTGAATCATACGTCTCGGGAGGGACAACCATGGCGCCGTACTTGTTGAACACCTCCGGCTTCAGGTACTCCTTGTTCTTGGCCATGCGGGTGACCTCCTCGTCGGCCCACAGGTAGGAGTACGGGGTGACCAGCGTGCCGTCTTCGAGCAGGACGGTCCGCCCGAAGCCCCCGCCGCTGGTGAGGCATTCCGGGGTCTTGTCGTCGATGACGATGAGATCCTGCTCCATCGAGAAGTCCATGAGTCCATCGTCCCGTTCCTCCACCAGCACGGCCTGGACGCCGATGCGCGGGTGAACCGCGCCCGTGCCCTCGGGTGGGACTTCGCGCACGGTGTAGTTCACCAGGAGCCGCCCGTCCGGCAGGTTGACCACCCCCGGATACATCAGGCCCGGGAATCCGACCGCCCGCAGCGGTTGCCAGGTGACTCCGCCATCGGTCGATTCAAACAGGATCTCGCCGTCGTAGCGGTCCAGTCCGGTCTTGTCCATCTTCTGCGCAAAGGGCAGGGGGGGATCGAAACAGGCGTACGCCAGGTCCATTCGCGAAAGCATCATCAGTCGTCCGGAAGGGGAATGGAATACGACCGATTCGCCGAACGCGCCCCAAGGGTAATTGTCCCGGTAGGCAAATCCCCGGATGTCGGCCTTGAGCGGTTGCCACGTCTTCCCCATGTCCTCCGAATAACACGCATAGTCCAGCTTGCCCACGCTCATGCCCAGGAACAGCCTGCCGTCGGCCAGTCTGAATATGTTTCTCGTATACGCCATGTCGGCCTTGACGGCGCCCTCGAACATCTCGACCTTCAGAGGCATTTCCTCCCAGGTGTGGCCGCCGTCGGCCGAGCGATAGAGCATGTCGTAGATGTAGTCTTCGTCCGCGAAAACCTCGAAGTCGTGGCCGGGATTGGAGCAGAAATGCGTTAAGACGAAGACGACGCCGTCGATGATCGTGATCGACGGCTCGTGCCCGAAGAACCGCATGTGCTCTCCGCGTGACCAGCTCCGTCCACCGTCCCGGGACCGGTACATCACCGTGTGGATGGTGTACCGGCCCCCCGTGCACGCCTCCTCGTAGTGCTCGTGAAGGGTTGCCATCAGGAGCTCACCGTCGGGCATCACGCCGATATTGGGCTTGTAATTGTAGTTGCCTTCCAACTCGATCAGCTCGGCGGGTATCCCGTCGGCGCCGAGTTTCGCGGGGTTGATGACTTTAAGGGAATGGTTTTTCATCGTTCGCTTCTGGGTGTCGAGTGTGAAGTGTCGAGTGTGGGGTGTCGAGTGTCGAGCCATCAGTTCGAGAATCTCCCCATACGGTTGAGACTGGGCCTGACTCTCCTCGCTTGCGACACCCCGCGATTTCTGCTCTGCTATTCCGCGAAGGATCCACAGGATCCGCATTAACCGACTGATCACAATCACAACGTGAAAGGTAGACCAATGGCAATTCTCGCAACCCTGTTTTTGCTGGCCCTTGCCGGGGCGACCGTGGCCGCCGGCGAGGAAGTGAACCTGCTCCCCAACGGGGGCT
>CAUZEO010000457.1:0-3224 GCA_963578625.1 Kiritimatiellia bacterium | reverse complement strand
ACAATTCGAAACCTCGACGTTTCCGGCGCTGGTGGAAGCCTATCCGAGTTTCGAGACGGCGAGGCAGAAGGCGGGCGGCGATTCAGGAAGCCTGGCCTGTATCGAGCAGTTGGAACGGCATACCCGGGTGTACGAATGCCTGCAGCGCACTCTGTATCACCTGGCGCGGATGCTGGTGCACTGGAGGTCGGTGGACGGGGTGGAGGTCCCGTCACCAGTGGAGATCGTCGATGCGGAGATCGCGAACAGCCGGGACTGGATCGAATTGCTTGGGGACAAGCCGGCGGGCTGGGTCCGGCTGGCGCCGTTTGCGGGAGCCCTTTACTCAGCTCCCATCGAACTGCCGGAGCACCTCGCGAAGCGGATCGAGGTGATGGAAAATCATCGGAGAGATGCCGCGTGGAGTGGGGATGGGACGTCCATTCGTGCTTAGTTCGGTTCGATACCCCAGTGTCACTGTGCCATCCACCGGCAACGCGACGCCGGTGACTGAACTGGCATCGTCGCTCGCCGGGAGCACCGCTGCCCGGGCCTTTGACTGCCTCAGCAGTCCGACCATGCTGCTCAGACATCGCCGACATCAGTACTTCGACCTGGTCGTTGCAGGCGACGTCCTTCCTCGAGAAGGACGCCTTCCCGGCGGCTGACCTTTACGCACAACTTTGTTCATAGACCGCACGCGGTCCTACGACAGGCTTTGGATTCACGACGCGCGGCACGGAGGAGAGCCGTTCCGGCCTTTTCTTCAATCAGAGACCCTTTTTGTCGTAATCTTAATCGGCCATCCCCATGACAAAGATTTCGATTAAGATTACGACAAAGAACTCGACACAAAAACTCCGGCATCCGGACCCGTGCGGTGTTCAGACTGCTTTGTGACCAAAGATCAGGCGCGGGGCCGGTGGGGGGCTGGATCCTGATCTACGCGAGCAGAAATGATGACCGACTGAGCAATGTCCTGATCAAGTTATCAATTCGCGAGTTTTTTTTCCGGGAAGATGCGGTTTACCGGCGGGTGAGCCGAAGCAAACGAAGATCCCTGGGAGGAAGCTGCAACTGGACGCGCGGATCGTCCGATGTCGTGCCGGCCACAATATCGTAGGTTGAGGATGCGCCGAAGTCCTGCAGGGCCAGGTCCAGACTGTGGGCCGAGTCGAAGTCGGGATTAAAGACGACCAGGAAGTGTTCTCCGGCAGGATTTCGGTACGTACTGACCGCGATTCCATCCTGCCAATTGCCCAGGCCGCTCTCCCAGTACGGGGTCCATTTCGTGCCCGGATCATAGGCCCCGAAGTCGTCGAGCGCGTTCCAGACCTGCAGCATGCCCACGATCTCGAGGGAGGTGGAGACACACGGGAGCGTGTCATGCAATAGACTCAACCCTACACATTCAGCCAGGCTGGCGACCCGTTCCGGTTTGGCGCGGTAGGAACAGTAGAGGTGTGTGGCAAAGAAGTTGTGGGCGATGTTGTACTGGTGCTGGAACATGTATCCGGCCTGGTAGTACGGGAGAGAAAACGTCCGGTAATCCTCGGCCGGCGACCAGCCCTCGCCCTTGGTGTCCATGTCGGCATAGAGCACGGTCGGGTTCCAACTGTTGCTGTGGTAGAAAATGACCCCGTCCGGATCGTTGCTGTGGACCACGTTGTAGAGCCTCAAGAACAGGTCGCGTAGTTCAAGAAAGGCGATCTCTCCCTTCCACTCTCCGCCCTGCTCATAGCCGCAACCGTGATAGTGATTGTTGCACGAACCGGGACCGGTCATATCCAGGTACACCCCGGCAATGCCCTCTTCTTTCATCAGGCGGTCCAGATTGCCGAGGTAGTAGTTTTTCCACGACCGCGACTTTGGACAGACGAGGGTGTGCTCTTCACCGCCGTATACCTGGCGCTGCGCGGGGTATTGCTCCCATTCAAACGCGTAAGGCAATTCGTGGGGAAGCGAGATCGGGGTGTAGGTGAGGTCAAGCCACAAGAGGGGTTTCATTCCCAGGCCGCGCACGGCGCGCACGCCTTGCCGGATCGTCTGCAACTCTTCAGCGTTCACCTGGGCGTTGCCGTGGTTCACCAGCAAGCCGCCCTGGATGCTCCTGGCGTAAAAGTCCCCATTCTTCGCGTCCATCTTTGGGCCGGTGAAAAATTTGTCGATGACCCCGCCATCCCATTGTCGGGTGATCTCGTACATGAAATAGTCCCAGGTCATCTTGTGTATGCCGTGATACCCCGTGCGATTCATCTGGCTGCGATTCCGCATGGGATGGGTGGGCGTTCCCTGGAGGCCGTACGCGTAGTGGATTTCGCCCGATATCTGCGTCGGCTGGTCGATGAAGTACAACCGGAACAGGCACCGGTCCTCTTCCTCCACCAGCTCGTTGTACGTCTTCGCGATGTGCATGTTGCGCATCGAGGGAACCACCGTGAACAATCCGAAATCCACGCCGCCCGTCCAGTAGAAGTTGATAAACCGGTCCTGCCAGGGCCAGCCATTCACGCTGAAATTGGGGTTCTCCTCCGGGAGCGGGTAGTCCCGGTCCAGTTTGCCCTCGGCGATCATGGCGATGTAGGCCTTGCTCTTCATGAAGTTCATCGAATCTTCACCGCGCATGTAACGAATGCCCTGCTTTCGATAAGGAATCTCCAGATACGCCTCGCGGAGATTCACCGCCCCCTGGCGGGGGCGAATGCGCGTCTCGTTCCAGATCAACCCGTCGAACTCAATCCGTGCCTCGTTCACCAAGTTGAACCGCTCACTTTCTCCCTGCCAACGCAGGGATGTGCCGAGGTTCGACGTCTCCGAGACTTCTGGCGCCCCGAATTGAACCGTTTCGCGACCCTGGTCCGTGACCAGAACCAGGTTCGCGGGCGCGGCAAGCCGGTCTTCGCCTCCGATGTTAATCTGCGCGGGCAACATGCCGTCCTCGTAGCGATAGGTCTTGGACCAGGTCTTTATGACCGTGGCCTTTTTATCTTGTTCCACTTCCACCGGCGTCCACGGGGCGGCTACGCTTTCGAGTACACCGGTGTCGGTCTTCATCCAGTCCGGCTCGGCCGGAACTTCGAGAGGGCGGATGCTCGATGCTATCGTCCGGCCCTTCTCCCCGGTCATCGTCACCTGGATGGTGTGAACGCCCACGGGAACACCCGCCAGGGAATGGCGAATCCGGAACGTTTGATCGGCCGTGGCCAGCTTCTGTCCAGACGCGCTTAACTCGGCGCCTGCACCAT
>CAUZEO010000456.1:0-3274 GCA_963578625.1 Kiritimatiellia bacterium | reverse complement strand
ATTAACCCGAGCTGACGAGCAATGTGAAAATCCAGTGATCCGCGCAATCTCGGCGTGGCGCGGGTGTCCGACCCGTGTAGTGAAGCCCAACCAGAGCCCACGTCCGGTATACGCGAATGAACGCATTCGCATCGAGATTTGATTGCGAGTAAGATCGGGATTCGTGATGGATTCGGATTCCCCTCGCCTTCCTCGTAATCGTACTCCTCATCGTATCTCGGCCGCCGGTGGATCTGATTTTCGCTTTGGCTAAGTGCTTGGTCTCTGCAACACTAGATTCCCATGCTGCGCTTTTTCTCTGGTTGAGTCTCCGCAACACGGGTCGGGTACCCATGCTACGGGCGGGGCTTGAGTTCGCTGCGACGAAATTGTTCTTTCAATTTTCCGGCGGAAAAGGTTCATACGGCACAAAAAGAAAGGACGAGGTGAGGTCATGAATTTCATGGATAGCACGATGCTGTTGATTGGGCGGACGCCCCAGTATTTTTTCGACAACGTAATTCTCGAACAGATTCAGGATGTGGCCAGATCGGTCCACAGTCCCGTCAAGGAGCCCGGCCCGCTTATTCAAAAAGATAAGCCTTGGGAAAGTGTGCCCTACTTTACGGTGAACGGCTCGACGGTGCTTCGTGACGGAACAACCGGCGAATTCAAGTGCTGGTATGAAGACTGGGCGATGAACCCGGCCGGTGTGGATCCGGACGCGGCAACGCCGGACCAGGATCAACCAAGCCTGGGTATACTTGGGTCGCGTCTGTGCTATGCCCGCTCAGACGACGGACTGCGCTGGGAAAAGCCCGCGATGGATTACCTCGAAGAAGGTGGAGAGAAGACGAACGTGGTCTTTGGCTGCCCAGAATACCGCCGATCGGAATCCTCGTCCGTATTTGACGATCCTATGGAGCCGGATCCGCAAAAACGATACAAGACGTTCTATGGATATTTCGCGCCGGACGGCCACGTGGTGACGATGGCGCACTCTCCGGACGGGATCCATTGGACGCCGTCGGAGGAGCGGCCGAAATTCGGAGAACTCGGCGAAGGACTGGGGGACTGCTATACGGTAATCGCAGATCTCGATTCCCAAACCTATCGATGCACATGCCGCCACAAGGGTATTCTCGCCATTCATCACGACAAGCGGCGGCCCCGTACGCCCAGTATCTTTTTTCACCCAACCTATCCGGGCGACGCTGCCCGCGCCAACAAGCGGCGGGTCTTTCAGGCGGTCAGCAATGACCTGATTCACTGGTCGAATCCCCAGTGTATCCTGACCCCGGACGAAGACATCGACAACCTCGATGAAACTTACTACGGCATGGTGCAGGTCAGGATGGGGCAGGGGTACCTCGGCTTTCTCAACACCATCCGGGAGGTCTCAAATACCTTGAGCGTCCGCCTGGTGTACAGTCGCGACGGCTGGACATGGTCCCACTTGAACAAGAGGCAGTCCTGGCTGGCCCCGGATCCCGACTCGTGGGACCGCTACATGGTCAGTGTATCCAGCCCGCCGATCGCGGTCGGGGACGAGTTGTATGTCTTCCACGGTGGTGCGAGTAATCACCACGACTGGTGGATCAGCGGCCTGAAAGAGAATCTCGAGGTCCCCGAGGCCCGGGACCTCGACGAGGTCCGCTACGGACTCGGGGTCGCAAAAATGAGGAAGGACGGTTTTGTTTCCATCGATGCAGGCTCCGTTCGCGAGGGTGTAATTATCACACGCGCGCTCAGATCGGACGGCACGCAGCTCGTGCTCAACGCAGCATGTGGGGAAGGCGGGTACATTAAAGTCGAGGCGACCGACGACGATGAAAATGTGTTCAAAGGGTGCGCACGCGTGGATTGCAACACGTTTTCCGGGGACAGTACCCACGCGGTCATCACCTGGAAGAAGCAGAATACCATTCCGCACACCGGCAGACTGAGACTACGCTTCTTCATGCGCAACGCATCCCTCTATTCAATTCAACTCACCGCCCCAGCGTAATCATCATCCGAAAAGTAGCGGTTGAGCCGAACGTCTTTTTGAGGATGTAGCTCTCTTTTCACTGGGCGTGGCGGCAGGCTGTCGCTACCATGCCTGTCCTGAATACGGGGAAGTAGGTTCAAGCGATGAAAAGATCTGCGTTTTTCTGGCGGCGGGTATGCGGGCTTTTGTTCACACTGGTATGGGTCGGAGGTCGTGCCGCGATTGCAGCCGAAGAGCCGGCCGCCACCATCCTGATTTCCTCCCAGCCTCACGAATTGGAGAAATTCGCCGCCGCCGAACTGCAGGGCTACCTGAATAAACTGTTTGGCGCGTCGGCGAAGATCACGTCCGGTCCGTATGAACCATCGACCGTATTCATCCTGGGTGACACGAAGCACGCCGGTCTGGCATGCCCGGATTCGGGACGCATCCCCGATTTGTCGGACCAGGGTTTTCTATTGCGAAAAACGAGTTGCGGCGGTCGACCGGCGTTTGTCCTGGCGGGCGGAAGCCCGGCGGCGACACTGTGGGGCGTCTATGAACTGGCGGAACGCTACGGCGTTCGATTTCTACTTCATGGCGACGTTCTTCCCGCGGAAAATAAAGAACTCTTCCTTCCGGATATCGCCCGGGTCTTCGAGCCAACCTTCCGTGCCCGCTGGGTGCGCACAATGGGCGATTTCGCGATGGGTACCGAGGCATGGAGCGTTGCGGATTATAAACCGTTGTTCGATCAACTCGCGAAATTGAAGTTCAATCGCATTCGCGTGGGAAACGACCCCTCGCGTCCTTTTCTCCACCTCGAGGCGGATGGAATCAAGCAGGATTCCGCCACGCTTTTTTTCGGGCGGAGGTACTTCATCACCGACGACATGCCCGGGCGCGCGTTGTTTGGTGACGCGAAGGAGTTCTGGAACGAAGACCTCCCGCTTCCCGGCGCGCCGTACGAAGAGCTTGCCGCCGCGGGACAACGGCATCTTCACGACCTGGTTGCGTATGCCCGCAGCCGGGGCATGGACGCTTCCTATGTTGGATCCCTCATTGATTTTCCACATTCGTTCAAGCCTCTAGTTCCGGAGGCACAAGTCGTTCCGGCTCTGGGAGGGCTTACGATCGGCCCGGGACCTGGGGTGCGTCCCGATCATCCCGACCTGGTCAAACTCGCAGGAACCAAGCTCCGCACCGTGATCGATACCTATCCGGAACTCCATTCCTATGGATTTCCCGCCGGCACCGAGTCGCGTTCCTGGGTGGATGCGTATGAGTGGTCATGGAATGACTTGAACGATCGCTATCAGATCGACC
>CAUZEO010000455.1:0-3282 GCA_963578625.1 Kiritimatiellia bacterium | reverse complement strand
CGGCAACGCGAGTTCGCCCTATGGTCGATCCTTGTGGGGCAACTCGCCCGACGCTGGCGCACCGCAGTCATACACCGCGCTGGCGTACGGGTATCAGCCCGACTGGCAGGACCTCATCGCCTACCCGTTGTGGGGCGCGGTTTGTGGAAATTCCGGCTGGGCAGCCTACGTGCCGTTCGGCTGCGGCGACACCGACGCTGCGCTCGAATTACGCTCGAACCAGGGAGCCGACCGCCGCTGCAGTGTTCATGGGCGCTTCCACTATCGCGAACACCCGCACGACACCCGCAACCCGGAAGATCGGAAGCTGGTCTTCGAGTTCCTGCACGGAGACGACCTCGACTACGCCGCCGTCGGTCGCGCATACCGCCGCTACCTGCTCGAAGTAGCGGGCGTCTCTTCCCTCAAACAGAAATGCTCTGAGAGCCCGCAGTCCGAATATCTGCGTACAGCCTATTACACACGGCCGATGCTGGCCCTGAAGCGATATTCCTACGTCAACAACCCGAACCCGGACGGCAAGGGTATTCTCGATGTCTACATGACCAGCGACGAACTGTCGGCGGAGATGAAACGCTGGAAGAGGGCCGGTGTCGAGAAAGCGCTGGTGCAGATCGTCGGCGCCAACAGCGAGGGACACGACGGCTGCTATCCAACCTACTTCCCTCTCGAACCGAAGACCGGGGGCGAAGAAGGGTTCACGCGCCTGATCACCACGATCAACGATCTCGACTTTCGAAGTTCGGTCCACGTCAACGTTCGTCTGTATGCCCGCTGCTCGCGAAACTTCCGCATCGAGAACGTCTTGCGTGACCGCGATGGGGGCACGGTCTTTATCGGCTCCGGTCCCGACGGCGATACGTTTAACGCCTGCCCGGAGGCGGTCTGGCGTGATTTTGTGAAAAACAATTTCGCTCGGCTCGAAGCACTCGGCCTCGACGGCGGACTCTACACGGATTTTCTGCTGGGAGTGTTGTTCCGGTGCTACCATCCCCTGCACCCGCTCACGCGTGGCGGCTATCTGGATGCGGTCCGCGCCTACCTGGCCACCGCCGGGGAGACGTTCGGAGCAATCCGAACGGAGAGCACGATTGCGCCCCTGCTGGACATCACCGACATGGTCACCGGCTTCATTGGCGTCGACCGCGGCGAAGCCTGCATGCGCGGTGCGGAAGCAACCCAACGAGGACTGGCGGATGAGGCCGTTCCGTTACAGGCAATCATTTTCCATGGGATCATCATGTACGGTCTCGACAACTGTTGCCTCGGGGAAAAGGACTATTGGCAACAAACGCTCACCCTTGCGTCCATCGGCGGAAAACCGATCGAGGAACTGCGTGGGCCCCAACCGCAGTGGGACGATCTGCACGTCCTGCAGTACAAAGTCCTATGCAAGCAAATGGGATGGCTGCAGCTCGAGTACATCGAGAACATCGAGCGCCTGGGCAAGCTCACGAAAACGACGTACAGTGACGGGACCATCGTCTGGGTAAACGGGGGCATCGAAACCGAAACGGTTGAGGACCGGGAGATGACTGGCCGGAGTTTCCGGGTTATCCCGACCACCGGCGATCATGACGAGATATACATCCAGGAAGACCGTTCGATCCTCGAACGTGAACCCGCGCCATTTCCCGACGGATCGAAATGGCCGGACGGACGGCCGCGGGAAGGTATCGACGTCGAACGGCACGTTACGACCGAGTCGATGGGAACAATGATTGGGAACGACTTCGTCTGAAAGACCGCGTTGAGGCTCGGCTGCTTAGCCAAAGGAGGCGAGGTACGATTTTTCATCGTCTGGAATCTGATTGCATATCCCTCGCCCTGGCGCTCCGCAGAGAATCGGTGCACGAAGGCGGGGTACGATTTCTTTTCGCCTCGCGTCATCGCTCTCCGTTCTCGCTTGAGTTTTTGACTTTTAAGTTTCCTCCCCATGATCCAAGGTTTTTAAATGCACTTCCACAAAGAAAATACCATCACAAGATATATCAACACTACAATCGCGGTCCTAACCCTGATGATCGTTCAGCCCACAAGTGCCCGGATCCTTTTTCTCAACCATTTTGACGACGACCTGGATGCCGACCACAGTCTGTACGGCGAACCGGACGCAACCGCTTTAGGATATTCCCTGTCGAAATCGGGAGAAGGTTTCCCCTTCGAGGGAATCGATGGTGGAGCAGCACTCGATGCCGGGTACAGCACCGACGCGGTTCCCGATGCCGCAGTGCACTATTCATCAGCCAACCTCGACAGCCTGCGGGGCACAATCGAGTTATGGGTGAAGCCCGCGTGGGACTCGGACCCTGCGTACAAGCGAAAGGACCCCCTTTTTCACCGCTTCATCTCGGCGCCGCTGGGTGACAAGGGCTTTGTCAGTCTCTACTACGGGTGCTACCACGGCATGCATTGGATACCGCACCTGATCTTTCACTTCAACGACGGCACGCCATTGCAAAAGGACAAACCCGGCCCCGATTACATCGTCAATGCGCGGTTGACTCCGGACGAAAAGCAGACCGGCCTGATCTGGAAGAAGGACACGTGGTACTACATTACTGCCACCTGGGCCCCATCGGGCATGCAGTTGTTCGTCGACGGGAAACGGGTGGCGGGGCGTAGCTGGGACGAGCCGATGGACATGCCTCCGGTTTCCGGCCCGGTGGTGGTCGGCAATCATTTCGAAGGCGGCCAGGCTGCTGGAGCCCTGATTGACGAACTCCGCATCGCCGACTCCGTTTTGTTCGAGGGGCAAGAGACGCTTCCGGTGCCGGCCGGATACCTGGCCGCGGAACTGAATGTGAAGACCCTGGGCGCCGGGGGCTTTGCCACCTTGAAAGCGCCCGACGTTCGCCAGTATACCTGCTACACGATTGACACGCCTCCCGTCATCGACGGCGATCTGACCGAGGCGGTCTGGTCGAAGCTCCCTGCCTGGTCCGGGTTCCTCGAATACGCCAAGGTCGACGAGTACCGGACGGCCCAGACCGAAGTGAAACTGTGCCGGGACGCGGAGAACATCTACGTCGGCATGACCCTGCACGAGTATCTGTTCGACAAGCTCAGGGCCAAGGCGGCGCCGGAGGAAGAAAACACGCGCGTATTCGGCGATGATGTCGCCGAACTTTTCTTCGGTGCAACGTACGGGGAGCTGCCGAACGCACAGATCGGCATCAACAGCCGAAACGGCTGGTGCGATATTTGGCATCAGAAGGGCAAAGCGGACGTCAATTGGTCCTCCGGATTCAGTTCCGCCATCGGGCGAAGTGCCGACGGCTG
>CAUZEO010000454.1:0-3284 GCA_963578625.1 Kiritimatiellia bacterium | reverse complement strand
AAATCGCGCAACACCACTCCCTTGGTTCGAAGCCTGGTCCGAACGGGTCGAAAGTAAATCCGGGGAACTGGGGATTCGAATCGCGGAGTTGCCGGAGGCGGAACAGATCGTAAACGACGGCATCCATTTCATCTTCGATGCGAGATCGGCGGAATACTTCGAGGAAGGGCACTTGCCGATGGCGATGTCGCTTCCGGAAACCGAATTCGACGATAAATTTCTGGAAATCGCACCGATGTTGATTCCGGAGCAGGAGATCATGGTGTATTGCTCCGGGGCTGACTGTGACGAATCCCTTCAGGTTTCTAAATACCTTGTAGAGCAAGGATTTACGAACGTCATTCTCTTCAAATCGGGATATGAGTCATGGGTCGAGGCAGGGTTGCCGGTGGAGGAAGGCCTTTGAAAGTGGTTCTCGACCTTCTGGCAGCCGGTCCACGAAACGGGAACCCGTGGATTCGTGTTGCGGCCATGCTGGCCGCAATTTTTATCGGGTCACTCTTTGTGATGGCCGCCCTACCAAAGATCCAGGACCCGCTGTCCTTCGCCAAGATCATCTACCACTACAAAATCCTGCCGGATTCGCTGGTTAACCTCGCGGCGATCTATCTGCCGTGGCTGGAACTGGCATGCGGCGCGGTGATCATCTTTATTCCCTGGTGGCGCGCTGCGTCGGGATGGTTGATTGCCGCAATGCTGGTCCTATTCGCCGCGGGCATGGGTTCCGTCCTGGCCCGGGGCCTCGATATTTCGTGCGGATGTTTCTCCACCAGCGGCGAAGGTGAAACAATCTCGGGGATGAACATCGTACGCAACGCATCCCTCCTTGCCGGCGCGTTGTTCGTTATCTGGGCCCACAGCGGGAAGCGGTTTCGCGTTACGAAAACGGGCTAGATCCCTGTCTGCATCAGGCCGTTGATCATGCACGCGAGGATTCGACCGATTATCTCAAGGCTCTCGGGGCTCAACTTGTCCATGGTGTCTTCGGTCGTATGCCAGTAGTCATTCAATCCCGGGGCGCTTCCGAATTTAAAATCAATCAAGTCGATCGCAGGCACACCCCGCTCGAGGAATGCCACATGGTCGTCCCCGATGTTGCTGTCGACCAATTCGAAGTGCTCCCGACAACCGAGAGATGAGGCGCATTGAAATGCAAGGCGCATCAGGTTGTAGTCCCCGTTCCGGGGAATGGTTACATTCAGGTCGCTATCCCCGACCATATCGATGACCACCACGGCTTCCACTTCCTCGAGGACACCTGAAGATTCCCATTCCTCCGCAAGATGGCGGCTTCCGTGAAACCCGTCTTCATGACCGTATCTCCGATAGCACTCTTCACCGTCGAAGGCTACGAACAAAAGGGTCTTCGGCGGCGGGGCCTGGGCCGCGGCACCAGCGGCAATACGCGCGAGCGCAAGCTGAATGCCGGTACTGGAGCCAGAGTCGTTCGCCCCGATGAAATCGTCGCTGATTCCATGTTTGGTGTCGTAGTGGGAGCCGATCAGAATGATGCCCGATCCAGATCCAGATATCTGAGCCATGACATTCCGGAACGTCACGGGTCCACGCGGACTCGGATCATCGAAAGCGTCGATTTCAACTTCCAGTCCGAGGTCTTTGAACCGCTCGGCGAGATATTCGGCTGCTTCAGCCGCACCCTCGGTCCCGGACACCCGGGGTCCCAAGTCGACGAAATCCTCCACCTCGGTAAACGCATCGGTGCCGGAAAAAAGCCGCGGATCTATTTGAAATCCGGATGGTTCGTTTAGGTCTCCTCTTTCCGTGCAGCCGACCGACAAAATCATGCACCCGAGGAGTACGGGCAACGCTACGTGCTTCAAACGTCGTCCACCACACCGAGCAGGCCGAGCAACCGGTCCAGCTCATCGGCAGAATAGTACTCGATAACAATGCGCCCGGTTGCTTTCTTGCCGTTTGCAAGGGTGCGGCAAGGTTCGAGGTGAACCCCTGTCCCCAGGTGCCTGCGCAACGTGTCGGCGAGGTGCCGAACGTGATCCGGGGGCACATCGGCCCGGCTGACGCGCTTCTTTCGGGGAGCCCGATCCAGCGCGGCCACGCGCTTTTCCAAGGCCCGGACCGATAAATGCTCCGACTCAATCGACAACGCAATGAGTTCACGCTCGGCGGGACTCGAAACCTGGAGCAGCACTTTCGCGTGCCCGGTGCTGATACGTCCTTCCGCCAGCTGCGCTCGAATCAATTCGCTGAGATCCAGCAACCGCAAGGCGTTGCCCACTGTCGCTCGCGCCTTGCCGACCCGAGAGGAAACATCTTCCTGCGTCAATT
Organism: Kiritimatiellia bacterium; assembly: GCA_963578625.1. GTDB lineage: Bacteria > Verrucomicrobiota > Kiritimatiellia > SLOV01 > SLOV01 > CAUZEO01. The sequence goes on along the minus strand of CAUZEO010000454.1, from coordinate 977 downwards.
CAAACTCGGACATCAGAAGCCGGTACCCTTCCGCTTCTTCGATCGGATTCAAATCTTCGCGTTGAAGATTCTCGATGAGGGCGATTTCCAGCGCCTCCTGGTCCGTTGCATCGAGCAGGATGACCGGCACGCTGGTCCGCTCCGCTTTCCGGGCCGCCCGGAACCGGCGCTCCCCGGCAATCAGCTCGTATGCGTTTCCGGATTTTCGAACCAGCAGCGGTTGTACAACGCCGCGAGTCCTAATGGATTCCGTAAGATCTACCAGGGACGCCTCGTCGAAATGTCTGCGGGGCTGCCACGTGCCCGTTTTGATATTCTCGACTGAAACCTCAAGTACACCGCCGCCGCTTTTCTCTTCCAGGGGGGTGTCTTTCAGCAGCGCGCCCAGACCGCGTCCCAAACCGGTTTGCTTCGCCATTCATCACTCCTTGGATTTCCAGTGACCGGAAAGGCTTCTCCGGTCCATCCAGCGTGAAGCGTACCATGTGAAGAGCCTCCGTGGCTCATAAAACGACACAAAAACGTCGATGTATTTTTTGCCGGATGATCCGAAAACTGACATCTGAGACCCGAATAATATCTCGGTTTCTCACGATTTAAAAAGAAAAACTACCCATGCAGCCGGGTCTTGCGAACCGCTTGATGCGCGACTTGCCGAAGAACGCAGTCAACGCGAAATCGATACGGTTTTGGGATCTTTTAGCACAAAACATGGTTTATCAAAACGAAGATATGCCCGGTACGCCTCCTCCGAGGTCAAACAGGGAACTGGGTGAACACGTAATAACGTTGAATACACTGAACTTCATATTCGGATTTCGAATAAACGGACTTTCATTCGGGCCCTGGACCTCGTTCGCCGAGTAGACGGCCGAAAATTCAGGTTTGTTCGCCATTCTCCTGGTCGTTCTTGCGGTGGTCGTGGATTCCGGCTGCTGGGTCCGCGCCCGGCCTGGGGGCGCAAAAAGCGCGCGTAC
>CAUZEO010000453.1:0-3300 GCA_963578625.1 Kiritimatiellia bacterium | reverse complement strand
TGCTTGAAACCCAGGTGTCCAATCTGGATTAGCGCTTCCTGCAGCCCAGGAACTTCAGCGACTCCGCCGGACCCGAAATAGTTCTTTGGCAATTGATCCTCGGTCACCCGGCCCTCCGTGAAGTACCACATGACCTTTCCGTTGCCGATCGTACAGCCGCCAATCGTCGTGTCGGTCGGCAAAAACCGTCCCTGAATAGTTCCCACGCCACTGTTCTTGCCGTAGTCATGATCCAAAATTCCGTGGGTTTCCACGTAGTGACTATTCGGAATCAGCCACGCAGTGTCGTGCGGGCCGCAGTGCATGAACGCGAATTTGTTCGGCTCATCATCCTCCCAATTATTATTCCAGTCCTGGCACGCCACTGCGTCGCCCGAATATCTATGGAGTAAGTGCATGGTCAGTCCAGTGCCGAGATCGACTTCACAGGCGGTAGGTACCACGTGTCCGTCATCCCGCCCGTGATTGAGGTAGCTGACCGTAGCGCAAGGCGAGATGTGACGCAGTTCCTGGAATTCAGTCCAGCATCGCAGCCCGATCACCGAGGGCTCGAACTCCGTGATGTACTCATCCATCACGACCAGGAGTCGGACCTGCTGATCGAATGCCTCATCGGAGGCGCGCTCCCAGTTCGTATATTCCCGGAGCTGGCCGGCCCGGGTCAGGTATTCGGTTCCCTGCGGATCGACTTTGTTCATCTGATCGAACACTTTGGACAAATCCGCTGTTTCGATGCTGAGCCCGTTTTTTGCGGCGGTCAGTTCGTCGTAGCGGCAGGTCATGAAGGGTGTGGTTCGCGCACCTACGGCCAGAAGCACTGTGCCGTCCAGGATGTTTTCGCCGCCCGTGCAGGGTTCCGGCTGAAGCGGCTCAAATGGATCTTTTCCTGTGCCATCGGCAATGGCGGTGATGGTCTCGATATTTCTTTTAAATGCCTCGCTTTGTGGGTCCGAAACGTGTGGGGAAAGCTTCACGAAGGGAATGTTGTATTGCTGCAAAACATCCATCGCCGACATCATGCCGCAGAAAGAATCCCTCCGTTCTTCCCAGCCCATTTCATTGACTCGGTCGGGGTAGGCATGCAGAAAAATAGTGTCGCCGCGCTTTCCCGCGCCGAGGAGTGCTGGGAGCATTCCTGATTCGTCTCCGAAGTTGGGAAGGCTCCACAGTATTACATCATACTTTCCTTGTTGTTCGTCCAGCCACGCGGCCCAGCGGCGGCCTTCGTCGCGCGTTTGTACGGCACCGAGAGAGGTTTCTCCCTCTTCCATCAGGAGCGCGTCGTGTCCCATTCGACGAAGGACGGCAGGAATCTCCTGCCGCGCCTGTTTCATGTATTTGGGTGGAAAAAAACTTCGATTTCCTAAGCCGAGCGCAAAGGTCGCCATATCTGATGCCTCCTGATTTAAGCATGGAGGCAAGGGCACAAGCGGTCAACCTCAAATGGCGTAAGCGGACGGTCCGATGTGGTCCGTTCATGATCCATCCATTCTCAGGAAGGCTTTTCAGCATGGTGGCGGCCATCTGGATACGGCGGTCCCTGTCGCTCCCGAGAATGGGTAGATCGTGAACGGCTCCACTTCAGGGCGACTGCCCACCTCTGTACCCTTCGAGTCAATCTCCGAGAGCGGACTTGATCAGTGGTTTTTCAGATCCGCGTCTGTTATTGTGACGGGGCGAAAGACCAGGGTGTCATGACCGATTATCAACAGAAATTCAAATCATGCGGTGACAACGTCCGAATCGCGCCCGATGCCTACATAGAGCATCCGGAAGTGATGGAAATCGGGGACAATGTCACGCTTGGCCGTGGATTTCACATGATTGGAAAGCCGCAAATATGTCGAATTGGCTCCGATACCACCTTCTACAATAACGCGTTCATTCAGGGGTCGCCGGGCCAGTTTATTCTTGAACATCACATAGAGTTCTTCCCGGGAACCTACATTTCACTCGGTAATTACGACTCCAGTTTCGTACAGGTGGGCCATCATTCTCACTTCGCTCCCAACTGCGTGCTGTATGGCTGGGGCGGGCTTTGTATCGCTTCCTACTGCAATATTTCGGCGCACACCGTGTTTGCCACTGTTGGACACCATGACGAAATTACCGCCAAACCTATGGCGCTTACAGGCGAAAAGTCCGGCCCGATCACACTCGAAGAGGACGTTTGGATCGCGGCGAATGTGACCGTGACGGCAAACACCCGGATCGCGCGCGGCTGCGTGATCGGCGCGAACGCCGTGGTGACACGTGACACGGAGCCAATGGGGCTCTACGTCGGCGTTCCTGCGCGGCGGCTGCGGGACCGGTGATTCTGCTTGATTTATTGTGGCGTCCGGGGGAAGGTGCCGATGCTGAAATCGGGGCGTAGCTCAGCCTGGTAGAGCGCTACGTTCGGGACGTAGAGGTCGCTGGTTCAAATCCAGTCGCCCCGACCAAGTTCTCCTACTTACAGTATCTGGCGTGTCGAAGATATTGGATTCATAGGAAAAGAAAGTGTCATTGTTGGTAAGGAGAACCCTATGAACCTTGCGCGTTTCCCTAGATTATTTTTTGCCCATCTTCCGACGCCGCTGGAGCCGATGGATAATCTCAGCCGCGAACTTGGTGGGCCGAAGCTTTGGATCAAGCGCGACGATTGCACCGGATTGGCGGGTGGCGGAAATAAAACCCGGAAACTGGAATTCCTGATCGCCGATGCGCAGGCTCAGGGGTGCGATACCGTCATTACCCAGGGCGCAACGCAGTCCAATCATGCGCGCCAGACCGCTGCCATTTCCGCGAAAATGGGATACGACTGTCATCTACTGCTCGAGGACCGCACGGAGAGCAAGGATGATGAATACGTATACAACGGGAACGTGCTGCTGGATCAACTTCACGGCGCCAAACTCGTGAAATACCCGGCCGATACGGATATGAACGCTGCCATGGGGAACGTTGCGGGCGAACTTCGGGCCGCTGGCCGGAAACCGTACATCATTCCCGGGGGGGGGTCCAATCGAGTCGGCGCTTTGGGTTATGTCAATGCCGCCATGGAGTTGCTGGGCCAGGCCAACAATTGCGGACTTCGGATCGATCATGTGGTTCATGCTACTGGAAGTTCCGGAACGCAGGCTGGACTGGTCACCGGTCTCGCCGCCACAAACAGCCGGATCCCTGTACTGGGAATTGGTGTTCGTGCTCCACGGGAGACCCAGGAGGGAAACGTCTTCCGTCTCGCCGAGGAAACCGCGGACTATATTGGCGCTGGCGGTGTAGTACGACGCGAGCAAGTGATCGCAAATTGCGACTACG
>CAUZEO010000452.1:0-3325 GCA_963578625.1 Kiritimatiellia bacterium | reverse complement strand
TACGCATTGTTCTTTCTCTCCTTCTGCTGGTTTCTGTGATCACGCTCGGAGCTGCGGTTTGCAGATAAGTTCCGTTGCTCTCAGAACGTGTGCGATTCAGTTGCTCTATTCAGATTCGGATCGAACCAATTACATAGCAGGGATTTTCAGGAATCCATACTTCAAAATCAATGAGTTTTCTCAGATTTCTCTCCCCCCCCCCCACTCAATGGAGCTAAAACATGGACAAACTGGGGAAATTCGGCCGAGATTAGGCAAGGAAATATTGTCGCGTGAGCCCGGCCAACTTCGTCCGAGCACGTCTTTCAGCAGTTCCTCCTGGACCGGTATGGATCGCCGGCGGAAATCAACCGGGTCTACGGCTGGACTCTGGGGCGAATCGAGGAAGCGTTTCCGCCCTTCGACATTGCGTATGCCGTGACGTTCCTGGAGAACGAGGGGGCGTTTGCCCTGGCGCCGGCACGGCAGAACTATGCGGGGGTGCTGACGTTTCTGTTGAAGCGCGGCCGCGCCATCCTGGTCACCCACGATCGTGCCATTCTCCGTCCGGCGGGGACCGCCGGCACCACCTCTGCCGTTCCGTACGTTCCAGGACCTCGGTACAATCCTGGAGACGGCGGTCCCCGCCGTTCCTGAGAATGAATGGATCCTGAGGAGACTGCAGGGGCACTCCCCTCAGTCCACGATCTCCATCAGCACGTCATCGAAACATGCCGTACCGTCGCCCTGGACCCAGAGTTCGGGGAGCAGCAAGTCCTGATCGCCGGTGTCGAATTCGACGGTGAGTTCACACCACGTTCCGCCGCCCGGCGAACGCGCACTCGCGGCACGGTTGGTGACATTGGTGGCGTGGTACTCGATGCGTGCCAGCGCGATCCACGCTTCACCTCGAAGGTCTGTTGTGTCCACCCAGGCGGTGAGACGGCATGTTTTTCCCATACCCGGTTGCGGGAACGCGCCGACCGGGCGGGCGTTCACTTCGATCCGGCCGGTGGAACTGCCGGTGACGCCGAGACAGCGCTTCCCGCTGTGCCCTTTCCCTTCCACCCACGTGACGTGAGGAAACTCCCTGCCGTATTCCCAGAACGAATGGTACCCCGGAACATCCACCGGCGCGGACTCCTCGAAGTCGCTCACCTCGCCAATGGTAAAGCCGGGATACGAAAACTGTTCTCGTTCCGTTTCCGTGATAAGAACCGGCTCTGCACTGTCCATGATGCTCTGCATCTCCGCCCTGGGCAGGTTCTCGAGCCGCACGCGGGCGGACGTGTGGTAGAAGCCGCCTTCGCGGTTTTCGAGTCCGCCCGGCATCACGACGAAATGCTCGTCCCGCCACATGCTGCAGGTGTGAAGCTCCATGGCCGGTGTCGCTTCCAGGACAGTCAGCATGGGATTGAAATCCGCGTCGGCGCCGAAGCCGATCTGTCCCTGGTCGCGAGACAGGTACTTCACCCGGCAGGGCCCCACGATCATGCAGGTATAGACGCCGTTGTGAGGAAACGAACTCCACGTCCCGTCGAGGCCTTTCCAGACCGTGTGCGTGTAGCGTCTTCCCGACGCCTGGCTGTGGCAGGCTCCGCGCGGGTAGAAGTTCAGGAATTCCATGGGCCGGTGCTCGCGGTACCAGAAGTCGGCGCCGAATTCATACCGGTACTTCTGCTGCGCATCGTCCCATCCGATGTCAAACGTGTGCCGCGTGTGGTCTCCGTTATCGTGCGTGCCCAGCATTTCGAACTGAAGCCCGCCGTCGTCCCGAGGCGTCCAGTGCTGCTCGACTTTATCGGGCAGATACGCGCCGTCAGGGCCGGCCCACCGCAACATGGCGTGCATATTGAAGTACGAGACCATGTCATAGACTCGCGGCACCTCGGGCACGGGACCGATCGCATCCTCGTCGGGGCCAAAGCGCACAATGTCCGCGACGAATGCAGCGGCATACCAGAAGAGAATCGGGCGGTCGCCGTCGTGGATCCACATGCCGCGGGGATGGTCGACCGCTCGAAGATCGAGCGGGAGATTTCTGATTTCTGATTTCTGATTTCTGATTGTTTGAATGTCGACTCCTGGTTTCAAACTTCTCAGCCAACGTATCTAACGCACTCCGCAGATCGATTGCATTCGAACCGCAGTCTTCCACTTGTATCAAAAATTTGTCAGCACTACAACCAGGTCGCTCGGGATAAATCCCGGCGTGTTTCCCACGCCCCAGAGGGTGCCCGGTCCGAGGGTGTCGAGGCGGTTGATGTCCTTCCATCCGCCGAGGACCGGGGTCCATGAGCGTCCGCCGTCCCGGGTATGAAACAGCGTATGGTCGTGAATCAGCTTTTCGATGCCGTCGAACGGCTGGTCGAAAGCCGCCCAGCCGATCCCATTTCGCTGAAAAACCAAGTCGTTGAGTTGTTGATTCGCAGCGGGTGACGTTCGTTGTGTCCACGTCTCGCCCCCGTCCCCGGTGTGAAGCAGGACATCCTTGCCACCGATCCACCCTTCACGCGACGTGGGAAACGACAGACTGGTCAGGCCGCTGGGGATTCGGGGCGGTTCAAGGGCGTTCCAGGTACGACCCGAATCTTCGCTCTTCAGTAAGACCGAGGCACTCGCAATACGCCCGAGGGCGTAGCCCACGAAGTCTGAATCGATGTGTACGTCCCCGGGAAAGACAATACGCAAAGCTTCGAAGCCCGGCGGGAACGGCACGGGCTCCCACGGATCGTCACCGACGCGCCGGAATGAGACTCCAAATCTTGAAAGCACCCAGATCGAGTCGGACGTGACAACGATCTTTTCGGCATCGGAAAGCAGTCCGCTCAGGTTTTCCACCCAGGTGCGCCCGCCGTCGGTCGAATGCAACACGGCCCCTGCGCCCGGTCCGCGCTGGTGTTCCACGCCGCCAATCCAGATCTCCTCCGGGCCGGCCATGCAGACACCGTTCCAGGCAACCCACTCCTCGCGCTCCAACCCGACCGGGGGGCGGCGGGGATATTTCGACGCCAGCTCCCGCCACGACAGCCCGCCGTCGTCCGTTCGGTAGACGCCCATGACGCCGACGGCCACGCCGCGGTCGGCATTCCAGAACGATACGTCGTACAAGTTCTTCCGGACGTTGCCCTTGCCGAACCCGCCGCCGCTGCCGCCGGTGGAAAGGATGTGAAATTTTTGATTTTTGATTTTTGATTTTTGATTTGTTGCGACGGGATAGGAGGTTCCCTGCCATTGGGGTTCGGCGGCGTACAGGGGCACGACCAGCGCGAGCAGCGAAGTCATCCGAAGCAAGGGAGGAAAAAATTCGTTCATAGTCGTGTGATCCGGAGCAGCGTATGCAGCA
>CAUZEO010000451.1:0-3341 GCA_963578625.1 Kiritimatiellia bacterium | reverse complement strand
GGATAATAACCGAATGCCTCGTGTGGACAGCCCGCAGCCAGAAACGCCTGGATAATGCGCCACGGGGTCCAGGGGTCCTGACGACCGGGCTTAATCACCACCGGTATCCGAAGCGCAATGCAGGGCAGCCATAGCGAATTTACACCCGGGGAATTGCTGGGAAGAACCACACCCAGACAACGGGCGGCCGCATGAAAGCTGAGAAGCTGACCATCCTGCCGATTCACGCCATGATCCAGGACCACAGGATCCAGTGCGCGAGTGAGTCCGCGGACAATGTCCGGCATATGCCGCAGGACATGATGCACTTTCTGCATATTGGCACGGCAAAGGGCCTGCGGAAGACCGCCGGTAGAGGATAGTGATACAACGTATTCATCGGGTCCGTGGGCCTTTGCTTCGCTTACGGGAAGATCCGCATTCAGGAATAGATCTCCCGCCCGCGCGCAGATGTCGAACATCTCGGCGGTAGTTCGCGATTGCAACGCGTCAAACGGGTCCGAGATCTTCCGCAAATCCCGCCGAATCAATCCCGTGTTTGCCTGGCTGACCAAAGCGGGGATTGCCTCTCCGCGGAAATCGGTGAGTTCCGCGGTTTCGAGACTCTCGTAAACTCGTCCAAACCGGTAGAGAGGTATGTGCAATGGGGCATCCATCTACGGCCCTACATCCGAAATCAATAGACGCCCTCGACGATCTTTTGGTCGGACGCACCGAACGGGCGGACTTCACCGACTCCGTCCCACGGATATTTCTCGCAAGGCTCCTTGCGAATCGCCTCATCGCGCTCCAGAAACCGGGGCAAAAAGAGTTCCCGGGTGAGGGTCGTAAGTTCTACCCGGCCCCATCCGCCGTAGGGCGTGGTTGTTTTTGAGTCCTCCGGGTCTGTGACCCGAAGAATGGCTCTCGGCTGGGGAGCGTAGTAGGTCACCGAATATCCGTTGTCGGGTCCCACCAGGACGCTGTGCGCCAGGCCCATCAGCGTATTTCCATACGTCGGGACGAATGTGACCTCCCTTTCCAGAATTTCCTCCATGAGAAATCGAACCGTCTGCGGCTTCATCTCGGTTCCGCCGCAGAACACGCCGCGAACTCCCGCCTTCGGAATAGAAATTTTTTCGCCGAGCGCTTCCAGCAGCCTTGGTGTCGTGAACAGCGCAGAGATGGGCCGATGCTTCAAAATCGTGACGGCCTGATCGACCACATGGTCCATGTAAGCGGACGCCTGGTCGAACTCTTTGCGGGCGATGAGTTTCTTGACCCAGCGGGGATCCAGGTCGACGAAGTAACAGATGCTTCCCCGGTAATTCGCCAGATGTTCGATTGCGAGGCGCAGACGACGGGGACCCGTGGGCCCGATCATCAGCCAGTTTCCGCCCGGCGGAAACGCGGCATCATCCAGCGAAGTGGAGAACTGTTCGTAATCGTATTGATAGTCCTCCCAATTCAGCCGCTGCTTGGGCATCCCGGTGGTTCCTCCCGTTTCGAATACATTGTAGGGCCGCCCCTGGTACGCCTTGGGAATCCAGCGTTCCGCGGGTTCATAGCGGAGACGCTCGCCGTCGAAGTTCGGAAATTCCAGCAGGTCGGCGGCAGATTTCACGCGCTGCGCCGGATCCCACCCCGCCTCGTTTGCCCAGTCGATCCAAAACGGAGTCCCGGTCTCCGGCGAAAAGTGCCAAGCAACAATATCCCGTACGTGAGCGTCGAGGATATCCCCGGGGGAAGCACTCATGTTGAACGAAAATCCGGGAAGAATTTCCTGACAATGGCCTCGGCGGGGGGACGGCTAACCAGGGACCCCACCACCATGGCAATGCAGGACGCCGCGAAAATGAAGGCTACCGGCATCATGCCCCACACCAGTGAGTCTTGCTCCGCCGCCGCACCATAGTCCGCGCGCGCAAACAGGAGAAACCAGACCACCGCCGTCGTGATCACGCAGGAAATGGCGCCGGTTTTCGTAGCGCGCTTCCAGTACACGGAAGCGAACACCAAGGGAAACAAACTGCCAAAACCGCTGAAGCACCAGACCCCCAACTCGAAAACCTTGCGTGGATTTGCGAGTGAGAAGAAGTAGGTAATCAACACGATTGCGACGACGAATGCCCTGCCGATCCACAATTTCTGCCGGTCGGAAAGTGATTCGGCAGGCATCAGTCGCACAACGATATCATTGGTGAACATCGTGCCGATGCACATGAACTGGCTGTCGAGCGAAGACATAATGGCCGCGAGGATGCCCGCGGTGAGCAGTCCGCTGAGAAACGGTGCCTCCACCAGCATCTTCACCATCACTCCAATCACAGCGTTCGCTTTCGCGGCCGGAAGGTTAATGGCCGGCGAACCCGCCGCCCAGATTCCAAGCAAAATACATGGGACCCAGACGACGGCGATGCAGAGTGGGTGAAAGATCACCGTCAGGCGAAACGATTTTGCGCTACGTGCCGTCAGCCAATGTTGAAACAAGTGAGGAAACATGCCGACTGAAAGTGGGACGAACATGTAGGTCAGGAACTGGCCTTTTCCAATCATCCCCTCGCGGGCGAGGTGCTGGGGAGAATGTTCCTTAACCAGGGCGGTGGCCTCGTGCATTCCTCCCATTGCATTGGCAATCATGAAAAACGCAATGACCCCGGTCACCATGAAAACCAGGGTCTGAAAGGTGTTCGCCCAGGCAGTACTCCGAACCCCTCCGAGAAATACGTACGTCAAAACAACGGCACAAATTACCAGCGACGTAAGCCACGGCGGAATGGCGCCCTGGGTCGCCGCAAACGCTTCGGGGAACATGCCCATGGTAAGCCCCCGCATCACGGCGCCGGCGCCCAGCAAGCCGATGAGCAGGTAGGGAATGATCAATGCCACTAGGATCGGAAAGAGAAGGTACCCAAGCAATGGCGATTCGAAACGATCGCGAAAGTATTGGCATTGGGTGACATAGCCGTATCGCTTTCCGATCGCCCAGAGCCGGATTCCGATCAGAAAAAAAACGGCCGAATGGATGAGACCGGACCATGACGCCATGAGTCCGTACACGCCGATGCCGGTGGTGTATGCCTTGCCGGTTGATCCTACCAGTGCGAATGCCGTCATCGTCGTCCCGAAAACGCTCATCAGCAACATGAACGAACCGATGGACCGGCTTGCCACAAAGAAATCAGTGCTCGTGCCCCGAAAAAATCGACTGCTGACGACTCCCAGCAGGAGGAGAATGACAAGGTAGCCACAAATGACATAGAGAGAGGTGTAATTCATATTCTTAGATCAATCCCCCTCGTCTCCCCACTTCTCCCACCGGTGTGGCCAGATCGCCTTTACAGCAAGAGCCCAGACACCCG
>CAUZEO010000450.1:0-3360 GCA_963578625.1 Kiritimatiellia bacterium | reverse complement strand
CGGCCGGGCGGCCCTGGGCATGCTGGCGGAAAAAGGCCACCAGCCACCGATTGCCTTTCACCTTCACCTGTTCCATGGCCCAGAATCCATCGATCACCTTCTCACCAATGTCGAACGAGAACGGGTCGTCGGAGATCGCGAACCAGACCCCGCCCTGGTGGGTGTAGGTGATCACAAACTTCTTCCCAATGGGATAAACACAGGCCGACTCCAGCATGGCCGGCATCACGTTGCGGAAAGGCCGGCTCAGCACCGGGCCGCGGTCGGTCCAGTCTTCCAGGTCGGTCGACTCCGCCGCCGCTACGCAGACTTCCCCGTTCCGTTGCAGCGCCGTGTAGTAAAGAATGTACTTTTTCCCCAGCTTCATTACATGAGGATCGCGGCAATTGGACAGGGTGGTCTTCGACCACTCGGCCCATTCCAGGTTGATGGGCTGAAAGAACGGGTTGGTGTCGTATCGGGTCCAATGCATGAGATCCTCGCTGAAGGCCATGCCCAGGCTCTGGCACAATCGCTCGGACAACCCGGAATAGATCATGGCAAAGCGGATCTTGTGACCGGCGAGTGCCTCCAATTCGCGCAGCCCCGATACCGGAAAGACAAAAGGGGCCCCCACCCTGCCGCCCTCCCACGTCCCGTCGATGGGAAGCAGCGGCGGGCGATAAATTTCCCAATCCATGAAGTCCGCGGTCGAGGCATGTCCGTTGTAAAAAGGATTGTCCGGCCGGCGGCTGTGCTTTCCGTGACGGACGTCGATGTAGAAGGCATGAAACCGGCCCTTGTGCTCGATAATCGTGAAATCCCGAAAGTCGGATCCCTTGGGCAGAAATCCGTCCCGGATCGGATTCTTGGAGACAAGATACTGCTCCAGGTACGGTGCCAGGATATAGTTGGCATCGGTCAACCGGCGGATCACTTCCCGGCGCTTCGCCTGTTCGCGCTTCGGGTAGGAGGAAAGCGGCGGGACGGCGGGAATGCTGGGGACGGTAGGTTGTTTGTCGGTCATGGTATTCTCTCGCCGGTGCATTTCGTTTGGTTGTGGTTTATACGCATTGTGCTTGCTTGGTTTGTTGACGTTGACTCAGAATGTCGAATATCGAATGCTCAATGTCCAATGTCGAAGTTAAAGAATTTCTCCCTTCCAATATCCGATCTTGAGCAACTGATATGACAATTTCAAATTCAGAATCCGTGTTTGACGTGCATTTGGGAACTTCATCGGCACGCGTCCCGGAGGCGGTCTTGTTTCCGTTCGACACGTTTTGCGTTCCGTTTGCCCGCGGCATGAGGGTCGAGCTCCAGAGTCCAACCAAGGAAGGGGTGGTTGTGCCTCGGGGTCCACAGGAAAGCTGCGATGCGCACCGGGTGCAGTTCAACGGAACCGTGATCCGCATCGGGGATGAGTTCAAGATGTGGTACCTGGGGCTCGGGGACCGGGAAGGTGAGGAAGGCTTCGCCCACGATCTGTTCGTATGCCACGCGACCAGCCGCGACGGCGTGCACTGGGAAAAGCCGGACCTGGGCCTGGTAGAGTACGGCGGCGACAAGAAGAACAACCGGGTACGCATCAACGGGCTGCAAGAGAGTGACCGGGTGTACATGACCATCGTGCTTCACGAACCCGAGGACCCGGATCCGGAACGCCGGTTCAAGATGGCCATTGAAATCCCCCGCTATCACGGTCAGCTCGCGGTAGCCACCAGCGCCGACGGCCTGGACTGGTATGTGTCGCCGGCGAATCCCGTGGGACCGCTCACCGAATTCAGCGGCCTCACCAAAGTTGGTGATTGCTACATCCTCTCCGGCCAGGGCGGGACGGCCTGCGGGCGCACCATGGAGGTGCTGGCCTCCTATGACTTCGAACATTGGACGATGGCTCCAGCCATTGGACTGCGCAAAGAGCAGGTGGCATACGATTCCAACCGCCCCGTCAATCCCTGGATGCCGGCCATTCCGCTTCCGATCACGAGGGAAATTCACCTCGGCGCGAGTCTCTGGAACCGGGGCAACGTGATCCTGGGCGTATACGGCGACATGCACTGGAACCCGCAGTTTCCCGGAGAGCGCAAACATTGCCGGATCAACCTGGGGCTGCTTACGAGTCCGGACGGGCTTCACTACCGTGAACCGCTACCGGATTTTCCTCTCATCAGCGCAGCCGAGAACTGGCGCGCGCCGACCGAGTGGGATGCGAGACTCCTCCAGGGCCAGGCATTCGAAAACGTGGGGGAGAAGACCTTTTTCTGGCACGGCGTCGCCCACGGCGGCGTCCACTTGGCCACCTGGCCCCGCGATCAAATCGGCTGCCTGCGTATGCACGAGCACGGCAACCGGCGCGAACTCACGCCCATCCTGGGCCCGCCGCATTTCCTCACTTGCCCGGTGACTCCGGGACAGGACGGCGCCGGCGTCTTTCTGAATGTCGAGCTCGCCTCAAAACACGCGGAAGCGAAGGTCGAGTTGTGCGACGAACAATTTCGCCCGCTGCCGGACTACTCCGGAGACAACGCCATTCCCGTCACGGAGTCCGGCTTGCGTGTTCCGGTCCGGTGGAAGGGCGGAAACACGGCCCCGGGAAAAGGTGAGGCGTTCCGAGTGCGCGTTGAATACTGTGGAATCCGGCCGGAAGACGTTCGCGTCTTCGCGGTCTACGTGGCAGACGGTTCCGGGTAGCCCGCTCAGCCACACCAAATTATGGAACCAAGAAATACACGAAAAACCCAGCGCAGTGAAGCCGCAACAAAACAGATTTCGAACAGAAGGAAACGAAGAGAACTGAGAAGAATTTCAGTTTAAACGAAACTTACCACGGAGTCCACGGAGCCAAGAGGAAATCACTCTGCCATCAATGATTCTGCCCTCTCCAGCAGAACTCGGGAAAGTGAAGATGGTCTATGCGTCCAGAATCCCTGCACCCCATCATACTCGTGATCACCACTCGAGAACCCCAGCGCGGCGCCTCTGAGTGAGTTGCCCACGGATGGCAAAGCCGCCCCGCGGATGCCGATCATCGCGTTCATTACAATATAGCGCAGTATGCATTTCGTTTCTCATTACTTAGCCGGGTACTATACGCGCTCTCAGAAAAAAAATTAAATGCAAAGTGATCAATGACTTCATTTTTCAACGATCCTCGTCAGTCCCGTGGCGGACCGTCGTAGGGTACTTCACCGGCCAGGATGCGCATTCGCTCCAGGCCATCGCCGATCGACGTCTCCGAGACTTTCAGGAGGTGTTCATTGGCCGGCAAGTGCTTGTAGCCGTCCGGATAGAACGTCTGGAATGCCTCAGCGTAGGGCATGCGGGCGTGAAGTCCCATCCGGCCGTTGACGTCTTCAATGACTTTGCGCGCCAGGTCGC
>CAUZEO010000449.1:0-3371 GCA_963578625.1 Kiritimatiellia bacterium | reverse complement strand
CCGGAGTCATTGAACCGGACAGTTCGCCGGCATGCCGTAACCTATCCCCAGATCTACGCGCCGGGTTCAGGCATCGGCACGGTGTTGCCGATATCCCTGATACCAAATGCGGAGGGCGGAGATTTCGGCCGCTTTGAAGAGAACATCACTCTACGCATCGCCGCGGGGACGCTCCCCGCCGACTACGCTGCCTGCGTACGTTTGGGCTTTTCAAAAGAAACACCCGAACTGGACGGCCAGGCCTTGACCGTTCGCATGAATACGTTGCCGATCGAGTTCGTTTCGCCGGACGACCCTCGGATCCGCTATCAGGACATTGCCGCGGAGTTGAAGGCCGAATTCGGATTCCCCCCGGATTTTCCGCCTGTGGTGAGCCAACAACTCTGCTATTGGATCCCCGACAATGTCCTGCAGGATGATGTCAACGTCGTCGAATTCGCACCGCCTCAGGTGACGGGGGAATTGGTGTGGGCGGAGATTCTCATCATTCCGATGAATTGAGACTCGGATCGAGAGAATGATACTGCGGAACCAATCCGGAGCCCCAGTCGTAGCACGGGTCACATACCCGCGCTACGATCGGGGCCCCGTTACGACATCATTCTCGACTTCAAACGGAACGTACGGTAAGATTCCGATAATGGGAATGGAGTCACACAACAGGACATCGCTCTCCCCCGAGCAGCAGGAGTCCTTCGAGCGCGACGGATACGTAATCGTCAGAACCCTTTTCTCCCTCGATGAACTCCTCCCCCTGGCCGAGCACTTCGACCGCCTCGCCCGCGAGGGCGTGCAGTTCGATGGCTTCTGGCATCCCGATCCGTCCGCCGAAGATTCACTGGAGCGCTTTCCTCGCGTGTATCAAGCGCATCGCTTTCACGATCTTTCGAGAGAGATCCTGCTGGACGAGCGGCTGCACCAGGTGTTGATGCAGTTGTACGGCGAAGAGCCGCTGGCCGCGCAAAGCATGTTCTATTTCAAACCTCCGGGCGCGCGCGGCCAGGCCCTGCACCAGGACAACCGGGCGCTGCAGGCCCGGCCGACGACCTGCATGGCGGCCTGGATCGCCATCGACCCGGCGACCCCGGAAAACGGCGGGCTCTATGTAGTGCCCGGTTCCCAAAACATGGAACTCATCTGTCCTCATCTTGCCGACCGAAAAGTAAGCGGCACGGCGCACGCACTGGATGTGCCGGAAGGGATGGAACTCGTGCCGGCGTTACTCGATCCGGGCGACGTGCTCTTTTTCAACGGGAGCCTGATTCATGGATCCCAGCCGAATGAACATTCCACGCTGTGGCGGCGTGCCTACATCCTCCACTACGTCACCGCAAGTACGCGCACGGGCGGATCGGACCGGAATCCACTTCTTGATTTCGACGGCAATGAAATCAACATCGGCGTGACGGAAGGCGGCGGACCCTGCGGAGGCGAGTATTTGCCGCGCGAGTTGCTGAACCAGCGCTCAGGATACTGAACCGCATTTCAGACGGACGCTCTACTGTTGAACTACGGAAAAAAACTGTGGCGCTGGTAAGTCATCAATTTATTTTCAACTTGAATCGACAAATGGCTAGCGACCCGCCAGCTTCCTCTTGATCCGCTCCACCACGTCCCGGCCCTTCTCCACTTCTTCCAGCTTCGGCGTCTCAGCCCCGTCGAACCGCCCCGGATTGGGCACGAAATACTGTCCGCCATCCACGCGGGTTTCGATTCCGGTCGATTTCCGGCACAACTCGGTAAAACCAAGCATCGCTTCGGCAACGTCGTATCCGTCGGCCATGGCGCGTAGCGGATAGTTCTTCGGGGACCATCTCGAGTCGGGGTCCAGGGCAGAGCCCGTGTAGGTGTCTTGAATCGTGCCGGGGGACACCATGTGGAAACGCACCGAGCGGTCGCGTTCCACCTGGCTGGCTAGGTAGACAATCGCATAGTAGAGATCGTTTTTTGCCTCGCTGTAGGTCCATGGCTTCGATGTGTTCGGATGCCAGACAGGGAACCGGCTGATCGATCCCACGACCGTCGCCGTGGCCGGATCATCCGGTACGCCCTGCAAAATCTCCCGATCCATCAGCCCTTGGAGCAACTCGTACACGCTTTCGAGATTCAGCCTCTGAACCTCGTCGGGCTCCAAGCTGTAGTTTTCGCGTGGCAGTTCCCAATCTTCCCGTCCGACCCCGCCGTGAATGCAAATGGCATCGGTCAGGCCGCCGCAATCCGCCAGTCGATCCAGCAGCGATGGCACGCTGCCTGTCTCGAGGAAATCGACCGGCAGGAAGGACACACGGGTTGGGTCCGCCCATTTATCATCCGCCCCGTTGCGAGGAAAATCCACCACCCAAAATTCCGCATCCGGAAGCGCTTCAAGGTAGGTCTCCATGACCCGGGAACCCATGTGGCCCAACCCACCGGTCAGCAGAATCCGCCGTCCCTTCGATCCCCGCGGATTGAATCGGCGCAGAGCCTTTCGTGTTCGCTCCAGTTCCGCGGTCAAATCAGAATTGTCCATGTCGGTCGAGTTGGCCATGGGCCTGTCAGTTTGACAAACGGAAGGTTCTGAGCAATCTCCGTTCCATCCATTTTGTTTATTGACTAATGGTTGGGCCTCGTAAAACTGGCCCATGAACAATGTTAGTCTGAGGATCTTAGCCAAAGGAGTCAGACGAATGAAGGGAAAACGCCGGACGACGGAAGAGAAGATTCGCACATTGAGACATGCGGACGGAGAACGAACGATCCTGTAACCTGGTGCCTGGACTAACATAACTACTGGACCAGTTCGGTGAGCCCGGCCACCAGGCTACGGTAAAGCTGCGCCGTTGGCGCGGCGTCAAGGCGCGGCAATTGTTCTCGACCGTGAGTAGGCGCGACACACAATGGCCCAACCATGTCATAGAATTGATTTCGAATCGTCGATTCGCGCTGCCGTCACCAGCGCAACCAACCGTCCGCCGTCCCAGGGCCATCTGGACGTCGTGCGCGGGAGCCTTGCGAAGGCGGACACGCGCCAGTGCTTCGAGGACAACCACGTCACGATCAGCCATTTCAGCACGTCGGGGGTATTGCCGCCGGACATGATGGAGGAAAGCCGCTACACGGTGCGCGAGGCACTGCCGGCCTGGCCGGGGCAGAGCATGATCGCCTCCACCCCGAAACTCGGACCGGTGGCGATGGGGCGGCTGGATGATGACGCCGGCGGCATCCATCTTGAATATGGCGAAGCGGACGGATTGGGTTTCGGCGATCACCTGGGTTGGTACCGCGGGCGCTGGTTCGTGCGTCTGCCGAGCGCCAAAGAATTCGCCGGCCGCTGCCTGCATCAACACTACGTGATCGCGAGGGACCCGGGAGAGCACGTAGTCCTCGAAACC
>CAUZEO010000448.1:0-3377 GCA_963578625.1 Kiritimatiellia bacterium | reverse complement strand
TCGACAACTATCACTGCGGACCGGATGAATACAAGCGCATCCGGGACTTCGGCCTGAACCATGTGGCGCTGGACAGCGCATTCAAGCTGATGACGCCTGAGGGTTCCGTACAGGAAGACGTAGAAAACTTACGGAAACAGCTCGACGAGGCTCGTGAGAACAGCCTGATGGGGTTGGTGTTGTTCGGCGGAAGTGCTCCGCCGAGCTGGCTCTTTGAACGGTACCCGGATTGCCGGATGAAGAAGCCGGACGGTACAGACAAAACAGAATTCACCTGGACGCAATTCACCCTCAATGATCCGGACATTCGAAAAGATCTGCAGCTGTACTTCGAGCGCACGGTCAACAGCCTCAAAGACCATCCCGCCCTCCTGGGGTGGAGCCTGTGGAATGAACCGTATCTCCTGCCCGATGTGGATTACCATCCCGCAACGATTGCCGAGTATAGAAAGTGGCTGGAAAAAAAATACGGGCAGGTAGAGCCGCTTAACTCGGCGTGGCTCTCCCGGTACGCAGGGTTCGACGAGGTTTGCGCACCGGCCGATCGCAGCGGCACCAGCCCCGTGGCATGGACCGACTGGATGTATTTCCGGCAGGACAACTTCGCAGAGTTCTTCCGGTGGCAGGCGAATATAATCCGTTCCGCAGACCCGCGACATCCCATCACTACCAAGATTCGTAAACCGCTGGCGGTGGATGAAGACGCGGCGGACCAGCGGGCGGTCAACACGAGAATGTGGGCCGAATCGGTGGGCGATGCGGTTGGATTCGATGCGTACTCCAGGCTGGATGATGCCCATATCCTGCGCTGGGAGTCGGATTTCATGCGCGGGATGTCGCTGGGCAAGCCGATCTGGGACACCGAATCCGGTTTTGAGCCCTTCGAAGAGCGGGGCCGGCCTTCACCGGAAACATACAAGAGCGCGTTCTGGATGAAGTTTGCGCGCGGGGTGAACGGCAACAGCTTCTACCACTGGAACCCCGCGAAAGACTGCCCCCTGAATTTCACGTATTACCCCGACATGACCCCAGGACCCGAACTGTTCGCCCTGCAGGAATGCTCCCGCCGACTGACAGCCCACAAGCACCTGTTGAGCAAAGCCCGGATGGTGCGGCCGCAGGTGGCGGTACTCCATTCGTTGCATACCCAGTGGCATCACCACGGCGATCTCACCGCGACCGCGGACATGGTCACGATCACAAACTGCCTTTATCGAAAGCACATCCCCTACGATTACCTCGGCGAATCCGATCTCCTGGACGGCATTCACAAAAAGTACAGAGTACTCATCGTCGTAGGCACCCGCAACATCAGCGACGCGCTGCTTTCTGTGATTCAAGAATACATCAAGGCGGGCGGTTTTGTCCTGGCCAACGCCAGGTTTGCCGAATTCGACGAATGCGGACGCAAACGCGCGGCCTACCCGCCGAAGTGGCTGGGCGTACGTTCCCGAAAGTGGATCAGGTCTCCGCGCAGGAAAGAGGGGACACTGCAGCTCGAGCGAAAGGCCATCAACCATCACAAGGAGTCGATCAAGGTCAAGGTTGCCCTCGACACGTTCAGTTCCATGCCCATGAAAATCTCCAAGGACCATCCAATGACGGGGCTTCCCAAGGGAACCGTTATCGGATCAGGCGACCTGCACGGCTACGACGAAACCGATCAGACACGGGAAGAACTGACCCTCCTGGAGGGTGCCGAGGTCGTCGCCACGTTCCAAGAAGATAGTACGCCTGCCATCGTCGCCACCTCACACACCTTGTACGTCGCCCGGGATACCTGCTGGCTGAGCTACAATTTCGCGGACCTCATCGAATCCTTTATGCTAAACGCAGGCGTGGTTCGGATGGCCCATGCCCGCAATGCGTCCGGTGATGAAGCCGCTTCGCTGGATGTGGTCCTTTGCGAAACCCAGGATCACTATGTCTTGTTCGTCACCAACCTGCCACAGACAATTCGGTATGACGGCTCACCGAACGACAACGTGCGGATCGGGATTCCGGGCATGAGCGCACCGATGGACCTCTTCGAAGGCACCCAGCTCCCCGGCCAACGGGTCGGTGAACTTCAGGAAGTCACGTTGAATTTCGAGACGGGCCAAACGCGGGTACTGGTTACCGGGAAGTAAGCGTCTTCCCTGGGGCCCATGTGGTCTATCCTATAAATAGGAGGAGGCCATGAGGAACCGGCCCGAAATGCCACCGGCATTGCGGGTCATGGTCCAACTGCGGCTTCGCAGGCCTTCCTGTTCCCTCTGATGTCGTGGCTCAGGCCAGCTGTAGAGCTCTGGATTGGGTGCGTAAACCGGATTGTCTCCGTGCACTTCCCAGCATTCCAGATCTGTTGAAGTGGCCAGAACGATGCCTGGACGCCCGGTTACTCCGACCCTTCGGTTGCTGTAGAGATAGAAGGTTCCATCTTTCCGGATAACTGACGGTGCTCCCTCCACAGGCAATGCGGCATGAATGTTCCAATCCCTGAAATCGATTGTGGATGCATGCCCCACATCTACGTCAACTTGCTTGTGGAAACTGCCGGTTCCATCGCCTCGGATATAGAAGACGTGCCAACGCCCTTCGTGTTCGACCCATGCGTGGTCTTTAAGGAAGTGCCCGGGCTCGTGAAAAAAGCCGCGGAAAGTACTCTCCATCCGGGTCGCGGCATTCAGCGGCGCAGCTCCTCCTTCAGGTCTTGGAGTAGGCGTAGTCATTCCAGTCGACCTTTCTGTGTTCATCGTCACCCATGGTAATCGAAGCAAGCGCACGACCGGCACGTGGACTTTCGGCTTCTGAGCCGAAAGGTTCACTATGCCGTTGTTCGTTCCACTGCCGGTTTTCGATTCTCGTCAATCGACGGCTGTCTGGGCTCTTCGCGTATCGTGTTCCCCATAGCCCTGGCAGAGGATGCCCCGCTGTCGTGTACCAACTCTTGGGGAAATCGCCCCGACGTTCTCGTCGGGATGATGAGCACAAGCCGACAGTCCCCGTCGACCGGCCTCCATTACCTGTCTCGTAGTTAGGAGGTGGCCGGGCTCACCGAACTGGTCCAGTAGTTATGTTAGTCCAGGCACCAGGTTACAGGTTGGATCTCTCTCCAGTATAGATGTATTGTCAAGGCCGGGGCGCAGGGAGGGCCTAGCCCGCTTGTCACACACTTTTTGGTCGCGAGAACGTGGAGGTTGCGGCATCCGCGCTCGCAGCAGAAAAAGTGTGTGACAAGCGGGCTAGACCATCGCCTTCTTCATAAACTCCATTCCCTGCCGAATGAATGCTTCCGGGTCCGGGCAGACATTGTGGAACATGCCGCGCTTCCAGGCGAACTCGCTTCCGGAGTAGTAAGACTCCATGCCCAGGTAACCGTCGAAATCGATCTCCTT
>CAUZEO010000447.1:0-3398 GCA_963578625.1 Kiritimatiellia bacterium | reverse complement strand
ACTTCAGTGGAACCGGGTTCGACCTGAGCGTCACGGGCAGGAAGCATCTCGCCCATGTGGCGGCGAAAGACGAGTATCCGAAAATCCGGATGATCGCGATCCGCGATCTTACATCGGAAAGCCATGGCAACGCAGAGGGATTGGGGCTTGCCGAGTTTTGCCGTGCACGAGTACTGGAGAAGAGGATTGAGGAAACAACCAGAATCAATGCCCTTACCAGCGGTCACATATTCGGCTCGATGACTCCGCTTGACTACGAGACGGACCACGAAATGCTGAACGCGATGCTGCCCGTAATTGGTCTGACCGAGCCATCCGATGCAAAACTTCTGTGGATCCGCAACACGCTGGAGCTGGTCGAAATCGAATGCTCCGCCACCTACCTGGAAGAAGCCCGCGGACGCGCCGATCTCGAAATCCTAACCGAACTGAGGCCGCTCCCTTTCGGGGAAAGCGGGAATCTGCCGGACAGTCACATGTCACAATGAGCAAAGCCGTCATGCTACACAATCCGCGCTGCAGCAAAAGCCGGGCGACGCTCTCAATTCTTGAGAAGCACGACATCAAGGTTGAACTCGTGGAGTACTTGCGAAATCCTCCATCGCCTGAAGATTTGCAGGAAATGTGCAAATTACTCCGCGTTTCGCCGACCGCGATCATTCGAATCAAAGAGGCTCGATTCGAGGAACTGGGTCTGTCGTTAGAGGACCAGCGTTCCGATGCAGAATGGTGCCGGATCCTCCATGACAACCCGGTACTCCTGGAACGCCCAATCGTGAGAATCGGGGAGCGGGCGGTGATCGGACGGCCACCGGAAAATGTGCTGAAACTGTTGGGTCTGAAAGAGTGCCGATGATCCGGGATTATTGGGCCAATCGAATGGCTATTTCGGAATCCTGATCACGTCATCGATCTTGCGATGACGGCGGCGGTCGCGGCGACTGTCCGAGTCACTCCCCTGGTGCCTGTTCACCCAGGATCGGCGCACGCCGGTAATGCAAAGGATCAGCAGGACCAGCCCCCCGAGGTCTTTAAGGAGATTCGGCCAGTCCGGGTCGTGGTTCGCCGCGGTCGTCGCGATGCTCTGCGAACCATGCGTGTATAGAATTTTTCCCACAATAATGGTAAGAATTCCGAAGAATATGACTTTAACAAATGCAATCAGCGTCTTCATCAGTCGTTGGCGTCCACTTTCCTCTCGGTAAACAGGCTGTGTGGGAGCTCGATTCCCCAGCGAATAAAGTACCCCAAATCCGCCGGCGGCGTCACGGCAATAAATTCGCCCGATATAGTGCCATCTTCCGCGGTGCTGAGCACTTCATACCGAAACAGGTCCTGAACCACGACTTCACCGTTCGCCATCCCGCGGACTTCCGACACATGGGTAACTTTCCGGGAACCGTCATCAATCTGCTCCTGCTGGACGATGATATCCAGACCGGAGGCGATTTGCTGCCGGATTGCGTCCACGGGAAGGCCCAACCCCGCAAAAAGAGCGAGGGTTTCCAGGCGATAAAGAGCGTCCCGCGGACTTGAGGCGTGCAGAACGGCCGAACATCCCCGGTGGCCGCTGTTGAGGGCCTGGAGAAAATCCAATGCCTCCTCGCCGCGAATCTCGCCCAACAGGATTCGAGACGGACGCATGCGGAGGCTGTTGCGCATCAGATCGCGCAATGTAATTTCACCAGTCCCTTCAATATTCGCGGGGCGCGTCAGCAGCGACACGACATGCTGCTGGAGCAGGTTCAGTTCCCTGGTGTCTTCAATCGTTATGATGCGCTCTTTCGGATCGATTTCGGCGGACAGTGCGGCAAGCGTTGTGGTTTTACCGCACCCGGTCGCGCCAGAAAAAAGGAGATTCTTTTTACCCAGGATGCAAGCGGCAAGGAACCGGGCCATACGTTCGTCCAGCGTCCCCCAAGCAACGAGATCGGAGATTCCGGAGATTGTGTGTCCAGGAATTTGCGAATCGTAATTTGAGGACAATCCAACGCCAGGGGAGGAATGATTACGTGAACGCGGGAGCCGTCCGCCAAGGCAAAATCGGCATATGGCATCCTTTCGTCCAATCGCCGCGCACTTTCCGAGATCATCCTTTCCACGACTGCACGCACATGCCCCACGTCCGTGAAACGATTCGGGGCGATTTCCTTTGATCCGTTGCGCTCCACGTAGATCGTATCGGGGGCCGTTACCATGATCTCCGTGATGGCGGGATCGTTGAGCAGCGGCTGAAGCGGGCCTGCACCCACGAAGTCATCGCACACCCGCTGAGCCAGCGTATCTCGCTCGGAATCCCCCAACTGCTTGCGTACATCACGAGGAAGCCGGTCAATCTCGCGCAATGCATCCGACCGCAGGGAGTCCTGTGTCACCGATGCCCCGAATCCAGGGCCTGAGATGATTGCTTCGCGTATCTGCCGTTGTATGGCGCTCAAATCCATGGCAAACTGCGCATGCTTCTCACGATCTTCGAGAGGCTCTGCTACCCATCCTTGAAGTGGAATTCAAGCTCCCGGCGGGCGCTATCGGGACTGTCGCTGCCATGCACGGCATTTTCCGTCATGTTGTCGGCAAAGTCCGCTCGGATGGTGCCGGGAGCAGCTTTCTCCGGATTGGTATCCCCCATAAGTCCGCGAGCGCCTAGAATGGCGTTCTCGCCCTCCAATGCCAGAAGCATTGCAGGCCCTGAGGACATAAACGTGACGAGCTCGGCGAAAAAGGGCTTACCGTCATGCTCTGCATAGAACCCTCGGCACTTTTCCTCCGATAAGTGCTCGAGCCGCGCACCGGCGATGCGTAATCCGGCGGTTTCAAATCGATCCAGAATCTTGCCTATCACATTCTTCCGGACTGCATTCGGCTTGATCATTACCAAGGTCTTTTCGTGTGCCACTTCAATTCTCCTATTGCTGCTTCTCTTTATTTCTGGACGACAAATTACCACAGAGACGCGAAAAACATGGAGAGAATTTCGTTTGGATTACTCTCTCCTCCGTAGATTCTGTACCTCCGCGGTTCAGCGATACGCACCGACGGCGGCGATTATCCTGCTTCCTGGGGCCGGTGAGGCTCGAACATTTTCTGACGCGCCGATTCGGCACGGCGGGCCCGGTCGGCAGCGACCTCGTAAAGCTCTTCCTGGCTCCGCAGACGCTTTTTACGCCCTCCAGCCCGCACCTTTTCATAGGTTCCATCCGGCAAAAGACGCCGAGCCTTCACCGTATCTTTGAAATAGGTCTCCAACGATTCCAGCAACCGTCGCTTGCCGGCCCGATCGTGAATGGGAATCAATAGTTCGATGCGGCGATCCAGGTTCCGGGTCATCCAGTCCGCGCTGGAAATAAAGGTAAGCTCACTGCCACCGTGGTGGAAAAAGAAGATCCTGCTGTGTTCAA
>CAUZEO010000446.1:0-3406 GCA_963578625.1 Kiritimatiellia bacterium | reverse complement strand
GTCGATCATCCGTATCCGCATCGAGAAACGGATCCACGATGCGCAGATGTTCTAGGTTGTATTGGGGCACTCCGCCTTTGATTCCGGACATCGGATACACGGCGTTTCCGTAGTACACGGTGCCGTCGTCGGCGATGTGACAGTCGTGGCTCCATTCCCGCAGCCCGCGTTCCCGGACGGCCTCAGCGGGCAGCGTCTGGATCTCGTCCTCAGTCGCAAAGCCGTTCCCGTCACGATCCAGCCAGATGCCGAAGCCCTTTCCCGGAAGTTCCTGGTGAAGGGTTCCTTCCGCATCGAGAACCTTGTGACGGTTGCCGATTCGCGCGACCTGAACGATACGATCGCCGTCAATTCGGAACACGTTAACCGTGTCGTGCGGAATGAAATAGAATCGGTGACCTCCCAGTTCCACCAGCCCCGAACCCTGCACGCAGTATCCGAATACATGCCAGGCGGGATGGCCGCCCGGTAGCGACCAGAAACGCTGATTGGTCCATTCGCCTGTTGCGTAGTCGATGCGATACTCAAATAGTTGCGAACCCTGCGGCTGGTATCCGGCGAGACCGTACAGGATGGCGGGGTCGCGGCGGTCCGCGCACCCGTTCTCCCCGTACAACGCCTGCAGCGACCATACCGGCTTCCAGTCCGGGTCCAACTTCTGCGCGCGTCCAAAAAGCCATTCGGCGGTATAGATGTGTCCGTCCTCGCCGACATCGATTCCGAAGGGCATGTAGAGCTTATCGTAACGCACGGCACCCCGAAGCGACCCGCTGTCGCCGAACCGGCGCAGGAATTTTCCATCCGGTGAAAAGACCTTGATTGCGTAGGGCGGGGAGAGATCGGTGACGTAGATCGAACCGTCCGGCCCCACTGCCAGTGCCTCGGGAAATCCAAGTTGATCCACGATCAGGTTGCCGAGATATGTTCCGTCCGCACGGTACTTTACGATGCGGCGTTCCGTGATGACCAACAGATCGCCGTTTGAGTCCAATGCCATGCCCGCGGGATGCGCAACCGGCCACCGATCCAGTTCCTCGCCGGTCCCGGCGTCGTAGACCCGAATGTGGTGATGATAATGCATAGGGAGGTAGAGCTTTCCGTCGTGAACCACCAGCCCGCGCGTGTCGCGTTCTCCGCGAATGCCGTCCTGGAGGTGACGAGTCGGGTAATCCGTAAACGGATCGGGCCAGACCCACCAGTTGTCGGAAGCCTTTTGATTTGGTTCGAAGACGACCATACGTTGGTCCCCGGCCAGGGGAGCGACCTGCCCCGTGTCACGGTGTAGCCGGTACCATCCCCGGTTTCCGTTCGCAGCGTAGACGAACGATTCGGAGAGGGCGATGGCAGTCGGGACCTCGATCGCACCCGTGTTTGGACCGGCCCAGATGACTTCGCCCTCCGGGGAGACCTTTTGAATCGCCTTTCCGTGACCGGTGCCGCAGATGTACACGTTCCCGTCCTGGTCAACCGCAATATCCTGCGCATTCAGAATGTCATAGCCACCCATGTCGCCGGGCTGCCAGGGCTGGCGTCCATTTCCCACCGATGCGACATGGCGCGCCGAGACCTTTCCGCCCTGCAGCGCTTTCCACCGGTAGGTGCCGGCCGGGACCGGGTCTCCGTCGTCGTCGGTGCCGTCCCACGGAACATCCAGGCTGCGCTCCTTCACATCCCTTGCGTACCAAAGGGTTCGCAGGATTCGTTCTCCGCTTTCGTCGTAGAGAGCGAGACTGGTTTGGCCCGCGTTGGGCAGTTTCACCGGAATGACAACGGCCGGGGGCGCTTGACTGTTTTCCTGCGCGAGCTTCGACGATCGGATCCGGGACGGATCGCCTCCTTCATAGGTGACGACCAGGTGCGGTAACTGATCCGCCGGCGTGTTCTCGCGCTCCGACGCAAACCACTCCGCCTCGAGTTCCTTGAGGTCGCCGCGTTCGATTGGCTCGATCCGGGCCATGCATCCGAAGTTTTCATCCGGCCGGTCCAGCCAGTCCTGCGCGACCTCTGCCGGAAAAGGAAAGCGAATGATTCCATCGGGCGCCTTGGGAATGGTCGGGGAGACAAGGAAAGGCTTGGCCTCAAAGTCACCTCCGGGTTGTTCCCACGCCATGCCTTCGACCCCGTTTCGCGGGCTGTTCCAGGTCGCGGAGCCGTTTTCAGGCTCGCCGGCGGTTCCGGTGCCGGTTCCTTCCACCCATGATCGGGTCATGCGATGAAACGTCAATCGGCACGGGACCGGGTGGAGCGGTCCGGCCATGCGGACGGATATTTCGACATTTTTGATCGTCGCGCCCGGCGCTACGGCCGCGAAATCGAATCGCGACAGGGCGCGATAGTGGTCGCCGTCAGGCGACCAGCCCATGCGCACCCGGTGCATGAACTCCATGGGATACAGGTGCTCGCCGAAATTATTGTCCGGCGCCCGGCGCGATAGCATCGTGTCTTCCGCTACCGTCACGAAAACCGTCTCCGCGGCCGTGGAACGATGGGCGGCCATCCACGATAGCGAGGCCACCGAATAACAGAGTAGTCCGGCAACGTGCCTGTTCATGCGATGCATGCTGAGGAGATTGAAACGGGTAGCCACGGTGCTTGTATACCATCAGTCTACCCGGGCGTCAGGCCTCGATTCGGACGGTCAACCGGATCTTACTCAACCAATACCGTCGTATACGTGTAACAGGTCATGTCCTTCGACCAGTACCTGTCTGCCCATCCTCCTTTCTGCTTCAGCAGGAGGATAAATAGATTCGGATCCGGGACGGATTCCCAGACTGCGGGCAGGAATGTCGCGTGGCGGTTCCCTTCTTCCAGTATCAGCCCGTCAATGCCGGGCCGCAGTTCCGCAACCAGATCGGCTTCCGAGGAGGCGAGCAGGTGTACCGGTGTTCTCAGAATCGAAATGCTGATCTGGAGTGATTCGGTTTCGTCCGCCTTGAGCTTGGAGAATCGCGGATCGCTGAATGCAGATTTGAACGCGTTGATCGCAACATCCTTCACGAGTGGGTCGACCGCCTTGACGGAGCCGATGCAGCCGCGTAGATCGCCGTGCTTTTTGAGCGTTACGAACGACGCTCGAATTTTCTGAAGCGCCGGAGGAAAATTTTCGGGGACGACGGGAAAAGGCTCGCCTCGCCGTAATCCGAAATCAACGGAGTCCGCGGCAGTGGCGAGAAGGAGCTCTCTCTCTTCCTGCGAGTAGTCAGGAGGGGCGCTAGTTGACAATGAATGCTCCATATCCAACAACTCGATCTCGTGAACCGGCGGTGTCGCCGGAATTACGAAGATCCAAGGTTTTTGCGGTTAGTTTTCGCTCCCGCGCGCAAAGCAGAAGCCCTTGAATTGCAATGCGCCCGCAGGCCTGTTCGGCCACGATACTCTCCGGATCGATCTTCTCGATCGCGGT
>CAUZEO010000445.1:0-3420 GCA_963578625.1 Kiritimatiellia bacterium | reverse complement strand
GGAGGACTTGGCTTACTGGTACTTATGCAGGGTTGCGGCACCACGCTTGACCGCCAGGCGAAGTATGAATCCCTGAAGAACGTGGAGCCGCCGCCAGAACCTGTGTTCCCGTCTAAACGACGCGCGTCCACGGAGAACGCGGTAGTCAAGACATCGGAAACTCATCCCGTGGAAGTACTTCCGCTTGCGGAGCGCGGTACAGTATATATCTTGAAAAAAGGCCAGACGTTATCCCACGTGGCAAAGCATTTCGGTCTCTCTGCCCGGTCGCTCGCTGAATATAACCAAATCCAAAATGCTGACGTGGTATATGCCGGTCAGGAGTTGAAGATCCCGAGCTACGCTACGAAACTAGGTGCGGGCGACCTTCCGGCGCCATCGCATACTCCTCCTTCTACTGATTCCGGATCGTCCGCTTTGCCTCCTGTCGCATCGGCTACGGGGTCACATGGCGAGAAATATGTAGTCCAATCAGGCGATACGATCTCGCATATCGCGAAGAGGTTTGGCGTGAAGTCCGCGGAAATTTCCCAAGCCAATGCGTTGAAATCCGATCGGATACTCGTAGGGCAGTCCTTGGTCATCCCGGTTGCCGGCGACTCGAGCGTGACGGAGGTTGCCTTGACTACGCCGGATGCCGATCGGTCTTCGCCTTCAACCGCTGCCGCCAATCAGGCGGGAAAAGAATCCACGCAGCCGGCAGATGCCTTTATTCCCGAAATAGAGATTTCACCTGAAGCGCCTCATACCGATTTGGAGGGAGCCGACGCTGCAGTTGACTCCGCGGTTTCCTTGCCGGAAGATGCGATTCCTGCCAGTCAGGAAAAGCCGATCGTATACAATGTGCTGGTGGGTGACACGATCGACGACATTGCAAAGCTGTTCATCGTAAACAAGCAGGAACTGCTTGATATGAATGGTCTCACCGGTAACGAAGAGCTCAAGGTCGATCAGGAAATTTTGATTCCTCAATCGATCTTCTAGACCGAATTGATTTGCGGGGCGCGCGGATTTTCTGTTTCAGACGCGGGTCTCGCCCCGATAGAATTCCCTCATGTGGCGACCGAGTGCGTCTTCGATTCTGCTGTTCACCGTGATGAGTTTGATCACGCTGGGCGTGATCATGCTCTACAGCACCAGTGGTGTGCTTGGCGTGGAAAAGCACGGTGATGCGTTCTGGTATCTAAAGCGCCAGTTGATTTGGGTTTGCCTGGCGGTTTCCGCGCTGTTGGTTACCAGTCGGATAGATTATCAGCTCTACCGTGTTTTTGCCGTTCCTCTTGCCCTGTTCAGCATCGTGCTGCTGGTGATGGCGATCACTCCGGGAGTGGGTGTAATGCGTGGGGGAAGTTGGCGGTGGCTTAGTTTCGGACCCGTAAATTTTCAACCTTCCGAACTTGCCAAACTTTCCTGCGTCATTCTCGTCGCGTGGTGGATGTCAAAGGTGCAGCGCGATGCCGGATCGTTTCGGCGGGGTCTGGCTGTTCCCTTGCTATTCGTGAGCATCTATTCTGTCTTGATCATTCTCGAGCCGGATTTCGGCACCACCATGCTGATCGGCGCGGTCGGTCTGACGGTCATGTTCGTGGGGGGGACCCGGGTTGGCTATCTCCTTGTCGCGGGTGTCGGCGGGCTGTGTGTAATGGCCCTGTTGATCGCGCAGGATTCAGAACGTCGGGCCCGATTGCTCGCGTTCCTGGAACCGGAAAAATATTCCGGCGGAGACGCCTTTCAGTTGATGCAGGCTCTTTACGCATTCGTGACCGGCGGGGGAATGGGCGTCGGGCTCGGGGAAAGCATGCAAAAGCGCCACTACCTTCCGGAGGCTCACACCGATTTCATCTTCGCCATACTCGGAGAAGAGCTCGGACTTCAGGTCACGCTGCCGGTCCTGATCATGTTTCTCATGTTTTTCATTTGCGGGGTCCTGGTTGCCAACAATTGCGAGGACCGGTTTGGTAAATTGCTGGGATTCGGCATCGCGTTTCTAATTACGGTCCAGGCGGCGATCAATATCGGCGTCGTGACCGGTTCTCTGCCTACCAAGGGCATCACGCTTCCCTTCATCAGCTTCGGCGGTTCCTCCATGCTGATGACGCTGGCGATGGTCGGTATTCTGATCAACATCTCCTTCGATGTTCCGATGAGTCCAAAGGATGAAGACAGGCGGATCGTCAAGGACCGCGCACGTCACGTCTGACTCGAACGGGCCGAACCGCGCGCTCTGCGAGAAATTTGAAGTCTCTCCCGCTCGCCGTCTTTGCGGGCGCCGGAGATCTGATTCAGAATCGAATTACGATGATCCGATTGGGCGAAATCGTTGCGGGCTCGCTGACGATTGCCGATGCAGATTGGCTTCCCTTACCCCCGTCGCCGCCGCCGGTCGCCATTACTTCCGCGGCGCCGGTTGCGGTTTCGACCTTCCGGTCCCAGGCAGGAATTATCCTTCTCCTGGTGTTCGCCGCAGTCCTTGGGTCTCTCATCGCCTTGGGATTCAAGCGAGCAACCCAGTAATGTTTCCTGCACTTCTTACATTCCCCACAAACGCTGGAAGTGGTTGGGGCCAAACGAGGCGGGCTGCGTGGAGAGTGGCTGTTTTCGGTGAAATCTATTAGGATTTGGAACGATGGCTACGGGAAAACGGAAGAATAAGCGGGAGGAGACCATCGAATCCGCCGTCTGGTTGATCGCGCACGAGGGTATGGAGGCGGCTACGATTCGGGCCATCACCCATCGGGCAGGAATTACCGAGGGCGCTTTATATCGCCATTTCAAGAGCAAGTCGGAGCTTCTGGAGGAAATTTACGAAAAGCGGGTAGCAAGAATGGCCGAAGCGAAAAGCGATATCGCGGACAGCGACCTCTCCTTTGATGACAAGTTGCGTACGTGGGTGCGAGTCACGCATGAATTTTATGATGAGTATCCGGAGGCGTTTACGTTCGTCCTTCTCACACCGCATAGACTGGACAAGGATATTTTTCATCGCTAGGGAAAGACCTTTTCCCGGATGTTCGTGGATGCGGTGCAATGCGGGAAAGCGCGGGACATTGAGATTCCGCCGGCGCAAAGCCATTTCTCCGGCGTAATTCTGAATGTGCCCGCCTGATTAATGAAGGGAACCTTTCCGGACCGGCGACGAGTTACGTGAACGATGTCGCCGATGCTGTTTGTTCGGCGGCTGTTACTGACGGAATAATCGATGATCAGGTCAGAAGTGGGGCGACTGTGCGCGCTAATTCCATCAGGTGCTCGTCATTCTGAAACCGCCCGACGATCTGCAGCCCATACGGCAATCCTCTTTCGTCCTGTCCGGCCGGCATGGAGAGGGCCGGCAGACCGGCATGCGTCCACGGCAGATTCATGCACGGATCCCCTGTGGTTTCGAGCCCTTCCGGGGCGGTCCCGGTAGCTGAGGGGCAG
>CAUZEO010000444.1:0-3436 GCA_963578625.1 Kiritimatiellia bacterium | reverse complement strand
TGGACTCTTCATTTGCGGATCAACTCGTCGAAAAATACCCGTCCCTCGCCCGGTTTCTCGGGATGTTCCGGTGGTTCGAGGGACTCGCGGTGCGGGGCGCTGAGGTCGTCGTCCCGGTTTGCCCGGCGCTCGCGGAGATCGCGCAACGGTATGATCCGAAACAGGTGGTTCTGCTTCCGGACATCTCCCTTCTCACCACGCAATTTGAACTTTCGTCTGCTTCGGAAGAGCTGCGAGGCGTCCCCCGCGTACGATTCATGTACGTGGGCAACCTGGAACGCTACCAGGGCATAGATCTGGTGCTAGAGGCGATGTCCACCGGCGCCGGGAACGGATACCGAATGTCTCTTGCGGTCATTGGCGGCACCGATCTGCTAATCGATGCCTACCGGAAAAAATGCACGGAGTTGGGAATCCATGACCAGGTGAAGTTCCTGGGCCCGAAACCGGTAACCACCCTCGGCACCTGGCTCGAACAGGCGGACGTCCTTCTCAGTCCGCGCATCAAGGGGGTCAACACCCCAATGAAAATCTATTCGTATCTCGACTCGGGAAAACCCGTACTAGCCACCCGGCTGCCAACCCACACGCAAGTTTTGACAGATGAGTTCGCGTGCCTGGCGGATCCGGATTCCGGATCCTGGGCCGACGCGATGATCATGCTCGCCCAAAACAAGAGTGAAAGGGACCGTCTCGGCGCCGCCGGCAAGGCGTACGCACAAAAACATCACAGCTTCGAAGCCTTCCGAACGACCCTGTCAACGCTCTACCGCGAACTCGACGACCGGTTTTAACTTTCGTTCTCTTGCTCGAACAATTGGTCCAGCTTCTGTTCATATTCGCGGTACCCGAGCACCTCGTAGAGCGTTTCCCGGGTCTGCATTTCGGAGAGAACCGATTCCTGTTCCTGTTCTTCCCGGATCGCAAGGTACACGCGTTCGGCCGCCGCGGACATCGCGCGAAATGCCGACAGGGGATAGAGAACCAGCTGAACGCCGACTTTGCCAAGATCCGGGGCGGAGATAATAGGAGTCTTCCCGAACTCGGTCATGTTCGCCAGAACCGGAACCGTCAACGCGGCGCAGAATGCCTCAAAGGACTGAAGATCCGGCAATGCCTCCGCGAAAATCATGTCCGCCCCGGCTTCCACGTAGGCCACCGCGCGGTCGATCGCCCCGCCGACCCCCTCGCTGGCGGCCGCGTCGGTTCGGGCCATGACTACGAATTTCGAATCCGCTCTGCCGTCAGCAGCGGCCTTGATTCTGTCTTCCATCTCGGTGGTTGCGACCAGCTTCTTTCCGGGCCGGTGTCCACACCGCTTCGCGACGACCTGATCTTCCAAGTGAAGACCTGCGGCGCCCGCTTTTTCCATTTCACGAACCGTGCGGGCAATGTTGAACGCGCTACCCCACCCCGTATCCGCGTCCACCAGGAGCGGCAGGGAAGTTGCGCCTGATATCCGGCGCACATCTTCGAGAACCTCGTTCATTGAGGTCAGCCCCAGGTCGGGCAAACCGTAGGAAGCGTTCGCCACCCCCGCGCCGGAGAGATAGAGAGCACGAAACCCCGCTTTTTGCGCCAGCAAGGCTGCGTACGCGTTGACGGCTCCCGCGATTTGCAGCGGCGTCTCTTCCTGCAATGCATCCC
Organism: Kiritimatiellia bacterium; assembly: GCA_963578625.1. Classification (GTDB taxonomy): domain Bacteria; phylum Verrucomicrobiota; class Kiritimatiellia; order SLOV01; family SLOV01; genus CAUZEO01. The sequence goes on along the minus strand of CAUZEO010000444.1, from coordinate 1,789 downwards.
ATAAATATTGCTTCGACATGGTATTCAAGTACCCCTTCCGGCAACGGCTGTAAACAACGCGACGACCCGGCCCGGCCTGGAGGTCAATCGCCGCCGCCGGCGGCGGAGACTGCGTTCTCGCTCAAATCACGGTTGGGAAGAATCAATTCCACGCCCGCTCCCACTCCATAGCTCACGTGCATCAGGGGTATGAAAAAGAAAACCAGGATGTTGGACGGTCGGCCCGACTGCCGGATTACATCCGCCGTGCACCAGGCATCGAAAAGACCGTACAGGAGAAGTTCGAAAGCCAGCAGCAAGGCAAGGGCGGAATAGATGAAAGAGAAAGCCGCCAGAACCAAAGTCGACACCACGAAGAGGAGCGGAACAAGCGTTACCGGTTCAAGCTCGACGCCGGCGCGGATCAGGCGGATCCGGGTTGCGCCATATCCGTAAATCTGTTTCCAGAAACCATGGATCGTGGAGCGCGGAAAATGATGCACTGAAGCCCCCGGATTAAAATTCAACGTGTGCCCGGCCTTCTCCGTCAAATAGGACGCAAGCATTTCTTCACCGGGCCAGAAACGGGGGTTAAACCCGTCGATCTCCATCAGGACGGACTTCCGATACGCCATGTTACAACCGATAATGCGAGACCACCTGACCGCTCTGATCTGCTCCTTGCCGGCTACCAGGCGCTCCCTGCTGTACCCGGACGCTTTTGACATCAGCGCCCATCCGGCAAGACGACCAGAGAGTGGCAATTCGTCGGGAACCAGCGCCGGCCCTCCGACAAGCCCGACCGCATCGTCGGTAAATGCCTCAAGTAGGCTCCGGGGCCAATTCCCGGCAACGATGACATCGTCATCGATGAATGCGACGAACTCCGCTCGCGATGCGGATAGTCCATCGTTCTTCTTTCTACTCGAATCCCCAGTGCTGTAGGAGACATCAAGATGGCGCACCCTCGAATCGGCCGCTACCAGTCTGCCGAGAGATTCCTGCATTTCAGCATCCGAAATGCTGCCGGCAACGATAATTTCAACCTGGCCCGAATGATCGGAATCAAGGATTGATTGCACCGTTGGAAGCAGGGTGTCCCTTCCCATGGTGGGAATGACGACAGAGAGTATTGGCGGATCTTCAGCCATGCTGTGCTAAGGCCGGAAATGCGTGGGCGTGCGCTTCAAAAATCTGCCGCGCCCCACTGTACCGACAAACTCCCCGTCACAAGCCGCCACCTCTCCCCGCACCGTCACAATATGCGGCCGGCCCTTAATCTCCCAGCCTTCAAACGCGCTATAGTCAACGTTGATGCTCTGGGTGGCGGCGGAGATTTTTCCAGAAAACTCCGGATCATACACCACGAGATCCGCATCGCTTCCAATCTGGATGGACCCCTTTTCCGGGAACAGGCCGAAAATTTTCGCGGCCTGGGTGCTCGCGCAGTCGACGAACGTGTGCATGTCGATTCGCCCCTCCGCCACGCCGTGCGTCCAAAGCAGGTTCACGCGGTCCTCCAGCGACGGAATGCCGTTGGGAATCATGGGGAACTGGTCCTCGCCGAGCCTTTGCTTTTGATCGAGAAAATCGAACGGCGCGTGATCGGTGGCCAGCGTGCTGACGAATCGCTGCTTGAGACCGTTCCATAGCACGTCCTGATTGCTCTTGTCTCTCAATGGCGGGGACATCACGTACTTTGCGCCCTCGAAATCAGGCAATTCGGCGTAGGTCCTGTCCAGGGTCAGATACTGAATCAGTGTTTCCACCCAGACGTTCACGCCTCGCGCCTTCGCGCGCATCGCCTCCG
>CAUZEO010000443.1:0-3451 GCA_963578625.1 Kiritimatiellia bacterium | reverse complement strand
TCCTGACCTCGCGCCCCTGCGCCGCGCAGGGGCCGCTGACGCCTTCGGGCGCGCCGGAGCCCACGATGAAGACGCTCGGGCAGGTCGATCCTCGCACCCCGATATCGAGCCTGCCCTACACAATCGACCCACCCGGCTCGTATTACGTCTAACCTGCATTCCACGACAGACGGCATTGTGATTGAGACCAACGGCGCCAGCGTGAGCCTGATGGGATTCTCCATCACAGGAGATGGCGGTTCCAGTTTTCCGGACTATGACGATGGCATCCATGTGGCCGGGGCAATTCTCAAGCTGATCCGGGCGTTTTCACTATTTAAGCTGTCCGTTTTCATCGAAAACCGCGGCATCGACTATTTTTCTCGGAAATGGAAACCCAGGGGCCTGTCGCGTATCGATTTTCCAGACCCTCGAAAGCAAATTGCAATAATTCATCTGGCTGACCCGTTGTAAGACCACGAGTGGGCCATGAGACGAATTTACGATCACATTCTCTGTCTGGTCTGTTTCATGTGCATGATTTCGATTGCACATGGACAGGCCCCGAGCATTACAAGTCTTTCCCTCAGCAACGATACAGTGAGACTGTCATGGGACAAGCCAACCAATGCATTCGCCGTTGTTCAAACGTCGGATCTCAAGAATTGGTCCAATGCTTCGTATTGTGCTTATTCCACCGGTGCGGTTGCGAATGCCGTCCAGTTTCCCACGGAAAGTGAAAGCAAGGCCTTTTACCGCCTGTTTGCTGGACCTGACTTCGCCACGAACCAACAATTCAAGACTGGACAGGATGCCTCGATCCTGCTCGCCGGGATCGACTTCGACCAGACCGGCGGCGAACTCCTCTTCAACCACCCCAAGGCCATCGCGAGCGACGGAACCCGCCTCGCGTTCTGCGACGGAAACAACAACCGCGTTCTCGTCTGGAGGTCCCTCCCCGGGACGAGTAACATCGCCCCCGACCTCGTCCTCGGACAGCCCGACATGGATTCGAACGACGCGGGCGATGAACCGCACGAGATGAACTGGCCGGCCGGCATCAGTCTCCACAACGGGAAACTTCTCGTGGCCGATACCTACAACAACCGAATCCTCGTCTGGAACACGATTCCGGCCTCGAACGGCTCCGCGCCCGACCTCGTTCTCGCTGGAACGCAAGCGGGAGACAGCTTCCCGCTGACACCCCGCAAGGACCGATTCGTCTGGCCCTGGAGTGTCTGGACCGACGGCGAGAAGCTCGTCGTCACCTCAACGGCCTCATCCAGTGAAGGGGGCATCCGCTTCGGGGGCTGGGTCCTGATCTGGAACGAGTTTCCGACCTCCTCGGCCGAACCGGCCGACATCCTCCTGACCGCAAACGGCGACGCGGGCACCCCGCGGGGAATCACCTCGGACGGTGAGAGTCTCATCATCGGAGACCACAACGCCTTAAACACCTCTTCCTCGATGGGTGCCTGGGTCTGGAAAAACTTTCCGAGCCAGGACGAGGCCATCCCCGACTACTTCCTGACCGACCCCAACGCAGCCACGATCTGGCTGCAGGGCGACTTCGGCAACGACGGTTCGCTCTACATCATGGGCTCGACACTCCACATCTGGAACGAACTGCCCGCCTCCGACAGCGTAGCGCCGGACCTCTCTATCGACAAAAGGGCCTTTGGCCTGTCGGGCGGAGACGCCTCCGGGGTCGCCGTGGCCGGCGATCGAACCTACTTTACCGACTATAACGGTAACCGCCTGCTCGGCTTCACGAGCCCGATCACCTTCGCACAGCAGACCCCCGAGGTGGTTCTCGGCGCACCCGACCTGGAGACCGACACCCTGCTCAGCCATCACTTCATCACGAATCCGACCATGGCCACCGATGGCGAGAGCTTCGTCATCGGCTCCGGCTACGACCGGACCCTCTCGATCTGGCGTGAGATCCCCTCGAGCAGCGGTACACCCCCGACCGTACGGATCGATGAAATCGACAGCGCCAGCGACATCGCTCTCCACGACGGAGTTCTGGTGGTTGCCGGAAAGCGCGCCACCCTCAAGATCTGGAACACCCTCCCTTTCGAAGGAGAAGATCCCGACTGGGAATTCGAGGGTTCGATCGGCTCGGTGGAGTTCAACCGCGTGCCCGGCATCGCTCTCGACGACAGCTATTTCTATCTCTCCGACGGAACTGGGCAGATTCATGTCTGGTCCGAAATCCCCCTCTCCGAAGAAGATCCGCTGTTCACCCTCCAGGCGAAAGGGGCCGAGCACGACCTGCAAAGCGATGGCCTGCACTTGGTCGCCAGTTCGGGCGGCATAACCCTCATCTACGAGATCGCAACCCTGGCGCTAGGTGTTCCCGCGGAGATCGCCAAGACCTATTTCATTTCCGCCAGCCGCGGGGAGGCCCAGATCTCCGGCAATCAGTTCTACCTGGTCGACTTCGGTTTCAACCGGGTCCACGCCTGGCGCAACTGGAAGGATGCCGTCGCCGGGCAAGAACCTGACACCTTTATCGGCGCCGCCAACGCAGACGACATCGACCCCGGAATCAGCCAATCATCGCTCTTCTGGCCCAAGCGCCTGGCCATCCACGGCAACCGCCTCTGGGTCGGCGAGTACAAGTTCTCCGGACGGGTTGTTCTCTTCGAGACCCCGTGGTCCACCCTGCTGGCACCCCCAGCACCGAGCATTTTTTCGCCTCAGATTAATTGAGCCATTAGGTGAATTGAACGCGCTTTTCCCTCATGTCCGACAAGCCGGGCTTCCAATTCCTGTAAACGCGCCCGAAAACGGGCATAATCCCCTGCGAAAGCGCGATCCCCACGGGTGGAAAGCGAAGACGCGCATTTCTGAGGGAGATCTTACGAGAACCCCGGCCAAGGGGTGGGACACCGGTGTAGTCGATGTGATGAAGGGTTGTTGTTTGGAGATGACAAAATGCAGCCGCGTCGGATACGGAATTTCCCGGTGTGGGGCCGGAAGTCTTATTGGGAAGTCGAGCGGATGCATGTGGACGGTCCGAATTGCGGCATCATGATCAAGGGGCTTGATTGGCTGGAGCGTCATTCTCCTCAGACATTACGCTACGGAAAGCACGGGGCCATAAATATCCTTGTTTTCCCGTATTTAAATGGCAAAATCGCTAGTTCTGAATGCAGTCCTGTGAAGACATAGAAAGAGAGAACCCATGAAGAAAGCGTTGCTTAACGAAATCATTGCCGTGGCCGTTGTGGCTATCGGGATGTCTGTGGCACCGACAGCATCTGGTGCAATCTTGGAAGATTTCGAAAGCTACAATACCCTCAGCGGAGTGGTCACAGTGGATCCCGCGGGAGTCAGCGGGAGCGGTTGGACGCGCGGCGGAGTGGGAGACTCGGACTGGGAAGTCCTTTGCTGCGGAGATTCCGCAAACCTGACAAAAGGCACGCTGCCATACAACAACACGTTCGATGGATCGAATCAGGCG
>CAUZEO010000442.1:0-3463 GCA_963578625.1 Kiritimatiellia bacterium | reverse complement strand
GGGCTTTCAGTTCCTTTGCCATCTCCGGCTGCATACCTCCATATTTCTGACGCCAACGGTAATACGTCTGTTCGGAAATCCCAAGCACCTCGCAAGCATCAGGAACCGTCTTCCCTTTACCAAGCTCAACATCCGCTCGGCGTAATTTCGCAATAATCTGATCCACCGTGTGTCGCTTCTGTGACATCGCAAAGAATCCTTTCCCGGCCTCTGGCCGGACTGGATTCTCTCACTCAGACTGGTACAAAGACGGGGGGGGTGGTCAGATTCCCCATTTTTTCACCACCTCGTCTAAAAAGGTTAGAATTCAGAAGGCTCAAGCTATACAATCATTTCCCTGTCATCAATTCTTCTGTCCTCCCCGTCGACAAATCGAGGCATGCATTCGGCGAGAATTGAAATGTTGTCACTGTTTACTGGAACGCAGAGCGATCAAACACGGATTTCGCGGATAGAACTTCACCTTAATGGATTCACCCCATTCACGATATTCCCCAGGAAATCCCCATGCGATACCGATTCTTTATTCTCTTTCTGGCTGCTGGGTTTGCTGACGTCCAAACCCGCTGCTGTTCAGCCGATCCTTCGGACTCACTTGCCCGAGGGCAACGGCAACTGTTCTTCGATGATTTGGGCATCGAACGGCGCGACAACCTGAAGCGGGTTGTCCACCAGCCCACCAAGCACCCGCAGAATCCCGTGTTGCGCCGAGAGCATCCCTGGGAAGGCTTTCGCATTCAGGTCTACGGAACCATGATCTACGATCCCCATGCGCAACTCTTCAAGTCCTGGTATATGAACATCCCGAAGACCGCGGCGGAAAAGATCACGGTGGACGGCGAGGGCAGACCTGGGCACGCTACGCTGCTTTGTTACGCAACGTCGAAAGATGGCATCCAGTGGGACAAACCCGTACTCAATATCGTGGATTTTGAGGGATCGACCGAAAACAACATGATCTCGCGCGACATGTACAATCCCGAAGGTTTTAGTGTGCTCTATGAACCACAGGATCCCGATCCGTCGCGACGGTACAAGGCCTTTTATTGGGATCATGGCTACGGTCCCACCATCAAGTTCGAGGGACAGGAAATATACGGAAGTGGCCCCAAGGATGGCATGTATGTCGCCTTCTCGCCCGACGGGATTCACTGGACTCCCTATGAAGGCAATCCTGTCATGAAGCTGGACAGCGATACGGGACAAGTCGTGCTGTTTGACGATCAGCTGGGAAAATATGTGGCATTCGGACGTTTCGGTGCCGGAGGGCGCAAAGTCGCACGGTCTGAATCGGATGACTTCATCCACTGGTCGACATCGCAGCTGGTGCTTGAACCCGACGAGCGCGATGGTGAAAAGACACAGTTTTACGGGATTACCGTCAATTACTACGGCGGCATGTACATTGGCGTGCTATGGATGTTTTGGATCGATGAAGGACGTGTGGGAACGATTGATTTTCAGTTGTGCCACTCGCGCGATGGAAAGACGTGGGTGCGGGACTCTGATCGCACGGTCTTTCTGCCCACGGGTCCGCCGGTGTCATGGGACGCATCCGACATGCGTGGCGCCAGCCGCAGTGTGATACTCGACGATCGTATCCTGTTTTACTACGCCGGCTCGCCGGCGCGTCACGGCCTAGGAGGGGAAAAGAGGATCGGGATGGATATCGGCCTGGCGACCTTGCGCCGAGATGGATGGGTATCGTTGGACGCAGGGAATCGAGAAGGAACGTTGATCACCAAGTCGTTCGTCTATCCTGCGGGCTCCCTCTACTTGAACGCAGACGCATCCCGAGGACGCATCACGGCCACGATCGAAGACGCGCGCGGCGATCCGATACGAGGTTTTGAAGGCTCTTTGCCCATGACGGCAGATAGTTTGCGCATGAAACCACGTTTCGACAAATCAAGCGACGCGCTAGCCGGCCGAACTGTGCGGCTCGCCTTACAACTCAAAGATGCCAGCGTGTATTCGTTCTGGGTTGAATGATACGCAATTACCGACTTCGTCGGATCACCGGTGCCGCGTTGCGTTCCATAGAAACATTGACACGCATCGCAAACTGGACTTTTAATTTCGAAGGCAATCACCATGAACCAAATGCTCAACCGCCGTCATCTGTTAAAGATTGCAGCCGTTGCCGGCCTGCCGGCAGGGCGCCTCGTCGGGGCGGAGAAATCTGCCCGCGAACAGACTGCTGCCAGCCCAGACCAGTCCCTGGAGATGCTCATGAAGGGGAATGCCCGCTATGTAAGCGGTGACATGAATATGCGCGACTTCTACGCGGACCGCAAAGCGCTGGCCGGCGAGCAGAGTCCGCACTCGGCCATTCTCGCCTGCTCCGATTCGCGCGTGGCACCGGAACTGGCATTTGATCAGAGCCGTGGTGACCTGTTCGTCGTCCGCGTCGCCGGCAACTTCGTCAACCAGGATGGGCTCGCCAGTCTTGAGTACACGACGAAGATACTTGGCACACCGTTGATCATGGTCCTGGGGCACACCCAGTGTGGTGCGGTGGCCGCCACCATCGACTTGGTGAAGAACGATGCACAACTTCCCGGGCACCTGCCAGAAATGGTTCGTGCAATTGAGCCGGCAGTAAAGAAGGCACGGGGACAAACCGGAAACACCCTGCTCAATACGATCAAAGCGAATGTCATTTTCAATGTAAACAAGCTGAAAACTGCGAAACCCATCATTGCTCAACTGGTCGAACAGAAACAAGTGCAGGTCGTGGGAGGCTTGTACCACCTGAAAACGGGAAAAGTCGAGCTCATCGGCTAGACATAACACCCCTCTTAGAATTGGTCCGGACCATTTTTAGAGGGTGAGGTCACACGGAACCGAACCGCAATGAAGCCACGCGAACAGCCTTAGAGCCCGTCACTTCGAAAGGATTTTCTCAATCCGGTCATCTTGATCCGCACCGGCTAACATTTTCTTTCCTCGGGATCGATCGATATCCAAAGCATCGTAGAGAAATCCAATTCTGTACTCGAGTGAGGGGATCATGGTGTAGGATCGCTTTGGGTGGTTGAAATTTAGACCAACTGACCTTCCCCCCGTGAAAAGTACCAGTGCGTGTGAGAGAATCCAGCCCGGGCTTTAGCCCGGAAAGGATTTTTTCAGCTGGCACAGAAACGTCATGGAGTTGACCCGATTATCCCGATGTTGCGTCGAGCCGATGTCGAACTGGGTAAGGGAAAGAAGGTTCCGGAGGTCTGCAAACGGCTGGGGATCGCTCAGCAGACGTACTACCGCTGGCGTCAGAAGTACGGCGGGATGGCTCCGGAGATGGGCAAAGAGCTGAAGGCCCTCCAGAAGGAGCACACCCGGCTGAAGAAGCTGGTGGCAGATCAGGCCCTGGACAACGCCATCTTGAAGGCAGCCGCGAAGGGAAACTTCTGAGCCCCGAGCGACGTCGCCTCACTGTTGCTGAGGTGCGTCGCCGGTTGGGGCC
>CAUZEO010000441.1:0-3495 GCA_963578625.1 Kiritimatiellia bacterium | reverse complement strand
GGCCCGTTAAAAACAATGCTCCCGCTACCGGACTTTTTAAATTTTCCTGCTCCAGTGACTTGGATATGAAGTGTGGTTGGAACACGCACCGGCCGCGAAACAATTTCGGTGGAGCTGACAACCAACGTCGCAACCTCCGATCCGAGCGCGGTAACCGCGGCGGCAAAACTCTGGTAATCATCTGCCTCCACTACCCCGGATTCCGCGGTAGATTGCCTGCAGAAAAACTGGCTTGCAGCCATCGCGATCATAACCACAGAAACTCGTGTCCTATGTATTTTCATTTTGAACCCCCATTCGCTATATTTGCGTGTGAATGAATATCCGTCCGGCACATCGGCTTCGAATGCATCGGGGGACCATAGCCTTACGCCGCTGGCTACTGCAAATGTTCATTCGCCGAAACCCGAAGTAAAAATCCGACAGATCCGACGAATCGGTAAGATCGTTGTTACATTTGCAGGAACCGTCTATGACGACTCCAGGAACAAGGAAAGCAACTTGAAGCACAAATCAGGATCCAAATCACAAGAGCTTCGCCGGAATCTCGCCGCGGTTCTTCTTCTGCTCGCGCTGTGCAACACGGGCTTCACCGATTGGCAGGATGCTGCCCACCGCGCAGTGCTGACCAATAAAACCATGGAGGTTCGCTTTCAGGCAGGCTTTGTCTTTTCGCTGACGGACCGATTGACCCAAAACCACCTGCTATCCATCGGCCCATCCTAGCTTCCGTCCAGGATGCTCATATTCGACGCGACACCAACCGATCTAAACAAGTGTGAGGTCAACACCGAGATAACAGAAGGTTCTGTTACCACAACTTTTATTCTACCTGGCGGCGATCAGTGGAGGCTGGAGTGGTCGATTGAAGCCGGCCAAGGCGATCTGGCATTGCGTGCCACGGCTCGCACCTCGAATCCCGTGGAGTTTCTTCGCTACTCCTTTTTCGGATGTGATATCGCCTAGCATGCGCTCGTATGGATTAATAATTTCGGAGCTGCCGCCGTCTTTCCCGCGCCCTGGACCGGAGTTGAGATCGGCGATCCGCAGAAAGATGAGAGCTCTCTTATTTATTGTCACCCGCTGGTGGGTCTCTTCCAGGGAGAGCATTCCGGATGGTTCATAGAGGGCCGTGAACCGAGAGTCGGGCCGGCAAACATATTCTTCAAGGGCACTGGGAACGCCGCCAATGTGGGTATGGTACGGCGCTTCCCGACCCGGAAGAAAAATCCTGAACTCTATGAGATTCGGATTCGCACCTACCAGGATCAATGGGAGGACGCGGTGGATCCCTACATTGAATGGATGGAACAGGGCGCGGGATATGTTCCACTCGAAAAGCTGTCAAAAGCGCAGGCATGGGTCAATGACCTGCAGTCACAGACTTATCTCAATGTCGGTGACCATGAAACACTGGAAGCGCTCGCAGGGAGAGTGAATCCCGCCCGGGCTCCCGCCATTTCCGACAACACGTTTCGAAGCTGATCTCTCTGACTATGCAGGAGAGCATGCGCTCCTGGAATTCGTTCCCGATTCACGCTACCGCGGTACGGGTTCCGCGGACTGGATCAAGCCCCGGATTGTCACCAGAACCTCAGCGGCTGAATTCGACCGACCCGACTGAGATGGCCGCGCCGCTCTGCCGGTGCACTCCAAAAAGGGTGAGCCGGCAGCCGAAAACAAAACGAAATCCGGTGGGGAGAAGAACCAGGATCCAGCCACGCGTTATGGCTAGGCAACCAAATTACCCACCTTGAGTACCCTAGGCTCATCGCCATCCGGCCAGGTGATTGAATACGGCATCGAGGGATAAATGTCGAAAAAGTTGTCGCCCAACGGCCTCTCTCCATCAAGATCGAGACAGACACCCCACGCGAAGGTGTCGCACTCAAAAGTTATCTGTCCCCTATCGCGATGCATCCGAATCTCAGCGGGTGCCCATTTCAGATCTTTGAAGAAGGGGAGGAAAAGTCGGTTTCGGGCGGCAAGTATTCCATCCTTCGAGAGAACTGCAAACGCAGCGGATGCGTCCGGGGATACCCACTGGGCTATATCAAACGTAGCAATCCGGGTCGACGCGTTCGGTGGGAGCTCCACGCTCCCGCTGTGATCGACAGGGATTCCGCCCGCAATCTGAAACACGCCATAGCGGAGATCGCCGGAGAACGATTCGTCCGTGTCGTTGATGCCGAACACGACGATCTTATCCTCTTCCTCGGCAAGAACAATGTGGACAGGCGCCAAGGCGCGACGGACACCCCAGAAGCCCGGACTACGCCGGAGATAGGAATCGACGATGGACCAGCCTCGCGTGACGGGCCAGCAATCGTTGAACGACCAGAAGACGGCGGCGCCGCTGTCAAACATGCGGCGGCGAAAGTTTTCGCAGTATTCATGCAGTGCCTCCCCCTGGATCAGTCCTCCCCAATAGACGAATTCCTCGATGGACATCGCCCGTGGGTCAAGGCCAAGCCACTGGCGGAGCATTTCGTCGGGTCGGCTCGGCTCCTCTTTCGTGGCGAAAGAGTTATCGTGGATCTGCCATGCAAACGAAGCGACCTCTTGCTGCCCCTCCGGGAGACAGGCCATCATCGTAGGCAGCGCGCTCGGCCCCAGAGTCCCCCCTTCACTGGCAAAACGGCAAATCATCTTTCGATAGTCCCGGAAATCGGTGTTGTCCATTCCTACCGACCAGGGATGCTGGTTGCCTACGTCATCGCGATTGGGATGCAGATTGTCGGGTGAGAAAGGCGAACTCGGCTGATAGAAACGAGTAGGATCCTCCACCGCCATCAGTCGAGGAAGAATCTGGTGATACAGACCGTAGTCGGGCAACACGACATCCTTGTCGTACCCCCAGTCCCAACTGGCCCACTCCAGCTCGTTACTCCCGCACCAGATGACCAGGCTGGGATGCGACGCCAGGCGGCGGATCTGGAACACGGCCTCTTTCTTTACGTCCAAATAGAAAGCTTCATCGGCGAGCGGAAATTTGCTGCAGGTGAATGCGAATTCCTGCCACACCAGAATCCCGTGCTCGTCGCACAGATCGAAAAAATAATCGCTCTCGTACCAGCCCACTGCGTTGACCCGGATAAAGTTGAAATGCGCCTCCCGGGCGCGTTCGATCAGCTTCGCGTAGCGATCGGGAGTCAAACGTGTTGAAATCAGCTCCGCCGGCGCCCAGTTGGCTCCCTTGGCAAAAATTTTTCTACCGTTGATCTCCAGGGTATAAAAGCTCCCGCCCTCGGGATGCGGATCCTGGATCACGCGCGCACGGCGAAAGCCGATTCGAGTCGTCCGCTCCTCGGTCTTCCCGCCCTCAACCGCGAGAGTGACGCGAAGCGTGTACCGGTTTTGCGGCCCGTGGTCCGCCGGCCACCAGAGATCAGGGTCATCGATCTCAAGTATGGCCTCACACGGATGCAGGCCTGACTTGATTTCGACATCCGCGGTTGCACGTGCGCCTGCCTCCACCAACTCGACCGTCATTTT
>CAUZEO010000440.1:0-3500 GCA_963578625.1 Kiritimatiellia bacterium | reverse complement strand
TTGCAGCTCTTTTACGGGCCGAACGCATCGCCCGGACCCAACCGGACCAATTTCTCCAATACCGAGTTTGACCTGTTGTACGAACAGTTTCGCGACATGCTGGACTCCCCCGAGCGGTCCGCTTTCTGCCAGCGGATGGTCGACATTGTGATCGAGGAGTGCCCCTTGATTTTTTTGGGAATCCCGTTGGATCACGAACTGCAGCAACCTTGGCTGAAAAACCGGAAGTACCACGACTTTCCCTACGGCATGGAGAAGTACTGGCGCGTCGATCCTTCAGAAATGGGAAGATAGCTGCACATGCTCCGATATATTATACGCCGATTTCTTCAAATGATTCCGACCGTGATCGGCGTGATCATCGTAACTTTCATCCTGTTCAACCTGGCTGGGGGTAGCCAGGCGAGATCCGCTCTCGGGGAACGGGCTTCTGTAGAGGCACTCGAGGAATACGACGAGATACGCGGATTCAATCGCCCGTTGTTATTCGGATGGTGGACCCGAACCCGGGCGCTTGAAGACACGAGTTTCGAGCACAACGCGGGATTTTGGCGCGATGTTAAGGGAGCCGCTCACTACCCGCCCGAAGGAAAACTCGCAAGTCGTGTTCACCTCAAACCTGGACTGATGTACGAAATTCCACTGGCGTTCGACTTGCGCGAAGACGCCTCCTACCGGTTGCGCATTCGTTACCGAACGGCTCTGAACTCAACCAGCGCAGTCGTGGTGAAAACCCGGACCGGGGTTGATGGAACCGCCGGGACGGAAGAACGCGAAACCCGGGCCAAAATGAATCCGTCCGCGAAGTGGCAGGAGGTCGATACCCTGATCGAACCCGAAGAGAATGTTGCGTCCAGAAGTTTTTTCGTTGAGGTCGGCGGCACCGATATCGAAGTGGAGTCTATTTCGTTGCGCCGCCGGATGGACTCCCCGTGGCACTCTCAGTTTACATTCTACCTGCTACAGATTGCTCACTTCGATTTTGGCGTTTCCAGCAGCACGAACCAACGCGTTTCCGATTTGCTTCGTGCCGGCATTGGCCCCTCCCTGGCGCTCACGATCCCCATTTTCGTCGTGGGACTCTTCGCGTCCGTGAGTTTGTCTCTGGTCTGTGCATTCTTCCGGAATCGTTTCGTCGACCGCTTTTTCGTCGTAGTTGCCGTCGGGCTAATGAGCATCAACTACCTGATCTTTATTATCGCCGGTCAATATCTTCTCGCTTACCGGTGGGAGCTGTTCCCAGTGTGGGGTTTCGAGTCGTGGCGATACCTCACGCTGCCGGTGTTGATCGGCGTGGTGAGCGGCCTGGGTAGCAGTCTGCGTTTTTACCGAACCATTATGCTTGATGAGATGTACCGGGATTATGTGCGCACTGCGTTTGCCAAGGGCGCGGGAAAGAAAAATGTCCTCTTCAAGCATGTACTCAAGAATGCCATGGTTCCCATTCTTACCAACATCGTAATCGCCATTCCGTTCCTCTACACCGGAAGTCTTCTGTTGGAGACCTTTTTCGGGATACCCGGTCTGGGGTACCTGGCGATTAACGCCATCAATTCGTCCGATGTAGACGTGATTCGTGCCATCGTTCTCATTGGATCCATACTGTTTGTCGTTGCCAATCTTATCACGGACATCTCGTACGCCGCAGTGGACCCGAGGGTGAAGTTGCCGTGACGGAGCTTGCCACACAGGAATTGCCGCAGCACCAGTCCTGGTGGGGCGAAACGTTTCGACGCTTGGCCGCCGGAAAGCTGAATCTGTTCTGTCTCGCCGTTGTGGTCGCGTACACCATGTTAGCGTGCTACGGGGAGTACGTTTACTTCGCCTCGCGTGCCGCGGACAAAACGCCCACCTACAACATTCCAGACATTGGAGTCAAGTACCTGCCCCCAAGCCTGTTCCGTTCCCGAACGGCGGCGGTAGAGGGCGTCAAGCCGACCGCGTGGGAGCATTTTTTGACCCACCCGCTCGGCACGGACGGACTTGGACGTGACGTGCTCCAACGATTGATCCAGGGCACGCGGATCGCGTTTAGAGTCGGAATAATCACCTCCTTGATTGCGATACCAATCGGTGTATTTCTCGGATGCCTTGCCGGGTATTTCGGCGGGCGTGTTGATGATTTCGTGGTGTGGATCTACTCGACCTTTGCTTCCATTCCCGGTCTTCTATTCATCCTGGCCATCGCGATGATCGCAGGGCAGGGAGAGAAGGGGGTTTATCTCGGGATCGGGCTCACCACCTGGGTCGGCCTTTGTCGCTTAATCCGAGGCGAAGTCATAAAACATAAGGAGCGGCCTTACGTGCAGGCGGCACGGGTCCTGGGTTTGAGCTCCGGCCGCATCATGTTTCGCCACATCCTGCCGAATGTATTTCACATCGTGATCGTCACCTTTACGATTCGATTCCCTGCCGCGGTTGGCACCGAAGTCATTCTAAGTTTCCTGGGTATCGGTATGAAAGGGGAGCCTTCGTGGGGGGTTATGATCAGCAATGCGAGGCTCCAGTTGTGGCAGGGGATCTGGTGGGAAATGACTTTCGTCACCCTGGCGATCTTCTTCCTGGTTCTCTCATTCAACGTCCTGGGAGACGCACTGCGCGATGCCCTGGATCCAAGGTTACGCGAAGATTCTACATCGTAGCACGGGTATCCGACCCGTGTAGCGGAGTCCCACGCACGAAGCCACCGCCGCCTTACTCCTTCGAATTGTCCGGGACAGCGTCATCAGGGGCCGATTGTTTTTCTTTCCCCGTCATGCAGTATAGATGCGACATTTCCACCGGATACTTCTTCTGAGTCCTTCAATGAACCGGCATGGCCGATGTCGGCAAACGAAGCTGCTTTTTCCGCGGAGTATGCCTTCCGAAGCGAATCAACCAACGGCAGGTGATCACGTTTTCTGTTCTCATTTCCATCGAAATAGGACGATCGTACCGAAGCTCTTCAGGCGCGAGCGCGAAATTTCTCCAGGCGCATTCCGGGCCACACCGTTTCCGGGTGCCCGTTCTACTTTCCGAATTCCTCCATCAAATTTTCGATCGTCGCCTCAAGGTCGTTACGGATTTGTCCCGCATCTTCCAGGGAAAGTGGACTGAGGACATCCGGCCAATCGAAGTCGCGGCCTTCCGGCAGTCCTTCTACCAGCAGTTGGAGCATGGGAGGTCCAGTTTGCATTCCGGGCATGAGGTATGGATCAAGCGTCAGGATCGGAGGCCCCTCCACCGGTAAGCTGTCCATGCAGTTTCTAACCAACGTTTCCAGGGAGTCGAAACGAGCCAGCGAATACGCGTTCGTTTCAGCGCGATATTGACCATAGTTGAAGGGGTTCCAGCGGCTTCGACCGCCGTCCGAATCCGGAACCACGTCCCGGTTGCCGTCGGTCGTGTGGTAAATATCGACTCCGATTTCAATCGAATCGCCCCAGGACCAGGAAAATGCGCCCGGGACGGCGCGAATGTCGGAGAGTTCCAGGTGCCCGTCCTCCATGTTGTCCTTCCAG
>CAUZEO010000439.1:0-3529 GCA_963578625.1 Kiritimatiellia bacterium | reverse complement strand
ATTCCTCCCCGGGGTACCGGTAGTAAAAAACTCCGAACTCCCGGCCCGGGGCGAAAGCCTGCGCGATCACATCGCCCGCTTCGTGATCCAGAATTTGAGATGCTTCGGATTCGTTTTCCGGGAACGCGACCTCGCTTCCTCGCTGACCTACATCGGGTTTCAGGACCAGCGGAAACGCAAGACCGAGATCCCTCTTTCGCATTCGGATCCATGTTTCCCACCCACTGGACCACGAACGGAATCGCGAAGAGAATACCGAGCAGCAGATAAAGGCCGACGAGTCTGACCAACCATATTGCGGCAACAATACTCATGAAAGGTTCGCCTGTTTTCTACACCGGGTTCAATCTATTGCACTCACCAGGATTTGCTCAGGAAAACAGGCGACGATGACGCAGCCAGTTTCTTGTTGGCTGCCGTTGACGGGTTCCTTACTTTTCGAATGTCAGCTTGATGCCGCTCGTCCCATTATGTTCGCTTTCATTCCATACCGGGTCAACGTCCTGCTGCAGCGGTGGCCAGTCGGCAATTTTATCCTGATTGGACTCTGCATCCTCTTTTTCGTCCTGAGTGGGATTCCATCGTACCAGGATTTCCTTGATCGCATGGTCCTGACGCACTGGAGTGCCGCCGGTTTAATCGGATACCAGTTCCTGCACGGCGGGCGCCAGTGGTGCGGTGAACGCAGTGGCTGGGTTCTACCTTGTCATGTATCCGGTTACGCGTTCTCGGCTGAATCACGCATCCCCAGCACCTTCATGCGCGAATAGAGTTTTCGACGGGTGATGCCCAGCGCTTCGGCCGCGTGTGATTTGTTGCCGTCCGCGGTGGTCAGTGCCTCTTCGATTCTGCGGATTTCCATCGATTCAAGGGTGTCGTGGGCCGTGGCGCCCGAGTGGAGTTTCTGAAGCGGAGTAAAAATTTGTTTCAGTTTCTCGGCATCAACCGGATTTCCCCGGGACCGGATCACGATGTTCTCAACCAGGTTCCGCAACTCGCGCACGTTTCCGGGCCAGCGATAGGCCTTCATTGATTCCAGTGCGCAGGGAGACAACAGCGCCTCGTCTGCATCGAGTTCTCTCAGAAAATGGTGGACGAGCCCATCGAGGTCGGAGATGTGCGCGCGCAACGGCGGGACGCTTACTGGGTAGACGTTAATTCGGTAGTAGAGGTCCTCCCTGAATTGCCCCTGCCGGACCAACGCTTCCAGGTCGCGATGCGTGGCCGCGACCAGTCGGGGATTAACGGCAATGGTCTCGCTGCCGCCAACCCGGATGACCTCGCACGATTCGATGACCCGCAACAGGTGTA
Organism: Kiritimatiellia bacterium; assembly: GCA_963578625.1. Taxonomy (GTDB): domain Bacteria; phylum Verrucomicrobiota; class Kiritimatiellia; order SLOV01; family SLOV01; genus CAUZEO01. The sequence goes on along the minus strand of CAUZEO010000439.1, from coordinate 2,218 downwards.
CCTGCGTGCTGGCGGGAATGTCACCAATTTCATCCAAGAGCAGCGTGCCCTTGGAGGATCGTTCGAAGGCGCCTGCCCGGCTTGCTACCGCGCCGGTAAAAGCGCCTTTTTCGTGTCCGAACAGTTCGCTGGCGAGCAGGTTTTCGGGAATCGCCGCGCAGTTGATCGCCACGAACGGGCCGTCCGCATTCGGTCCATTTGCATGGATGTACCGGGTAAGAAGTTCTTTCCCGGTTCCGGTTTCGCCCCGAAGCAATACGGTGGTCTGCCGTGGTGCCACGTCATCGAGCGATGAAAGCAGCCCTTTCATCGATTTCGAGTCGCCGATCAAATGCAGTGGTTGTTCGGTCACCTTGTCCCGTCGCCGCGCGCGCCTGCTTTCCAGAAGGGAGCGGCGATCTAGAATGCGGCGGACCAGCCCGGTCAGTTCATCCTTGGCGTAGGGCTTCCTCATGTATTCGTAGGCCCCGAGGCTCATGGCTTCCGCCGCCGTTTGTTCGGTGGGGTGCCCTGTCACCAGGATCACGTCCGGCAAGTGCCGTTGGGTTCGGGAAGCGGACAGCAGTTGGAGCCCGGAGTCGGACCCCAGCACCAGGTCGCAGAGGATTACCTCCGGCTGGTGGTTCTCCATGGCCCTGAGTCCATCATCGAGTTCGTACGCCACATGCACGGTATGCCCGTCATGTTTCAATACCTGAAAGTTGGCGTCCGCCAACTTTCGGTCGTCGTCAACAATCAGAATTGTCGCCATTGTCGTTTTGCTCCAGGCAGTCGTCCTATAGCAGGAACTAAGCCGCACAGTAATTCCTGTGCATTTGCGCGTTTCGGGCGCCCGGATGCATCCCTGTGAGTACACTCTTGTACCTGTACGTACAGATTTTCTGCACTACCGAAACTCAACTACCGCAAGATTCATATCATATCTCTTTGCTTGCCAGCAAGTTGTGGGATTGCCCGATTTTGTTGGCACGGGCTGTGCAATGGTAATCCGGTAGATGAATTATCGACCGGAACAGAAACAGCAGAAATTTAATCGCGGAAGTGCTGTCCGCACCAACCAGGGAGTCAACCGACCTTTCATCGCTCAATTTCCTCCGCCCCTCGAAATTCGTTGGGTGGAGGTAATACCTGTTGATGGAGATGCGGGTTTTCGGATTTAAGAACTGGAACCGCTTACCTTCTAACCGCCCCGGAAGTTCGTATCTTCATAGGCAGTTGTGCCCGGCCCTGATTCTCCCCCCAGGGCCGGGCTTTTTTTGTGGGTCGAGTCCTGATCCCGAGTTGTCGCTTTTTGGCTGGTTCCTGCTGTTAGTTTGCATGCTTGCTCGAGATGGACATTCGATATTCGACATTTTCAGTCTCCGAACCCCGAATCCCGAACCCCGAATCCCGTACTCTGTATCCCCGTGGCTTACTTCCCGGCTGCGGTGTTCTCGAGCGCGGCGTCAAGGACGGGCGCGAGGTTCGGCCACCAGTACGTGCGTGATCGGTCCCGGCCGCGTTCGGCGTTCCCGTTCCAGAGAGTTCCCGCTGCCTTGTTGCGTGCGAGGTCGAGGAGTCGCGAGCAGATGGAGCCCACCGTCCCGTCGTGGAAGAACTCGGGATTCTCCTTCACGCTAAGCAGCTCCGGATAAGCCAGCCGTTTGGGCACCAGCGGAAAGATTCCCGCAGACAACGCCTCAATCACCGTCACCCCGAAAAATTCGTGCTTCGCCGTCGATACGATGACGTCCGCATCGCAAAGCACATCTTCGTACGCTTCCCGCGACTCCTGGTAGCCCCAGGATGCAATATTTTCGCCAAATTCCTCTCGCGCAGCCTCAAAGCACTCCGGGACAGCCCGAAACTTTTCCCCGATCACGCTCATCTTGAAGTCGCCGTTGCGGCGTTTGAACTCGCGCATCGCTACGAAAAACGAGTCAGGATCTTTGTCGTACTCCCACCGTCCCGCCCAAAGCACATGAAAGACTTTTCCCTTGTGGTCGCCGGGTCCGACGGGATAAATCCCCTGGGGAAATACCGCGGATTTGTCGCGAATGCGCCGAGCCACCTCGTCTGGCCCGTGGTTGGGCATGCGCCGGAGAAACGCATCGAGCGCGTCAAGAAAACTGTCGCGATTGTATGCCGAGTTAAACCACACCACGTCGGCCGCCAGTCCGCTCTTGGCGTTGATGAATCCATAGGTGTAGTCGATCGGCTGCTCTGACGTCAGCGGATA
>CAUZEO010000438.1:0-3559 GCA_963578625.1 Kiritimatiellia bacterium | reverse complement strand
GTCTGCAGCGGGTACCCAAGCGGCACCTCGTAGTTGCCCGGCCGTTGAATATCGCCGGAAAGCGAAATGACCTTCGTTCCGTTCTGGCCGTTCTGGCCGAGCCCGGAGTACCACGCCGCTCCGTGCAGCAGGATGTGCGGCACCGAGGCGAGAGTTTCGACATTGTTGACCGCGGTCGGCTTGTCGTTGAATCCGTGCGTGACCGGAAAGGGCGGGCGGTTGCGCGGAAAAGGATGTTTCCCTTCCAGGCTGTTGAGCAGCGAGCCTTCCTCGCCGCAGATATAGGCCCCGGCGCCGCGCCGGATGCATAGCCGAAACGTCATGCCCGAATCGAGGATGTTCTCACCAAGAAACCCGGCCCGCCCGGCCTCATCGATCGCGCGTTCAAGGATGTGTTGGATCTCCGGGTATTCATAGCGAAGATAAATGATGCCCAGCTCCGCGTGGGTGGCGCGTGCCGCGATTGCCATGCCCTCAATGACCGCGTGCGGATCATGCTCCATCAGCGCCCGGTCTTTGAAGCAGCCCGGCTCGCCTTCGTCCGCGTTGCAGACCACCGACTTCGGAGCGCCGGCGGCCTCGTGGACGGCCTTCCATTTTGTTCCGGTCGGAAATCCCGCGCCTCCCCGGCCCGCGAGTTTACTTTCCGCGAGGACGTCAATGACCTCTTCCGGAGTCAGATCCTTAACCGCGCGGGTGAGTCCTTCGTACCCGCCGGTAGCTCGATATCCGTCGAGGGTGGAACGACCCGGTTCACGGATTTTCGAAAACACGCACTCGCCGGTTCCGCCGGGGTTCGGCGGGGGGAGGGGGCTGGGCCGGCGTACGAGGGCCGATGTGTCGATCCCGACCGAGACGGTGTCGCCCTGGATCACGGGAACCGGCTCATCGCACCGTCCGGCGCAGGGCATGGCAATCGCGCCCTGGTCTTTGAGTTTCGAAAGCATCTCGCGTCCGCCGCGGAGGCAGCAGACCGATCCGGTGCAGACGCGCGGCGCATTGCGTCCTTCCGGGGTGCGGGAGAAATGATGATAAAAGGTGACGGTGCCAAACAATTCGGCGATCGGAATCTTCAAACCATCGGAAACCGCCCGTAGCGCTTCATCGGATAGGTAGCCGTCCCGGTCGTGAAGCGCGTGAAGCACGGGCAGCAGGGGAGCCGGTTCGCCCCGCCATTTCTCGATGATATTCTGGTTTGAGTTGTCGGGCATTTCAGGCTCCCCATCCTAGGGCGATCCACCCCGCGAAGCAAGGTCATCATGGGCGCTTTGTGGGGGAACTCGTTTGAGAGTACCCGGCAAACTGCTTTCGTCGCGAGCTTACTCGTTCTGTTCTGGCAGTATTTAGGAACCGGAAACCAAAAGTGACTCTCACCGTTCGAAAAAGCTGGCTCAGCCAGTGGCCCTACTCAAAGGAGAAACTGAAGCGAAAGGAGTGACATCGGTCCCCACGGTCCCCACTTGCTCGCACCATTCCCCGCGCCGGATCCTTCGACATTGAGCATTCGATATTCGACATTCCTGACACCGCACAGGCCAGGAAATGCCCAATATCGCCTGATGACTCGCGCGCGGACTGAAGTCCGCTCCCCCTGAACGCAGAATGAATTCCACGCTACGTTTTCACCTGAAACCGGACAAACCAAACAGTACGAAGTATACTCCGTACTGTTTTCGCCTGGAAAAAATTACCACGCGTAAGCGTTAGGCGCTTCACCGCCCGGGCCGGGCCAGATCCTGTCCAGATTCTTCACCGTCTCGCTCGAGAGCTTCAGTTCAGGCACTTGTAATGCGCCGGTCAACTGATCCATGGTGCGGGGGCCGATGATGGGCGCCGTCACCACCGGGTTGTTCAGCAACCAGGCCAGGGCTACGTTGGCCGGCGGCTCACCCAGGTCCTTGCAAAGCGCTTCGTAGTCTTCGAGCTGCGGCCGGCACTCGTCGATCTTGCCGTCCAACCACTCTCCCGCCCGTCGCCCGTTCCCGCGGTTCTCCAGGATCCCTCCCAGCAATCCGCCGCCCAGCGGACTCCAGGGAATCAGGCCGAGGCCGTACGATCTGCAGGCCGGAACGACTTCCAGTTCAATCATCCGCAGGTTGAGGCTGTACACACTCTGTTCACTGACGAGACCAAGAAAGTTTCTTTTCGAAGCCTCCTGGTTGGCGGTCGCGATGTCCCATGCGGCGAAATTGCTGGAACCCACATAGCGGATCTTGCCTTGCCGAACCAGGGTCTCCATCGCTTCCCAGATTTCTTCCCAGGGACACGCGCGGTCGACGTGGTGCATCTGGTAGATGTCGATCCAATCCGTTTGCATTCGGCGCAGGCTGTCGTCGCAACACTGAATTATTTTTCGCGAGGAAAGACCGCTTTCCAGGTTGGGGTCGTGTGCGTCCTCCGGGCTCATGCCGCCGAAGACTTTCGTCGCAAGTACAACACGTTCGCGCCGCCGGCCACCCTGAGCAAACCAGTTTCCAAGTATCGTTTCCGTTGGACCCTTGCCGCCGTAGATGTCGGCCGTGTCGAAAAAATTGACGCCTCCCTCCAGCGCCTTATCCATGATCGCAAAACTGTCCGGTTCCGTGGTGTGCGGGCCGAAGTTCATGGTGCCGAGGCAGAGGGGACTGACTTTCAGGCCGGTGCGGCCAAGGTGTTTGTATTCCATATTTAAATCTCGGGGAGGCGGTGGTTGGACCTATTTCGATGCGACGAAGAAGCTGTCATGCACATGGCTCCGCACGATGATGTATGCGCCGGGCATCGTCGGAACATAGCTGGCGCCGAAACTGGGATCGGGCTTGTCCATCATCAACATGCACTGCGCGATAAATCGCTGCCACTTCAAAGGCTCTTCGATGTTATCGAGACCGAAGAACGCGTGCGAACGGCCCGGATTCTTTTTGCCGTATTTCTGCAGCTTGGCGAAAAGGCCCAGGCCGATCGTGTTGGCGAATACGGGAACCGGAGCGCTGGCCGAGGACGTGGTTTCATTCTGGTCAATCGTTCCGTAGGTGAGGGGAGCGCCTCGCACCCACAACACTTTTTCGGAGAGCGCCTTGCCCAGCCGGGCGCCGTAGGAGCTTTCCCAGAACATGATATGCCCGATCTTTCCAACTCCGCCGGTGAAAATTACCCCCGCGTCTTTTGCCAGCAGAGCGTCGATTTTCGCTTCGTAGTCAAGCAGGCCCTTGTCGGCCGCGAAATTCAGATTTTTCTTCGGAACCCGCGCGTTACCCTTGAGCAGGCTGTAGAACTGCTCGTCCATGTCATCCGCAAACCGCGTCATGTACGGGTAGTCTTTTTTCGCGATCGATTTCCCGTCGGCGGTGGACCACTCGTCCATCGCGAAGGGATGAATGAGCTTGGGGTTCACGCCGCCAACCTTGTTGAATAATTCGGCGATTACCGCGTAGTGACCCATGGGGCCAACCGGCGTGATCCAGACCACCGGGCGACCCTGGCTGGTGTGTTCGGCCAATTTGCTGAAGATGTTAATGCCGAATTTGTAGTTGTGCGCCTCCAGGCTGTCGGCAATTTCCACCGTGAATTCCGGGTGCCA
>CAUZEO010000437.1:0-3562 GCA_963578625.1 Kiritimatiellia bacterium | reverse complement strand
AAGTCTTCGTCGCTGAATCGCCATAGGTGCCAATCCCCGGCGTGCTCTGGAAAATCTGCTGCGACGTCTGCGGCAAATAAAAGCAGAGGTACGCGTCATAGCCAATCTCCTTCAAGATACGCACGATATCGCGGAAATTGGCATGGCCGGTCCCATGAGCCATATGATTTGTTTCGTTGAAGTGATAATGCTTGATGTATCTGCCTGCAGTTCTCACCGCCTGGGGGATCGATGCTTCGCTGACGTTCATGTGGTAATTGTCCGGCTGCACGCCCAGGTTGTCGATTTTTAGCTCCTCGATGTAGTTGACCGCTTCGATAGTCGTGGTGAGGACGCCGGGGAGTCCTTCGTAGCAGTTCAACGGTTCCAGCAGGATTGTGATTCCACGCTGTGCGGCATGTTCGCAGACTTCGCGAATGGAGTCTTTGAAGTGCTTGCGCATTTCGGATATGGAATTCACCGGAAAGGGCAGTTCCGGAATCGCGGGCTGGGCGGCGCACAGTTCCACGAATCGCGCGCCGATTTCGGCGGCAAGATCGACAGTGTCACTCGCGTACTGAACGGCGTGCCTGCGCTTCGCCTGATCAGGACTGGCCAAAAGCCGCTCCTCGCCCGCGTGATAGTAGCCCCATGCACCGAGGACCTCGGGAACTTCCAACCCGAATTCCTCTGCTCTCTTACGCCATTCCTTTCCATCCATCCGCTTCGGATCGCCGGGCAGATCAATGCCGTCGTAGCCGGCTTCCTTCACCGCCTGGAAAATTTCCTGCGGTGTTTCGAGTACATTGTGTCCTACCCAGGACAGGGTATCTGACGAGATGGTGTATTTGAATCCCATGGTTGTTGTCCTTTCCTATGTTATCATCACGTTACAAATCGACATACGGCCATCTGCCGATCTGTCTCCGGATCACTCGTCGACGAGGATCGGAACAAAGATCGGAATAAAGAGTCTTGTTTTACCCTGCGGACGGAAACCGCTCCCGAAATGCTTCAATGCCCGGCCGCACCGCTGCCGCCAACTGGGAGTAGTCCGTTCCGTAGGTCATGAATCGCAGGCCCTGGTCGAGACGCTTGTTCAAATCCTCGAGCGTGCCCGCGCCGATTCCGACCGCGACACCGGTCTTACGGCTTATTTCAGCGGCCCGTTCGATTTCCTCTTCGATCCTGGGAAGGGGCAAATCCATCGGATTGAGTCCCATCGAGAGGCAGAGGTCGAACAGGCCGAAGTAGAGCGCGTCGACACCCGGGACCGACATAATCTCTTCCAGATTTTCCAGGGCTTCCTTCGTTTCGAGGATGAAGGTTACCAGCATATTGTCGTTGGCCCTGGCAAAGTAGTCCGGGTAATCCATGGTGTAGTTCGACGCCCGCAACGGTCCGAACCCTCGCGTGCCTTCGGGCGGATAGCGCGTGGACTTCACAATTGCCTCCGCTTCGGCCGCGGTGCGCACCATGGGAACGAAGATGCCCATCGCCCCGGCGTCCAGTGCCTTCTGAATCTCGTGCGGCACACCGACGGACGGTCGCACCAGGGGGATGGTACGCGTGCCGTTGACCGCCATCAACATGTGCTCCAACTGGGCTGAGTCGACGGCACTGTGCTCCGTTTCGAAAGCCAGCCAATCGAACCCGGAGTGGGCGAGCAGTTCCGCTACATTCGGGCTGCCCAGCCCCACGTGAAGCCCAAGGGCCGCCTCCCCGTTACGGAGTTTATTTCGTACCCAGTTGTCTTTCATTGTAGATTCCCGTTCTCTTTTTTATGCATCTGCTGCTTTGATCTCCCGCACAAGTTCCTGCGCCCGGTCCAGCGTCGTGTTCTTCTCTACCAGCATTTGTTTCCGGACCTCAATCAGGATCTCCGGCGTCGGCCGCGCACTGACATGCAGAGCGCGCGAGGAGACGATTTCATCAACCGCCTGGGCCACGCGCCGTACATCGGGTCCCAGCGTGTTCGTCAGCCAACTCGCGGTCTCGGATGCGGGTTGATATCGAAAGTCACCGGAAAGGCGGACGCGATCGGAGTGATTCGGCAGACCGCGATGAACAGTTCGGCAGGCAAAAATGACGGTTCCGCCCGGCTGGTACGTGTCGGTAGCCCAATCGAGTTCGGCGGGATCCAACCCGTACGTATTGCTCTTTGCGTCCTTCGAGGAGCTGGCGGCCGTGCCCCCGCTCCGCAGAATTCCCCGTTTGTGAGTGCGGGGAGACACGGCAAGTCCGCCCACCGAGACATCAATGTCCATCAGCGCGACCCAGGCCGTACAGAAGGTCCTTGCGTTGTACCCCAGTTTCGGGTCGCCGTCCTGATGTGCGCCGATGCCACGGGCGGACTCCTTGCCCGGCTCCGGGTAGACAACCCGGATCAGCTGCTGGTCCCAGACCCGGACCGGCTCCCGGTAAATGGCTTCGATCAAGGATACGATTTCAGGAGAGTGGGCGACATCCTGGAACGACTCGAGCCGGACGATTCGATCATAGACGGCCATCCACTCCGCCTCGGTGGGTTCGGGGCCGCCGCTCCAAATGGGTTCAGGATTGCCGTCGTCTTCCAGGATACAGTGCTCCCGTAGCAGGCCCTCGATGTCGTTTTTTGCGCGAAGGATACGGTCCGGATCCACCAACTGGCGGAAGTACAGGTACCCTTCCTCCTCTATCCGATTCCGCAAGAGATCCTCGTTTGCCCGTTCCCCCGTCGAATCGAGCATCATGGCGTAATTTTTTGAAGTCATTGCTTAACGATTCTGTCAATAGACAGCGAAACCCAGCACCTTTTTCTGCTCGAGCGCCAGCGCCTCGATCTGCTGCGGGCGAAGCGCTTTCACTTCAGAATAATCGGATGGCGCGGGAAGGATTCCGAGCAATCTTTTCGCGTCGTCGGACATATTCCGGATCGCCTCGGGAGGCAGGACGCGCGCGCTATCCGTTTTGCCCTTGATCCACGCACGCAGGTAGTATGCGATCACGCACCACCGCGGAGCGTCTCCGCAGTTGACGCCCCCCTGGTGCCACAGCGCGGCGTCCCAGAGGATGGCCGTCCAGTTGGACCGCGCCCGAGGCGTCTAGATCGGGGTCCGGCACTTTCCTCGACAGGTGCGACCCGGGCCATACGACCGACGTGCCGTTTCCCTTCGTGAAATCTGTCAGGCACCAGACCACGTTCAGGGCCATCGGATAGTGGCATCCGTCGGAGAACGGTGTCACGGCGTAGTCCTCCCGATCCACATGGACCTGGAAGTCCTTGCGTACATCCCGCTTCCCCGTGGGCATCGGAACGCGGATGTTGGCATCGTACAAATACGCGTCGTGGCCGAGAATCGCGTACAAGACCTCGACCACCGGAGGATTGAGGAAAAACTCGTAGAAGTGAGGATGCTTCCCGACGATGACGTGCGCGTTTCGCAGGTTGTCGGTCTGGGTCCCCGTGCCGCGGGCAACCGCCTCTTCGCGATCCCGGTTTGCTGGTTTCATAGCGTTCCGATTATTGATCAACACGATATAACGGTTCAAGTTCCTGCGCGATGCGATCGACGTTTTCGGCCACGGCGCCGGCGCGCGCTCG
>CAUZEO010000436.1:0-3593 GCA_963578625.1 Kiritimatiellia bacterium | reverse complement strand
GGCCACGGTGCGGCACGAGTTGAGAATTCGGTCGAGGAGTAGCACGGCGGGCGTTCCCTTCGTCCCGTAGATATCGCGCGCGGCGGCGCTGACCGAGCCCATGGCGAAGCCGTGTTCATTGATGCCAAGTCCTGCGGGCATGCAGAGGTACGACGTGGTGATCGTCGAGAACCCGTTGTCGGGACGACGAATCTCGCAGGTCTGACTCCAGTGGTCCTCGGGCTCGATGTCGTTGGTTCGGCCCAGCCACACCCCGTTGGCCCCGTCCACCACGGCGAAGACCGAGCACTCAACCGGCGCGTGCGGCGCGATGATGCTGTAAAATCGAAGTTTGAAGAGCCGGTCCTCCGGCATCCCCGACCCTTCGGCCATGCCGGCGGTCTCTTCGAGCAGGTGTGGGCTCTCCGCCTCAATTATCGGTCGAACGGATGCCGCGACGCGATCGAGATCAGGCCTGCGGGATTCCATCAGGCCCACGAAACGGTCGGCACAGCGGACGAGCTCATCGGCGAACTTCTCGCCCTGTTGCTTACCAATTTCATGCCACGAACCCGATGTCTCGATCTTCAACACGGCGTCAGACCCTCCGTCGCAGAACCCAATGTCCCAGCGGGAGGGTGATCGTGCCAAATAAAACAGGGAGGGGCAATGGCGAATCTCCAGTATTGACCTTCGCGCTTGCATGCGCGAAACCGAACTGGAGTAAATCCAGGAGACGAACGGGACCATGGCCACGCGTATCGAGGACATCGACAAGAACCTGAAGCTGAAGACGGCAAAAAAGTCGCGGGGCACACAGTGGGTCAAGGCCTCGAGCAAGCGATTCACCCAGCGGGGCCTGGCCTGGTTCGACGAGGATCCTTCCGTCCTGCGGCGATTGCCCGGTCGCGCCGAAGGAAAAGTGCCGGACGGCGTGTGGTACCTGGCGCAATGCCTGGCCGGCGGGCGGATTTGTTTCCGGAGTGACACCACGATGATGAAGGTCCGGGCGAGATTGCTGCGCGAGATCCCCTACCCTCACATGCCGGCCTCCGGTCATAGCGGGCTGGCCCTTTATGTCGGCGGGCCCCACGAACAGAAGCCGTGGAGCCTGGCCTTTCCGGATTTTGGAAGACAGGAGTATGAACGGGATCTGTTTTCCAAGGTTCCTCGCGAAATGCGCGAATACACGCTGTACCTGCCGCCATACAACGGGTTGGTCTCCCTCGATATCGGCCTGTCCGCGGGCGCCGCGATAAAAAAGCCCTCGCCCCCTATTGCGGTGAAGCCCGCGGTCTTCTATGGCACCTCCATCACCCAGGGCGGCTGCGCCAACAACGCGGGGGGCGAATACCCTTCCATCCTGGGAAGGGCGCTGAATCTGGACACGGTGAATCTCGGTTTCTCGGGATGCGGCCAGGGAGAACCGGAAGTCGCCCGCATGATCGCGGAAATCGACGCCGGCCTCTTTGCATTGGACTACCTGGCCAACGTGACGCCGGAGCGCCTCCGCCTCACCTTGCCGCCCTTCGTGAAGCTCCTCAGGTCCGCTCACCCGAAGACCCCCATCGTCCTCATGGGTAAGATCGTTTACACTACGGCACTGTATGACAAGAGCTACCTTGAGGAACACGAACAGCGCCGCGATATCCTGATCCATTTCTATTCGAAGCAGCGCAAGGCCGGGGACAAGAACATCCATTTCGTCGACGGAGAATCCTTGATCCCCTACGGCGCCGACCTCTCCCACGTGGACGGAGGACATCCCACCGGCGCAGGATTTCAACTGATGGCGGAGCGACTAACCCCGCTGATCGCAAGAATTCTAGAGTTGTAGCCAACGCCCCCACCCAAGCTCGCCCACTGGAGCGCAAAATTCTGCGCTCCACCGAGCAAGCTCGGGTGGGGGCGTGCTTTGGCTGCGCTCCTGTAGTGCAGAATCATGCGCTCCACCGAGCTTGCTCGGTGGAGGAGTTTTCCTTAGGGGTGCTGCGCCCGTAGTTCGAGGATACGATGGGCAATGTGGATTCGGACTTCGTCGTACTGCTCGATTTCGGATGGATCTTCCGCGCCCAGCTCGCGGGCCTGATCGAGTAAATCCTCATCCTCCGGGGTGAGTTCACCCAGCTTGTCCAGTTCGGCGTCGTACAAATGCAAGTATAGATAATCCTCCAGCCCCTCCCGCCACGCCTCAAACCGTTTGCTCGGGATGGAGCCGCCATCGGCGGCGCCGAAGAAGAGGCCGAAATTCTGATCTCGCGGCGGATCGTTCCAATGGTTCTGCGAATAGGTCCAAAGAGTGACGCCGTCCAGATCATATCGCCACGCACGCCACGGCAAAAAGCGGTGACGCGAGGTGCCGAACATCGGGGTGGTCCCGCAGTCATACATCCAGACAGGCTTGCCGCTCTCGCGCATAACCTCCATCCCAGGCTTGTCCAGATCCCGGAAAATGGGAATCCAGATGTCGACATTGGACTCAAACTCTCGCATGCGTTCGGGCGAACCCATGTGAGTCTGGGAAATGCGAAACTTGGGATCGACACGTTTGATCTGGCGGGCGCACTCCAGGAAATCATCACTGGCGCTCTCATCGAAAATGTGCAACGTCCAGCGGTCGTAGTCCAGGCCACGCGACTGCATGTAAACGACCAACTCGCTAATCCACGTCTCGTAGTGAGGCTGCCAGCTGTTCGGGCGCATAAACCACACTTCCATCCATGCCTGGCCACCCTCGGGCAGACGGTCCAGCACCACGTCCAATGACGTAAAGTCTGCATGCCCCTCGTCATCGGGCGACGGAACCCCGGTCACATGAAAAATATCCGTGCGGCATCGTGCCAAATCAGAAAAATAGTCGGAATTGCCCGACAGTCCGCGTGTGTAGTCAAAGGAGTATACCGAGATCGGCATCTTCTCAGGCAGCTCGATATCCCAGATTTCGATGTGGAGTTCAAATTCCACCGACAACACGTCGGCGTCCCATACCAGGGGATGAATGGTTACCGGGACCATGTACGTTCCCGGCGACACGCCGGTCGTATCGACCAGGAACCAGATCTCACGCGCCTGGTTCAGGGGCACGTGAAACACCCCTGCCTTGCCCAGGGGAGAAATCGGCTCCCCGGTCACACCTTGGGTGCGCGTGGGAATCATCAGTGCCTCGGCCAGGGCGATATTCGAGCGTTGGAGAGGATGATCCGCTTCGCCTTCCTCTCGCTTCACGGGCCTCATTTCAATTCGAAGATCCACGTCCCCGTCCGCGAACACGTTTCGTACCAGCAGCGCCCCTGCTTCCTGCTCGTTGACCGCCGCCACGATGTCGATGCGTTCCAGCCGCTCCACCTCCGGGGGTGTGATCTCAGGTCCGGACCGGGCCAGCGGGTTCTGGGTCCACAGCAACGGTTGCTGAATCAGCTTTTCGAACACCTGGACCGGTTCAGCGGCTTGTACCCACGCCTCCTGAGCAATGGTCTCTTCCGCACGGATCGCTTCCGCAACGAACTGGTCAAGATCCGCCAGATCCTTCTCGCCCCGGTCTCGCGCCCGTTCCAACGCAGCCCGAAACGAATCGTTTTCGGTTTCCTCCGCCTTCTTCGAGAGCAGTTCCAGTG
>CAUZEO010000435.1:0-3604 GCA_963578625.1 Kiritimatiellia bacterium | reverse complement strand
TAACGAATTGTGAAGTTCAACTTGATTGGGAAACGGGAGAGTGGCATCCGGTAGCCACCATCTGGCGCCCCACCCATCCGATGGCCCTGTTCGGACCTAATCGCGCCCTTAATGGCAGCTATCGCACAATCCGGCTCGACGGGCGAGAGTTTATGGTCTCTTCCAGCAGCTGGGTCATCATAAGCGAGAGAAAGGACGACCAGTACCAACCCGTGGCCGCCCTGGGCCACGTGGGCGCATTCGTGCACAGGTCCCAGACGAAGGCCATGAACCACTTGCGTGGTGAGCGCCGCCTGCCGGTGCCGATCCTCGACGAACACCGCACGCCGCCGCAACTCCGCGACAGGATAAAAGAGCCGGATATGTGGAAGTCCTACCCCGAAGAGACGACGAACTTCTACTGGGCCGACCGAAACGGCGACGCCCTGGTCCAGGAGAATGAGATGACGTTCTTTGAAGCGCCGGGCGCTGAGCCGCAGCGCTGGAATTTCCTGTGGGCCAACCCGGTCAGCGGCAACCTCACCATTTATCCTTACAACGTGTGGGGCGGCCGCGAGATTATCTGGCGAGTGCCTCTGAAAGGCTGGACGGAGTGTGGAGCGCCGCTCTACGACCCGCAGAATGCGGAGATTGTCATCAACCGGGCGCGCAAACAGGTGCCGGGACGCAATTCCTCTGCCTCTTGGGTCTTCTCAGGCGAGCGCGTTCTTTCCACCGAGGTACCGCTGGCCCTGTTCGACAGGGACGGCGAAGTGCTGTGGACTTATCCCAATGACTGGCCCGGCATGGGCTCCCACGTGGCGCCCGCCGCTCATCCGGGGCGGGTTATAGGTACACTTTACACGCTGGGCGAGGCCGACCTGGGCGGGACCTTGGGTACCATTTTCGCCCTGCGAGGTAACATGGGCGAGGACTTCCTGTTTACGGTCGACGGACTGTTCGTGGCGAATCTGTTCCGCGACGGCCGTGCGGCTCCGGAAGCGTATCCCTCGCATGCGGAGCGTGGCATGGTAATGAAGGGCGTTAGCACGGGGGACGAGCCATTCGGCGGCACCCTATTCCAGGACCCGGACACGGGCAAGGTGTATGTTACTGTCGGCGACCGCGGGCCGTCCATCTTTGAGATTCGCGGCCTGGAGAGCATCCGACGGATGCCACCCAGCGAAATCGAGTTCTCGGTTGCGCAATATAAGAAGGCCGAACAGATTCTGACGCAGAAAGCTGCGGAAGAAACGCCTCTTGCGTTCGCACTTCGCCGCGCACCGCGCAAACCTCGCATTGACGGGGACCTGGGCGATTTCCACCGGCCGTCGGAGGCCGGAATCTACCTGGATGAAAACCATAACGCTCGCGCCTGGGCGAGTTACGACAACAAAAACCTGTATCTGGCCTATCAGGTGCATGACAGGATGCTGCTGGCCAACGGCGGGCAGGACTGGATGATATTGTTCAAGACGGGCAGCGCCGTGGACTTCCAGATCGGCGTGGACCCCGAGGCCAACCCCAACCGCAGCAAACCTGTGGCCGGCGACCAGCGAATAATCATTGCTCACTTCCAGGGCAAGCTAACGGCGGTGCTCTACAATTACGTTGTGCCGGGGGCGAAGAATCCGCAGAGTTTCTCTTCCGGGGTGGGCACCGTGGTGGTTGACGTGGTGCGACGGATCGAAGAAGCAGAGATTGCCGTGACCAAGGGTAAAGGTGAATACATTCTGGAGGTGGCGATCCCGCTTGAGGCGCTGGCGTTCGATCCGAAGGCGGGTCAGAAGCTGAAAGGCGACTTCGGCGTCATCTGGTCGGGCCCGATGGGGCAGCGCAATGCGGCCCGCTGCTACTGGTCCAACAAGGCCGCCGGCATCGTGAGCGATCTGCCGAGCGAAACCCGGATCAATCCCAACATGTGGGGGGAGATTGAAATTGCACAGTAAACGGAATTGGCTGGGCGGACTGATGCTGTTGGTTCTGGTTCCGCCCCTTTACGCTGCTTCCGGCCCGGGCCAGTGGGTCGCGACGACCCTCGAGGACACTCGGAGCGACGTGGCCGGGATCCATTTCTACGACGCGCAGCAGGGGGTCTGCTGTGGAGGGGCCGGGGTGTGGAGGACGAGGGATGGCGGCCTCTCTTGGGAATCCCTCCCCATCCCGAAGACGCGCAACCGAAAGACCGGAAAGGAAGGACATGGATGGTACTCTGTGCGGATGGTGACGCCTGAGGATATCTGGGCTTATGGCCAGCTTCATCCCGGAGGCATGGATTAGACGCAACTGCTTCGGTCCGCCGATGGGGGCCAGACATGGGAGGAAGTGCTGGCTGGCAAGCTCGATCACGTCGGCCCCCTTGTGTTTGATGGGCCGAAGTGGTGGGTCCTCGCCGAAAACGGCAGCCTCGCCTACGTCAGTCAGGACCGGGGCGAAACCTGGAAGCCGGTGAACTTGGGGCGGAGGGGGCCGCAGAGCATTCGACCTGTGTTTCCCGACGGACAAGGTCGGATATGCCGTTGGCTTTGAGCAGGGCAAGGGGGCGGCCGTCTGGAAGACAACCGACGCAGGCGAGAAGTGGGAGGCGCTGCCTTTCACCAGTGATGTGGGCACCATGCGACGCTGCTCATTCATTTCCGCCCGGGAGGGCTGGATCTGCGGGGACAGCGGCCAGGTCTGGCATACACAAGACGGCGGGCAGACCTGGGAGCGCTGTCCGGCGCCCTTCCTGTCCAACCAGCGCGTCACGGGCGTGGTTTTCTTCCCCGGGGGCGAGGGCTTCGCCAGTGCCACGGTTCCGTTCGTAGGCGGCCGCCTGGCAGCCGAGGTTGCCATCGCCTACACGCCCGACGGGGGCAAAACCTGGCAGCCGGCGGTGACAGGCTGGAAATCGGTTAGCGCGATGTTTTTCCTGGACCGCGGGCACGGCTGGGCCTGCGGTGTAAGTCCTGGATTTGGCAAAAACAGCCTCGTAGCCCTGTACGCGCCTTGAACCTTTCTATCGTAAGCGCGCTTGTGCTGTAATGGTGCATTAGCTGCCGGGACGCCCGAAGCCGCCGCGGTTCACAAGAAGGACCGGCAGTTTATTTGTGGACTGACTACCAGTCCAGGCAGGCGAGCACCGGGGGCCGTTGTGGAAGTGCTCCGTTTCGAGGAAAATGATACGCATCCGAAATCTATGAAACGAAGCGTTGAGCGACGGTTATGGTCGAATGTCAGGAATGCGGACGCGCCGATGTGGTGGCCGAGGTGCTGGGGGTTTGTGCGGATTGTATCCGGGTCGTTGACGAGGCCCTGACGAGTCGTATAGAAGCCCTTCATGCGCACCATCGCCGCAGCTTTGGACTCCCGGGGCAACCGCCTCACGATCCCGATGGGTTGCTGTGCGGAATCTGCCGGAACAAGTGCCGGATCGCGGTCAAACTGGGAAGACGGTCTTTATACGTCGGGACATCAATGGGTTCCCTGGTCTTACGTGCAGCCTGCCAGAGCCGACTTTCCAATTTTATAGGAATTCGCTTTTTGGAAGGGATAAGCACTGGCCCTTGAGAGCCTACCGGAAGCGTCCTTTTCCTTGGTTCGGAGCGTGTCATATCGGGGTCGAAACCGCCAGAACGAAGTGATG
>CAUZEO010000434.1:0-3614 GCA_963578625.1 Kiritimatiellia bacterium | reverse complement strand
GCGGAGTTTTTCAGCCACGTAGTCCGGTCCAGATCTTCTTCCTCCGTCGCGCCCCGAGCGACTGTTCCCTTCATCGGCCGGCAAACAATCCGGTCGCCTACCTGCCTGAAAAAGAGCTCCGGAGAAACCGAGCAGATTGCGTGATCACCCGTATTCACATACGCGGCGTATGCGTTCGGCTGGGATGCGAGCAGCCCTGCGAACAATGCTGTCGGCTCGTCGTGAAATGGAGAAGTCAGTCGAGTGGTATAGTTGACTTGGTAGGTGTCTCCAGCGGCAATCCACGCGCGAATGCGTCGTACCGCCTTCTCGTAAACTCTTTGGTCGACGTTTGAGGTCCAGTCGGGCGTGACCTGGTGAAGATCCCAGTCAGGCGGGGGAATCGCGTGGGCCGTATCATAAAGCCCGAACCAGGCGACAGGTACCGGGCTCGTGGGATGCACCGACAAGGCTTTGTCGAATGCGGGCGCGGCTTCGTAGGCGAGGAATCCCGCTGCGTAGATGCCCTGATCCAGGGCGCGCTCCAGCTCCTCCAGCAGGGGGGCCACCTCGTCGGGCCCGTCTGCACGGAGCACCTCCCTCGGCTTTGAGAACACGGTCCAGGCCCTGTGCGGCGGCGCATCCGCATCGCGCAGAAGGACGGTGCCCTCGCTGGTTTCGGGGGTCGGACCCGTACCGCGGGCAGGAATTTGGGATGTATTCATGCTTGAAGCTTGCTGTCTCAGGGAGGATTACGCCATTGATAGGGCCTCATCCAGAGGATTCGTGATGCGCATACTATTTATGGGATCAGGGGCCATTGCGGAGCCGACGCTGGAGCGGCTCCTGCTGCTACCGGACGACGAGGTTGTGGCAGTGGTAACCCAACCCGACCGGCCGCGCGGGCGGAAGCTCAAGGTCGGAGCCTGCCCCGTCAAGGAATTCGCCGAATTGCATGGTGTGCCGGTTCTGGATCCTGAGAAGGTCGGTGCCGATGCTTCGGTGTCGGAAATCGAAGCGTTGGCGCCGGACCTGATCGTCGTCGCCGCGTACGGACAGTACATCAAACCATCCATTCTACGTCTTCCGCCTCTGGAGGCAATCAATCTGCATCCGTCGCTCCTGCCCCTGTACCGGGGCGCTTCACCCATCCAGATGGCGGTTGCCGACGGGCAGACGCAGACCGGCGTTTCGATCATCTATATGAGTGAGGACATGGATGCAGGCGACATCATCTTGCAGGAGGCGGTAACGATTCATCCCGACGACACTGCCGCATCGCTACGGCCGGTTTTGGGAAAGCTTGGGGCAGAGTTGATCGTGCGGGCCATTGAGCTGATTCGTCGCGGAGAGGCGAACCGGATCCCGCAGATTGTGGAAAACGCCACCTACGCAAAGAAAATGTCGAAAGAAGATGGGCGTATTGATTGGGCGATGTCCGCGAAGGGAATTCGAAACCGGGTCCGCGGTTTTGCTCCCTGGCCGGGGACTTTTTGTCAATATGGCGCGGAACCCGGCAAAACCATCAAGGTGCTGACAGCATCCGTTGAACAAGGGGGAGGCGCACCCGGTGAGTTGCTGGATGTCTCTACGCAAGGACCTCTTGTTGCGACCGGCGACATGGCGCTGCGGCTCCTGCAAGTTCAGCCCGAAGGAAAAAAGCCGATGTCCGGTGGGGATTTCGCGAATGGGTACACCTTGACGCGGGGAGAAAGGCTGAGGTAGCCATTTGAATACCGTTGACTTCCCGGGGGGCGGCGGATTTGCTGGAGAGCATGGCACGGGATGTTTTAGTAGATTTAGGGGAGCGGTCCTATACGATCGATATCGGGCTTTCGCTTCTGGCGAACGCAGGTTCCACCTGTTCGGGGTTGGGACTATCGGGAAAATGCCTGATTGTTTCCGATTCCGATGTGGGGGAACGGTACGGAGAGAACCTTCACACTGCTCTATCGGCGGCAGGAATAGATGCGCGGTTCGTCGCCGTGCCTTCCGGTGAGAATTCCAAGAGTCACGAGCAGCTTCTCGGCCTGTACCACGCGGCGCTGGAGCACGGGTTGGACCGGTCATCCTTCGTCGTCGCGCTAGGCGGCGGCGTGGTGGGCGACCTTGCAGGGTATCTTGCCGCGACCTACTTGCGCGGCATCCGATACATCCAGATTCCGACTACCATCGTCTCGATGGTCGACAGCGCCGTGGGTGGGAAAACCGGCATCAACATGCCGGAAGGCAAGAATCTCATCGGTGCTTTCTGGCAACCCCACGCGGTGATTGCGGATTTAGAGACACTGGCGACCCTTCCGGACCGGGAATACCGCTCCGGGCTTGCCGAGGTGGTGAAATACGGGGTCATCGCCGACGCAGAATTATTCGACCGGTTGGAGATCCAGGCCGCAGACGTGCTTGCGCGTGACCCCGGGCTTTTGGAGGAGCTCGTTGCCCGATCTTGCGAGATCAAAGCCGACGTTGTTCGCGACGACGAACGCGAGGGCGGGTTGCGAGCGATTCTGAATTACGGACATACGGTCGGTCATGCGATCGAAAAAGTTGCGAGCTATGGCACCTTCCTTCATGGGGAAGCAATCGCCGTGGGAATGGTTTTCGCCGCCGAAATCTCTGCGCGACGCGTGGGACTTCAGGCGGAGTCGGTGAAGAGAATTCGTTCGCTCTTGGCGGCATTCGGTCTTCCCGGAACGGCGACCGGGTGCGCATGGAGTGCTGTGCGGGAAACGATTCGCGTCGACAAGAAAAGTGTGGCTTCGAACCCGCGGTTCGTGCTCGCCGAGTCGATCGGCCGCGCGCAATTCGGGTGCGAAGTTGAAGAAAAATTGCTGGAGGAGATCTGGAATGGCCTCGGTAAATGAATGGATCGTACGGGAGTACTTCGAGTCAATTGGTTTTCTGGTGCGTCAGCCTCGGAAATACCAGTTGCCGTCGCGATCTTCCAGGCAACTCGAGGATGAGGTAGATCTGCTTGTCATCAATCCCGCTTCCGCGGACGGGGATATTCCGCCCGTCGATGTATGGAATACCCAGATGGTGCGAAGCGTGCCGCGCGCAATTGTCGGGGTTCGCGGCTGGCATTCGGAGCGATTCACCCCCGCGGTTCTGAAGCAGGCGCCTGAAGTGTATCGGTTTGCGTCCGACGATGTGGTGGGCAGTATCCGGGAGGAACTGGGGGAGGGGCCCGTGGCCAGCGTGGTCTGCCTGTCAGAGCTGCCTGCATCCAAGGCCTCGGCGGACGAAACCATGAGAGCGTTGAAGGAAGGCGGGATTGACGGAGTGCTTCTATATCGGGATATGCTGATGGAGTTGATCCAACATGTCGAAGTGAACAAGAACTACGACAAATCGGATCTCCTTCAGCTCCTCCGTATCCTGAAGAACTACAACCTTTTCAAGGACAGCCAACTCGAACTCTTCGAAAAAGGCCGGAAAAAATAACGAACCATAACCCACAACCCCAGCGTAGCACGGGTATCCGACCCGTGTAGCGGAGCCCAACCGGAGCCAAAAGCCGCAACCCCGGCGTGGCACGGCGCCTTCGGCCCGTGTTCGAACAAGAGCCGCGAAAGCTCCGCGCTCGAAATGCGCCGGCTCCTACTCTGCGCCTATTTTTCTCGCACCTTGTACCG
>CAUZEO010000433.1:0-3637 GCA_963578625.1 Kiritimatiellia bacterium | reverse complement strand
CCCCCGGGAAGATGAGTTTTCTTCGAGCTACGGCGTGGCGGTGGCCCGAAACGTCTTCCGCATCCGCTCCGAACATATGCGGCAGTATCTGCCCTTAACCCGGGCCAACAGCGATTTCCACATCGCGATCAACGATCGCCTGCTCGAACTTCGGCAACTGCACTTGCGGGTCGTCGAGCTGTTCTATGAAATCCAGAGATTGCGGAAGCGCATCAGCGTCCGAGAGAACCGCGTCCAGGACGCCAAAAAATTTCTTTCCGATGTCGCGGCCAAGGTCCAGGCCGGGTTTTCGGCGCAGGTTGAAGAGACAAATGCCCGGATCAACTTGAACCAGGCCGAGTCAGACCTGGTTCGGGAGCAGACGACCCTCGGGAATACGGTGGACCGTTTGCTGGACCTGATGGGAGAGGACCTGGCCTCAAGGGCCACCTTCGTGGAGGACGACCTGGGTGACATCCCGCCGGCAAAAATCGAGCTGGAGGCAGAAATCGAGCTTACGCGGAAGTACCATGAAACCGTCCGCAACCAGTTGCTGGCCATGGAGGTTCAGCGCCAAAAGTTCTGGGTCAGTTCGGAGCAGGTGCGACCCGATCTCGACGCGGTTTTTACCACCGCCGAAGGATTGGACAATGCCGGCGCCGGAGACGAAACCCGCGTCGACCTTCGGCTGCGGTTGCCGCTGGACAACTTCAGCGCCGAGCGGGCGCGGCGCTCCCAGGATCGGCTTCAGCTGAAGGAGTTGGCGATTGAACTGGATGGAATCCGCAGCGATCTCGAACGGCAACTACGCCAGCGATACCGCACGATCCATCAGCTCGACACCACCGTGGAGCTGGCTGAGATCCGGGTTCAGGAAGAGCGCCGCAAGCTGGGTGCTTTCACTCAAATCTATGAGGAAGTCGGTGGGGACGGCCTCGAGGTAACCCGCGCCAAGCAGGCCGTTGATCAAGCGGAGGTAGACATGCTCGACGCCCAAATCAACCGCATTCTGGAAGAAGCCCGCTTTCAGGCCATCGTGCCCCCGGCTCCTGGCGCCTCCATGCGGTCCATACTTCCCGATCTACCGTGAAAGGGATCGTCACCATCCTGACACACTGGTTCTGGTGGCCGGCGGCTGCGGCCACCGCAATACCGCCCCGCTCTCGCTGCATACCGCGGTTGAGTGGAAAGGAAGGTTTCACCGAGTTGCGACTCGGGGGCCTGGTCGCCAACGCCGAACCGGAGGGGTACAGCCTCTCGATTCCCTGGATTCCCAT
This sequence comes from Kiritimatiellia bacterium, assembly GCA_963578625.1. GTDB lineage: Bacteria > Verrucomicrobiota > Kiritimatiellia > SLOV01 > SLOV01 > CAUZEO01. The sequence goes on along the minus strand of CAUZEO010000433.1, from coordinate 2,381 downwards.
GGAGGATGCGCAGCCGGAAGGCGCTCGGGCCAGGCCGGGCGACGAACTGGTCACGCTGAATCAGAGCATGATTGCCCCTACGGGATCTAAGGATCACGGATGTCGAAATGCGAGACGAAGAAGACTGAAACACTTCTTTGCTCGAGTAAAACCACTTGGCTACCCGAGAGGCGTAGCGTGTGCTCGATAGTCCCGATCGACATTCCCCGGAACGATTAGGTAGCAATGCTCCGATCAGTTCCCTGGCATTGATTGCAGGGACAGATCGGATTGAGCGTGATCTCGTGGTCGTCCCCCTGACCACGCAGCATCTGGCGTGAGATTGGGCTTGTGGATGGGCTGAGATCGGGTGAAGGTGCCATTCGGAAGTGAAACTACCGTGTGTGCACTTGCAGGGAAGCTGGGTTTTTTTGACATTACGCTACACACCATGATCTCCTGGATAAAGTCGCTCCTCTCCACGAGCCATACGCGATCGGCGCTGGTCGTTTCCCTACCCCTCCTAACCCTCGCCGCCGCAGCACACGCACAACCAGCTCGCTTTCCAGAGCGGCCTGATGTCAAGCAAGGCGTTTGGTACGTTGACCAGGCCAATATGATCACCGAGGCGGAGGGAGCGGAGATCAATGAGATCGCCTCAAACCTCATGGCGGACGAGCAGGTCCCGTGTATCGTGGTTACCATTCCTTCCCTCATGGAATACAACGCCGCGCACTTCACCATTGAGCGCTACGCCGCGGCGCTCTTCGGAGAATGGGGCATCGGATCGGAGCGGCGAAACTACGGCATCCTCCTGCTTGTCTCCCAAGGTGACCGGAAAGCTCGCATCGAATTCGGGCAGGCCTGGGACCATGCTCATGATCAGGACGCCGAGAAGATCATTCAGACCCTCCTCGTCCCGCTCTTCAAGCGCGGCCAGTTCTCCGAGGGGATTCTGGGCGGGGTGCGCGGGCTTGACTCCGTGGCGCGGGGCCTGGCTTTGCCGAAGTCGAAGTCTCCCTGGTGGGTTTTGCCCTTATTCATCGTGGGGCTTGCGGTGGTCATTTGGATGATCGTCAACCTTTTCAAGACTGGGCGAAAGGGCTGGGCCTGGGCGCTGATTGCAGTTTTGGGGGTGGTGCTGTTCTTTGTGCTACGCGCAGCGGCATCGGGAAGTGGTGGTGGCGGCGCGTTCGGGGGTGGTTCTTCCGGGGGCGGCGGCGCCTCAGGATCCTGGTAATGGAGGAAAAGCCATGAAGAAAGCGCGCCAACTTTTATCCGAAGAAGACCTCGAGCGAATCACCCAATCGATCAGTGAGGCGGAGAAGAAGACATCCGGCGAGATCGTCCCTGTTGTGGCCAGCGCTTCGGGCCGCTACGACCGCGCCGAGGACCTTTTCGGGGTCTGCTGCGCCCTTCTCGCTGTTGCCGTGGCCTGGCTCTTCCTTCAGGATACTCGGCCGGTCAGCGGCGACTGGGAAGCCGGAGAAATTCTTGGGATCGGGTTGTTGCCCATCCTTCTCATTTTCTTCGTGGGGTTTCTCCTTGGCACAGCTGCCGCCACATTTATTTCCGCCCTGCGGCTGCCGTTCATCTCCAAACGCGAGATGATGGAGGAGGTTGACCGAGGGGCGGCGGAAGCTTTCCACCGCTTCCGCCTGCGTGCAACCGCCGGCGCGACGGGAATCCTTATTTATGTCTCCCTCTACGAACACATGGTTCGCATCCTCGGGGATTCAACTATTGCCGAAAAGCTCAAGCAGACGGATTGGGATGAAATCTGCAACCTGGTCGTGGGCGGAATCAGCAAAGGTAAACCGGCGGACGGCATCTGTGAGGGCATCGGGGAAGCCGGACGGCTCCTGGCTCAGCACTTTCCGATTGAAGAAGGCGACACCAACGAACTCAGGAATGTGGTTCGATTCATGGACTGACACCGCAAACCGGTCAGACGCCGAGGAGGAGTGAGGAGTTCGGTAATCCCTCGTTCTGGTCAGGGCCTGTGGTTTTCCGGGAAGATGCGGGACGTTGAGTGCAGGACGTATGGCTGCTGAAGCGGGCGCCAAGAGATTGGTTATTAATCACCAGTCCGGCACGTTGGAACCTCATGAAGAAACCACGCAGGGGATAGCCGAGGTAAAAGAAATGTTTGATGGCATGCTTTTCTGGGCAAAAGATATGATGGATGTGGAGTGGAATTAATCCTTCACTGTTTTTTCGATATTTCAAATACACCACCATTATGAACTCTGTCATTCCCCGCACGTTGAATCCTGAAATCGACAGCGACTTGGAACGAGAAGTCGCATTCTTTCTCAAATGGGGTTACCTCGTGGTTGAAGATGCTATCACCAAAGATCAGGTGGAGCAATTGCGAGCCGCTCTTGATGAAACATTCGAAC
>CAUZEO010000432.1:0-3638 GCA_963578625.1 Kiritimatiellia bacterium | reverse complement strand
GAATGATTCCACCAGGTAGTGCATATTCCGTTCGGCGATGGCGCGGTCGCATTGCTCAATCTCGGCGCGAAGCCGCGCCCGGCCCGTGTCACCCAGCGAAAGGTTGTCCGTAAAGGCCGCGAGCTCATCCCAGTCGCGAATTCCCGCTTCCTGTAGCCGCCGGAGCCGCTCAGCGCCGATGCCCCGGAAATGCTGAAACGCCTGCCGGATCAATGCTGCCGTTCCCGCTTGCGGGAAAGAATTGCAGAAGCTTTCTCCAGGCGGTTCTGGAGTTTTACGGCGTCCTCGTCCAGGGGCGGCGCCGTGATCGCGGACTGCCTGGATTCCCGGAAAATCGTGATATCCGGCATGACGATTTTTCCGTCGAGAAGCATCACCAGCAAACTGTGCGTGCATTGCACTGCCGCGTTGGATTCAACGAGAAAATCTTCCAATTCCTCGTCGTTGACTCCGGGCGGCAGGGGCGGAACACAGGACGGACATCCTGCGGGGCATTCGCACTCATTCAGAATCAGACGACACAGGGAGAGCGCCTCGGTAATCAGCTCGAATATTTTCTCTGCGTATCCGACGCCCCCTTCATGTGCGTCGTACAGGTACAGCGAGCTTTTCCATTGCAGCGCTGCTTCCTCGTGTAGAGACACGTCTGTTTCGATGTCCTTGATGTCGGCCATGCAGAGGCCGGGTGCAACGTGTTTCAGGATGTAGCTCAATCCATAAAGTGCTGCATCGCGATACCGTTTGTCCCTCGTGGCCATGTCATCTCGCCAAATCGTCGGTGGTAAAAGGGAGAATCCGGTCGTATCGTATTCGAACGCCGAAAGTGTGATGGGCCCATAGCCGATATTTTCGTAGCTCCGCTCACGAATCTTCTTGTAGAGCTTTGGTTGCTTGTTGACGTGTACGTATCCGAAACTCAGCGCTGCGCCCTGAACCTCTTTCTGCTCATCGACTTCGGTCATTTCGATCCGATTTTCCCATACCGCCTCGGTGTAATAGTCAACATTCACAGCATCCACGCGGCAGAGCTTCTTCTCCAGATCGAGATCCATCGATATGTACCGGTTTCCAAGATGCTGATAGATCGCGTCCTTATACAGGGTGCCGCGGGCTCCTATGGGATCGATTTCCCCGATGACTTCGGATCCGTGGAAAATCTCTACGTTGTAATCCGTCATGCCTCGAAGATTGACACCCCGTGCCGGGTAATCGGAAAGCGCATACCGGTAGCAGTCGTGGTAGGGGACCAGGGTTTCATCAACCGCGAGCACCTGGGTTGCGACACCAAAGGCCGGGCCGTCAAAGAGAGCCTCTTCGGGCCGCAATGGGTGTTCATAAGCGGCGCAGGGCAGGTGCTGAAGAATGATGTAGGGATTATTTGCGTTTAGCCATGCGCGTTCAATGGGAGCTTCGAAAATGAAGGTAGGATGGTTGACCAGATACTGGTCGACCGGCGTATCTTTCGCTGCAAAAACAATGACCGCCTGTTTCCCTTTTCGACCCACTCGGCCTGCCTGTTGCCAGAAGCTGGCTACGGATCCGGGGTGTCCGGAAAGAAGGCATAGATCCAGATCCCCGATGTCGATTCCCAGTTCGAGAGCGTTCGTGGTGATGATGGTGTTGATTTTCCCCTCGAACAAATCCTGTTCGAGTCTTCTGCGTTCGTTCGGGAGAAGTCCGCCGCGGTACGGTTTGATTTTCGTGCGCAAATGCGGGTGCCCGTCAACGACGGCACGATAGAGTCGCTCTACTTGCTGGCGAGCACGCGCAAAGCAGATCGTTCGCACGCCGGCATCCGCGGCGGCGCGAATCAGGGGGACGAAGATAGAGCCGGTGCCCTTGCGATATATGGCCGACCCCTGGCCCCGAACAAGTTCGGGGTTCACAAAATAGAGATCGCGGCGCGGCCGGGGCGCACCGTCGCGCGACACGATATGAAACGGTCTGTGAAACAGCGCCTGCACATGCTCCCCCGGATTTCCTACGGTTGCGGAGCAGCAAACGAAAATCGGCCGGCTCCCATGAATCTCGCAGGCCCGGAGCAAGCGGCGGAATACGTTCGAAACATGTGATCCAAATGCGCCGCGATACATGTGAACCTCGTCGACCACAATATAGCGAACGCGTCCCAGAAAACTTTTCCAGCCGCGATTGTGATTGGGGAGGATTCCGGCGTGGAGCATGTCCGGATTGGTGATGACAAAGTCCGCGGACCGCTGAATGTTACGCCGCTCCTCCCGCGGGGTATCCCCGTCGAACGTTCCGAGCTTGCGTTGACCGGTGGCGGCGTGCATCAGTCGTCCCAGGGTTCCTTCCTGGTCCCGGGAGAGCGCCTTGGTCGGGTACAGGAGCATGACTCCGAACGGTGCGTCGGCGGTTATATATTCATTCAGAATCGGCAGCAGAAAGGAGAGGGTTTTCCCGCTGGCGGTGTGAGACACCAGGAGCGTGTTCTTGTTGCTGCCAATTGCGTCGAATGCCTCGGCCTGGTGCGAATAGAGAGTGCTGATTCCATCTTCCGCAAGAACCCGCATGAGACGGGGATCGAGCGAGGACGGAAAAGGGCTGCAATCTCCATCGGAAGCATCAAGCACATGATGCGCCTTGATCTGCTTCTCGAATTTTTGTTGCAGAAACCGAGTAACTTCCTGCAAACCCGGCATGATTACGACCTCCTGCTTCTGGTTGTAGCGGATCGGGGAGGGGAGGTCACGGGAAAACGGGGGTCAAAACGCAAAGACACGCCAGCTCGCTCTAACCCGTATCCAGCACACATCGGAACCCCATATTTCCCGTCGAACTGTCGGGTGTGTTGGACGTGCGGGCCGCAACGCGATAGCGGTTGCAGTAGGATTCGTGACACAGGGATGAGCCGCCTTTTATGACTTTTCGATCCCCCTTGGCGGGGCCATGCGGATTGATGCGGGGGCCATCAAGGTGAAACCTGGGGCACCACCAGTCCATGCACCACTCCCAGGCGTTTCCCGTGATGCAGCGGAGGCCGAACCCGTTCGGGGCGAAGGAGTTTGCGGGAGCTACACCGGAAAACCCGTCCTCGCCGGTGTCCTGGTAGGGAAAATCACCTTGCCAGATGTTGCAGCGGTGCCTTCCTCCCGGGGTAAGTTCGTCTCCCCAGGGATATCGCTTCCCCACCAAGCCGCCGCGCGCCGCGTACTCCCATTCGGCTTCGGTTGGTAAGCGCTTTCCAGCCCACTCGCAGAATGCCTGGGCATCTGCCCAGGAAACGTGGGTCACTGGATGATTCCAGCGGCCTTTGAGCTGAGATCCCGGGCCTTCGGGCCGCCGCCAGGACGCGCCTTCCACTTTGCACCACCACTCAAGTCCATGCACGGTGTCTTGCACGAGCTCGCGGGAACGGCCTCCCGGAACTTGCAAATGGAAAACGAAGGACCAGCCAAATTGATCGGCTTCCGTCCGGTAGTGTTTCGCTTTAACAAAATCGGCGAATTGCCGATTGGTCACGGCACAGAGATCGATAAAAAAAGGATCGAGCTCGACCTCTCGAACCGGGCCCTCCCCGTCTGCCGGGAACCCGATATCTTCATCGGTCCCCATCAGGAACTTCCCCCCGGGCAGCTCTGTCATCCCTGCCTTGCTACCGGTCCGTACGCGGAGCA
>CAUZEO010000431.1:0-3639 GCA_963578625.1 Kiritimatiellia bacterium | reverse complement strand
TGCCGTTTTTTGTCACCTGCGCCGCCACGGATCCTGTATCGATCCGATCGGCGGTACTATCCGCCAGACACGAGAGTTCGGATGCCGGTTCGATGGCTATTTCTTGAACTGCGAACCCCGGGATATTTCCGGGCAGTATGATCTCGGCCCGGCAGATCGTCCCGTCAGAATGCCTGGAGCAGGCAACACAGTCATAGGGAACAGCCCGTGATCCGTCGAGAAATCGCAAACCGCCGGCAAAACCCTTCGGCAATCTGATGGTGACCCAGGCTGCATCGGTGCGGTGGAATGACAATGGGTTGAAGAGAATTACAGTAGGCCGCGCCAGGCGCCGGGTCGTACTGATGAGCACGTCACCCAGGTTTTTCCGTGTAATGTCTTCCGCGATCTCGTGCGCCTCGCGGCTCCAGCCAATGCCCATCCGGACCGGAAAATCCGAGACGGCAAGGCTGAACGATGTCGGGCAGATGTGCACATCATGCGACTGAGCCTCCAGCAGCAATTTCCAGGCGCGATCAAGCTCCGCTTCGTCTTCCTCGTACCCGTTCAGAGCCAACATGGCCACAACCGCACCCAAGACGCCGGCGGTGTAAAGCGATGATTCCGCGGACTTATTCGCTGTCATCAGCCGATCTCCGTGGTGACCCCAGAGATAGTCATACTGGAAATAATCAGCGTCGAACGTCCTCTCCGGCCCGCTCGTCCCATACCCATCGATGAATTCGGAAGGAAGAACCGCCCGATATCCTCGGTCGCGCAGCCTGCGCAGTTTCTCGTCAGACATTCCCATCTCAGGCCAGTCGCTCAGCATGAACTTTTCATGGTGAAGCGTGTCCTTCGAGGGATCATCCTTCCGGCGCTCCTGCCATTCGGGAAGAACCGCACGGATAAAATCGGGATCATGAGCGATATCCAGCCCATGTGACAGCAGCAGGCGTCGGATCTTTCGGGAGCGTGCCCCAGCCTCTATTCTGTCTAGAAAGGCCTCAATATCTTCTCCTACGCCGTCACCCATTGCATACGGATAGGGATCGTCCACATAGTTGGGCACGGTGGGTATCCTGCTGCCGTCGCGCCCCTGCCACAGGATGAACTCCTCGTCCATCGCAGGGCAACAGCCAAAATGGTGGATGTGGCTTCGCAGCAAAACCGACTTGAATCCCGCGGACAGCAACAGTCCGGGCATGTTGGGCACAAACATGTGCTCCTGCTTGTAATGCGTTACGGATTTTCGTCCTGTAACCTGTTCCAGCACTTCCTGCCCATAGAGAAACTGACGAACCATGGACTCGTGTCCAATCGTATGCCCATAGGGCTGCGTATAGGTTCCGTCAACGATCTCGAGCTGCCCCCGCTCGATACGGCGGACGATTTCAGTTACCAGTTCGGGGTGGTGCTTCCGCCAATACTCGAATGTAACGGCTTCAATCTCCAACCCGGACTTGTGGCCATCAAACTCGTCTATTCGCCGGAACAGGTGCTCCCGAAACCAGCGGGGAATACAGTGTTCGTGCTCCCAGATCGGGGCCTGTGAATAGCCCTTACCCGCCCAGCGGCCCATGGCGGTAAATCCGCCATGATAACCTTCCGCAAAAAATTGCTCCATGGATTCTCTTCTTGTTGCAACGCTTCACATGTTCGCCTGATTACCCGCCTGAATAGGTGGGTAGCATCTCGGGAGGCTGATAGTTCCTCTGGTTGGCCCCGATGTTGGTGGCATGACAGATATCGAGGCCCCCGACGGTCTTCAATCGTATTTTCTTCATCGTGGGAGGTTCTTTGGCAAAGGTAGCCACGTCCTGGCGGTGTCCCATCCGGCGCGTTACCGCCCACGAATCGGGCAGTTCCTGAGAGTAGCCGAAAATGGGTATGTTCAGGTCCCAGAATGCAAAGCCATCCACGCCTTTCTCATGACCCTTCAGAACCTCTTTGATGTCCCGGTTGCCGAGGTAGAATTTGCAGTGATGGGCCTTGGCCAGGTGGAGAAATTCCCCCAGGTCTGCGCCAATGACACTGTCGAGCAGTTCCTCCTTGAGCCAGGACTCGACATCCAGTCCGTTGAAAAGACTGGTCTGGGACGTATACACCCACGCTGAAAGTTCTATCTTCCTTCCTCTCTTATCTCCCAGGTCCTTCAACAACCGGCGAACGTCGCGCGTAAAGTCCGTAAGGTATCGAGCCCTGAGGCGTTGGGCCCGAATGTCATTCTCATCGAGATTCCTCGGGTCTTCACCATGCTCGGTCATGAAGTCTTCAACGAACGGTGTTTCATAGCCAACGAACCGAGGACCACGGACCCACCCCAGGTCCACCCCGTCGATGTCGAAGTTTTCGATCACTTCACGGATCAAGGACAGCATGAACGCCTGCACTTCCGGAAATGCGTAGCTTGCCTTTTCCAGAGCCGTTCCATCCTTCGCCAGCATTCTCAGGTCCGGCCTGCGGGCGACCAGTCCATCGGCGTACCTTCCATTCGGCAGTATGTGTCCGGTGATGCCCATGCGGAACATCGCGTCGAACTTCAGTCCCATCTCGTGAACGTGGTCCAGCGCCACCTGCACGGGGATGATGCCCTGCGAGTTCAGTGCGCGAAGGCTCTCGTGCAGGTTTCTTTGGCTGGACGAGAAGGTGGCATCACATTCCGCCAACTCCCCCGTCAGGCAGCACCCTACCTTGGACGAATAGTTGGTCTTATCTCCGTAGGACACGGCCCACGATACCTTGCCGAAATCGGAATGCCGATAGAGCTCCACCTGCTCCAGCAACTCTTCTCTTGTGGTAAAAGCCTTGTGATGGAAGAGGCTTGCGCCGTCATTGGTTGCGATGAGGATCCGATGGGACCGGTCGGCCCGGTCATTCTGGATGGAATCCACTTCCTCCTGACCCAGAGGGCACAGCCTGAAGTATGCTATGTACGCCTTCCTGGTCTCCCCTTTTGACTGTTGGGCGATGATGAGATCCTTGCCGGTCAGGTCTGCATGTCTGAAAAAGCACTCTTGAAGCTCCGATCCGTCCCATAGTACCGGGGCCGCAGCGGCACCATCGTTGTGGAAGTCGCTAAGAGCCTGGAAACACGGGTCTCCGGTGAGCTTCAACCTGACGCAGGTGCCGCCATCGTACTCATGATGAGGATTCCAGAACCCCAGGTGGATGGCATGCCAGCCTGAGACTCCGAGGGGCAGGGTGACCTCCGGGGCGTCGGCTCGCGACCCTGCCCCAATCATCACTCCACTGATCTCATCTGCCTCATACGGGATCAGGGTCCAATGCCCGGCCTTGTTGTCCTTGGACAGCGCCGACGCCGGGGTGCACAAACTCATGTCACTACGACAGATCATTGCGTGTCTCCTACCATCTTATAGGATTCCGTGAGTTTGACGGGTCCGCAAATACCGGCTGCGTAAATCTCTTTGACGACTCTGATCACAACCTGGTGCTCGCCCCCCGGTTTTATCAGTTTTGTCAGTTCTACCGACTTGGGTTTATCCCACGGATCGCCGGGAAGTTTGCCCGCCGATTGGCCGTCAACCCATATCTCCGCCTCCCCATCAAGAATCTGGAAAAGCAGCCAGAGATAATCTTCCGCGCCGTCTGGAATCGTTAGCGTTGTCGCATACCATGCCGCTCCATGATAGTTGA
>CAUZEO010000430.1:0-3666 GCA_963578625.1 Kiritimatiellia bacterium | reverse complement strand
ACCTTGGAAACAGATGGATCCGATTCGCGGGTAGGGGGGGCGGCACGTGGACATTGCGCTGTTTACGGACGCCTTTGACGAAATCAACGGTGTCGCCAAAACCTTCAATCGCTTCGCGGACTTCGCCACTTCGCGGGACATAGATACGACGCGGTTCAACCCCGGCCATGGGTCGGATGAGTTGCGCAAAGCGAATGATGTCGACGTGCCGCTGGCTTAATATGTGGGCAGAGTTCCAATCGAGAAGGATCTGGATATCCTCGTCGAATGTTTTCGCGTTAACGAGGACAGCCGACTCGTGGTGGTAGGGGATGGGCCCTCTTTGCCGGCCATGCGAAAAGCACTTCCCGGTGCGTTGTTCCTGGGTTTCCGGAAAGGGCAGGAACTCTTACAAATCTACGCCTCGTGTGACTTCTTGGTTTTCCCATCGACGGCAGACATGTTTGGGAATGTCATCCTGGAAGCCATGGCGTCCGGGCTCCCGGTGATCGTGTCCGACGCCGGGGGGCCATGGTCATGACCGGTTGCTGGCCTGGTTCGCTCCTTTCGCCCCTTGGCCTGGAAAGCCAAGCTACGGGGGACTTTGGGGCGATGGCGAATCACGAATACACCGCCCTTACTTCCGCGCGTTGACCGGGAACGAGGGTCCAGGCGTCCGGCTGTAGATTGTACGGTTCGTAGTAGGCCGTCTTGAGTCTTTCTACCACACGATCCGCCGCATCTTCCCGGACCAGTGCGATCATTGATCCGCCGAATCCCGCGCCGATAATCTGGGCTCCGATGCAACCATCTACATCCGAGCAAAGATCCACCATCTCATCTACGTGGAGTGTGCTGGCCGCGTAGGAACCGCACTGGCGCGTGAAGTCGGCTTGCGGATCCCCCTGCTCCGCCCGCGTGGCCAATTCCTCGAGGTACGAATCCGTCAGCGCCGGGGGCCGCCAGGCGGTGCGGGTCCCGTTTGAAATCGACGAAACACGATCCCCGTCGTGGGAGCGGCCGATCCAATTCCCCACCTGCAGGATATCGCCCGCTTCCAGGAGTTCGCCCAGGTGCAAAGATCGCGCCATCTCCGCGAGGCCGTACATCAGGATGTCGCGGACCGGATAGCCGCCATCGGGTTCCGTATGCCCGACCATGACCGGCTCCATGTCCTCCGCCTGTTCAGGATGCCGCGTTTCCAGTTCCGCCCGGGTGATGCGGATGGGAAGTTCCTTCATCGCGCGATAAATCTCGGACTTCGAAGCTCCAAGCAGCTCCGGTCGCACATCCCGCAGATGTTGAACTGGTCCGAACCACTTCGGTCGGCCGATTCGGAGGAGCACCAGCGCAAGCCGGTAAGTAGCCACCCGCCAGTTATATTCGTTGCGTGCGTCAAGGCCCTTGACCGCCGGATCGTGAGAATTGGCCAGGACAATGCGGAGATTCCCGGGAAACGGAAAATTCCCGGTAATTTGAAACGGGAAAAAACCAACCTGCACGAGGCGTCCTGGCGATCCGGTCATCATTGCCGCGGGAGCGCAGGCGCCGCCGATCAAGCCCGTCAGCCACTCCGCTTCACCGGTCACTTCGATGATTCGCTCGCGGCTCATCCTCCAGCCGTGAATTTCGTTGGCGCACAGAACGCTGCCCAGCGTCAACGCGGAGGATGAAGAGAGGCCCGCGGCGGGGGGCAGGTTGCCATGAACCATGAGTTCCATCGCGGGAACCTTGTCGCCAAGTTCATGCCATAGCCGCAGGACGGCGCCGACCGGGTACCGGGCCCACAAGGGAATCTCCTCCCGCCAGGCGGCCAGTCGCGGTCCAGTCACTTGTTGCTTCCAATTCTTCTGCGGTTCGAACGGAATATCTGAAAGTCGGAATTCGAAATCCTGGTACCGTGCGGGATCATCGCTCCGCAGTCGAAATATGTTCGTGCCCGAACGATTCGCCGCCACCACGAGATGCCTGTCAATTGTCAGGAGATTCAGATTCCCCCCCTGATGATCGACGTGCCTCCCCATCAGGTTGATGCGTCCCGGAACGCGGGCCACCACGGCAGGCGGTTGACCGAAGGCATCCTGGAAAGCGGCGAAGGTCTGGTTATCCGGCATAAGATGGGTCGCGGGATCGTCGTATATTCCTGTCGAATGATTGCTGCAATGTTGAGTTTAGATGCGATGTGTGACAAGGAGGAAGAAAGTTTTTCATACCCAAGACAACCCCCCCCTGCCGCCGACCCGTCTCCCTATCTACTGGAAGCATCGCTGGTTTCGCTTGAAGGTGCCGGCGCGGTAGCGCGGCTTACCGTAGAGCGGAACAGGAGCTCGCACCGGGATCACATAGAAATTCAATGAGACCACAACGAGGTTCACCGGTTGCCGAAGGCGTCAACTCCGTGCCACAACATTTCGCCCTGAACGCTTTTCGGGTTGGTCACGAAGCATGAACCATGTACTGATCTCTGCGTCGTTTCGCGGAGTGTTACGGTGCGAAATGGGAGGTCATCCGTTGGTCTTGACGTCCATTCGGCTTGTCATGCGGGGTATGACAGTTCTTCTTCCCGTCATCAAATCACCACGTATTTCTCGGGGGCCCACCGCACCGTGGCCACCATGTCGCGGGGGCTCCGGCAGACCACCATCCGGAAACCGGGCAGCTCGGTGGGCAGTTCGTGATCCCCAGCGCCGGACGAGCTGTCGATCAGCCTGCTCCAGGAGCGACTGAAGGAGTTGGGCGAGGACACGGAGGTGGTCATCGCAGGGAGCTTGGACCACGACTCGCTCTCTTCGTCGTCCGAGCCGGACTTGGGTGTTTTCAGGAGAGAGGAGTGACGCTCGTCAGGTCATCGGTCAACATCAAGCGCATCAGTGTGCGAAGCGGTAGAACCGCTTGCCCTCGGGCAGTGTGAGGGTCTGGCTCACCCCGGGACCCTCGACCGGGGTCCAGGTAATCAGGTCTTCACTCTCCTCGACGGTGAAGCCCAAGACCACCGTGCCGGCGTCGGAATCGACACTCAGGAGAACCGAACCGGGACGTCCATCACGAACTTGCTGCAAAGTCGGGCGCTGGGAAAGTTCGGAAACCTGGGCCTGCAACTCATCCATATCATTAATAATGGAAGCTGCAATATTGTCTCCGTCACTAGGATCAAGAGGGTCACCATTGAATCTGGCTTCCAATATATCCGAGACTCCATCTCCATCATCATCGGGGTCCACATCGTCACCTAAACCGTCGTCATCGGTGTCAAGGGCCACGGTGGCCGTCGCGGCTGAAGTCACACTTTCAGGTGTTCCTTCGCCATCGATGTAGCTGGCCGTCACCGTGATGGTTGATCCAGCATCATCCTGCGTCAGTGCGTAGGTCGAAGATGTTGTGCCAGGGATCGTGTTGCCGCTGCGATTCCACTGATAACTGATCTCGCCCAGGCCGTCCTCGTCGGCCAGGTCGTTGCTCACCGTCAGAAAATGGCCTTCGGTCGCGGTGCCGCTGATCGCCACTGTGCCGGCAGGTGCGTCGTTGACGTTCGCTACTGCCGTGGTGGCGGCCGAGGTCACACTTTTGGCGGTGCCTTCACCGTCGGTGTAGCTTGCCGTCACCGTGATCTGGCTGCCGACATCTGCCTGGAGTAGGGTGTAACTCGCCTGGGTCGCCCCATCGATTGCCACCCCGCCGCGTTTCCAC
>CAUZEO010000429.1:0-3708 GCA_963578625.1 Kiritimatiellia bacterium | reverse complement strand
ATGTGATCCGTGACGCGATCCAGCCAAGGAAAGTCGGGCTATGATGCTGGACCAGGGCGGAGTGATCCTGGGAAATTGACGGAGCAAGCACGAATGGCGGAGCGGCTTTACGCCGCGTCGCAGTAGTAGTACCGAAGCATTCCGCCGAGCCGTTCCCGGCATTGTACTTCGCCGGTTCCCCGGCCGACCTCATCATCAGGGTCGATAATTCGATTCTCCAGTCCCTGATGATTCCGTTCTTGATGATAATGGGCGGCGAAATGTTTCAGGGCTCGTTCCAGCGACTCCTGGCCAAAGAAGATCATCCGGTCGAGGCTCTCGGATCTCATGGAGCGCATATATCTTTCAAGATGGGCGTTCAAATTCGGGCTCCTCGCAGGCAAAAGGACGATTTCGGTGTCGGTCAAGTCGTCAACGTATGAGCGCAACGGAACGAACTTGGTGTCCCGGTCAACGATAAGGTGGCTGGCGTCTTTCAGGAAACTCTCGTCGCAATCGGTGAGGTTGCGGGCCATCTGTCTGGTCCAGTCCCCGTTCGGGTTTTCGGTGACTCCTGCGATTTCAACTCGGCGGGATCTCAGACGCATGACGACGAGAATATAAAAGGTGATCAGGCCATGTCTGCTCCAGACTTCAACGGTGGTGAAGTCAACGGCGGCGATGGAGTCCCAGTGGGCCTGTAGAAAGGTTTTCCAGGTGGTTCGGTGTCCGCGTTCAGGAGCGGGTTCGATTCCATTTTCTCTGAGGATATTCCCGACCGTGGTGTCAGATATCTGATGGCCCAGGTTGGCCAGGGCTCCCTGGATGCGGTCATAGCCCCACGTGGGGTTTTCCTTGGCGATGCGGAGAATGAGTTGGGTCACCTTGTCAGGAACCGGCGGTCGGCCAGGGGCACTATTTCTACGGTCGCTGTAGTCCCATTTCTCGGCAATCAGGCGGCGATGCCAACGGAGAATCGTGTCGGGAGTTACAATGGTGGTCAGCTCCATCATCGTTCTGCGGCCCAGAGCCTTGCCCTTGACCGCCAATACCCTGCGTTGGTCATCGGTCAGGAGGATGCGTTTCCGTCCCATCTTGTCCAACAGGACCTGGATCTGGGCATTCTGAAACTCGATGACCTCCTGTTGCTGGCGATTGACCCAGCCGCACAGAATCAGAAAGAAGAGTTGCCATGGGCGTAGGACGAAGTTCATGAGAAACCAGTCTACCACGGACACGGGCCCCATCCGGAGTGAGACTGGGCTTGCCGATGGGCTGAGATCGGAAGATGCTGGCCTCAGTAAGTCGAACGGAATTGGGTATTTGCAGGTCGGCTGAGTTTTTTGACCCTACGCGGTGAAGCCACAGTCCGGCGGAGAGCTTCATCACATCGTCACGGCGAGAAAGGGGAGGCAGCGTTGCATGGTCACGGCAGACTCGGAACTCGCGGCCATGCTGCAAATGAAGAACTTGACTCGCTCCATTCGTTAGCCATCTAGTGCGTGGATCAACTTTAGTCCGATACGGGAACTGGCATAAAACGCCTAAACACGAGCAAAAATCTTGAAAAAAGCGGTGCCAATTGCCTCGCGAGGGCATCCTGATTCTCGCCCTCGAAGACTCTTTCGTAAGATATTGCGAACCTTCCTGGATCGTCGACCAAAAGGTCTCCATCCACGCACAAGAGATCAGCCCAGTGATCTATAGCAATCTGGTTAAACGAATCACCAAGCTGACTCCTGAACTTCGCCGCTACGTTGAAAAATATTCTGACGGTCGCTGACATCGGCGTGGACACCAATCTTGATCGTTTCAAATCAATATACATCGTGACTAAGGATGCATTTCCGCCCAAACATCCGTACAGTTGCACATGGTCTTTGTCATGCCAGGTCTTGATGTAGCAAATCTCCTCGTGCTGGAGAGCGTCGACAACTCGGCTCCGAACTAAATCGGCTAGGGCCACTGCCGCTTGCCTGGTATCATCAAAGTCAACACCAGCTTTCTCGCGCGATTTCAGGAGCCCGGCTGTCAGGTTCGCGCCCGACATGATCATTGCAGATTCCGGATCCTCCAAGCCGCCGTATGCATTGCGAATAGCCGAGAGCACAGTCGGCCAAGCAACATGAATTTTTCTGTCGCTCCGGTCATCAAGCAAGGCAAGCGAATCGAACTCGGCACGGCCCGATTGCTGCGTTGGCGTGAGATAAATCATAAGCACATTTCTTGTTGCATTCTGATCGTCATCTAGAAAAGCCCCCGTGATCATTGCGTTAAGCGCGTACTTGTAGTAGCGAGTTAACTGGCCTTTCGTGACCGAGCTAGAGTCGATCTTGCTTTCGACAATAATGTTCCAGTCGTCCCAAACAATAACCGCGTCAAGGAATCCCATCGCTTCTTGAATCACTTGGACGGGCGTTGGCGACTCTAACCTAACGCCGCAGGATTCAAGGATTCGAGAGAACTCTGAACAGAAATTTTGATTGTTGTCTGTGCCTCCTGGCACACCAAACGCGGAACACAACATCGAAGTACATCCAGTTTCCTCCCTAACGAAATAGCGCATAAGTTCATTCATTTTCTGATTCTCCCATAATTTCTTCTCCGCCCATGTTTCTTAAAGATCGCGCTTTGTTGAATTGACTACTCTTGCCCTACAACCTTTATCCCGGTCGCCTCGAAATGCTCCCCGAAATCCACATGCACCCGGTGAACTTCCTCGGTCGCCACGACGTCCCCATCCTCATCTTCGCCGGCCCGAGACAGGATCATTTCCGATTTCTCTTCGCCCAGGAACACGAACCAGCCGGGTTCGATGTCACCGACGCAGTCCTTGAGCCGGACCACGATCCCAGGAAGGATCGGGACGTGCTGCTGCCTCGTGATGGCCTCCTCGAAGAGCATCTTCGGAGTCGAGCCCATGTGTTCAGCAGCGTTAAGCGTGAGGACCGTTGCTTTGCCTTCCGAGTCGACCATGGCAAAGGCGCATTGCAGTTCCGGATCGTAATCGTTGATCTGCTCGATGACTTCATCTGGGAGATCGGCGTCCTGCGAGAACGGGATGTACGTAAGTGCGGCTTCGACGCGACCTTCTCCGTGAACGCGAAACTCGCCCTCCGTGACGATCACCGCGCCGGAGCCGTGCAGGACGAACCGTAGGCGAAGGTGGCGATCTGCTGGTAGAAGTCGGTGCCGTCTGATGCGTTGATGTGGATGGTCTGAGTCATATTGTGGACGGCACCGTAATATTAGGAGTTCGAGAAACCAAGAGCGTTGCCTTGCAGAAGTAATCCCACGCCCCAAACCACCCACGGGTTACTCATGGCAGGAAGTTCCGGGGGGCGTCCCGAAACGGGCTTGGAGCATTGACCGTTGGCCTTCCGTCTGTATACTGGGTACTCGCTTGCGTTGTTAATTTGCACCGTTTAAGGAAGAGTTTGCCCATGAAAAACAGATTGATTCTCTCGTCCCTTACTCTCTTAGTGGCGGCATGTCAGTGCGCGGGTCAAGGTCCACTGACTCCTCCGGGGCCGCCCGGACCCACCATGCATACGCTGGAGGAGATCTACCAGAGACAGGCAACCCTGGAAGCGAACCAGGAGGCCATTGAGGCAACCCTGGAAGCGAACCAGGATGCCATTGAGGCGCGCCTGGAGGCTATCGAGCAGCAAGCGGTCAGCCAAGTTCCCGAAGGCATGGTGCTGATCCCGGCGGGTGACTTCGTGATGG
>CAUZEO010000428.1:0-3708 GCA_963578625.1 Kiritimatiellia bacterium | reverse complement strand
CGGCAGGAGGGAAGGATAGATGACCCATTTGCGAAGAAAGCGGAAGCAGGCCTTTACCCTGATCGAATTGCTGGTGGTGATCGCGATTATCGCCATTCTGGCCACCCTGCTGCTTCCGTCGTTGAAGAGGGCGCGAACCTCGGCGATGTCGGCGCACTGCAAGTCCAACGTTCATCAGTGGACCGTGCTGATGGCATTGTTCTTCGAGGATTTATCCGGCTTTACAGATTCGGATCCCATGGTCCGAGAGCCGATGTGGCCTCAGAGTGTGGAAAACTACCTCTCGAACGACTCCGTTCTTCTGTGTCCCGAGGCGAGCAAAGTAAAGCCCCTTGGCCATGGCAACGGACCGCAACACCGCGGAACGACAGACTACGCATGGGACATCCGGGGTTGGTACAGCAGCAACCCCAATCAGTGGACGGGAAGTTACGGGAAGAACGGATGGGTGGCGCACTTTCGTTCGGACGGCTGGTACGGCGCCTCGGACAACAATTTTTGGCAAAACACCATTGATGTCGACCGACCGGAAATCGTGCCGCTGATCAGCGACAGCGCCTGGTTTC
The DNA here is from genome assembly GCA_963578625.1 of Kiritimatiellia bacterium. Taxonomy (GTDB): domain Bacteria; phylum Verrucomicrobiota; class Kiritimatiellia; order SLOV01; family SLOV01; genus CAUZEO01. Next base: position 3,142 of record CAUZEO010000428.1, on the reverse strand, counting down.
ACCCCCTGCCGCTGCACTCCGCCTCGCCTCCGCCGCTGCGCGATGTCATGGAATCCAGCGGGTTCGGCCAGGGCATCTGGAAGCTCGCAATGGACCGTCATCTGGAGGCAATCAATGTGGGATTCTTCGACGGCAGCGCGCAAGGCATCGGAATCAAGGGGCTCTGGACCCTCAAGTGGCATCCGCTCTTCAATATTGAAGGACGCTGGACCACCGCTGGCGGCGTTCGCGCCGGCGACTGGCCGGCGTGGATGCGAAATTTTCAGGATTACTGATCTTCGTAACTGAATAGCCGTGCTTCTTGAGAATGCGCCGGACCATCACTGGGTTCGAACGCCGACTTGGCCGCCGCCGCGCAGCGGGCGGTCCAGTATTGGAAATCCGTTCCGGAGTTCTCGAAGTTGGCATATAGATAAACGCTTGGGTCATGTGTCCAGCCGTGCGGCTGGTACCACATCCGGTATGGGCAATTTATTCAGCCCAACCGAAAACGCGCAGGAAGCTGAGTTTCTGGCCGGTTTCGGCTCCTAAGCGCGCGGCAGGGGTGCGTATCGTAAGATGAGTTCTTTTGGGCCCGGAAAGTGAGCCTTGGCGCCCATTTCGGCAATTTCCCAAGCGTAAGTCGTCGCGGCACTATAGAAACCTGTGGTTCGACCCCGGTACCCATGAGCGCTGGTTCCCGAGGGGGCGTCCTTCGATGGTCCTCATCGTGGCTTCAGCTTGACACGCGGCCCTGTCTAAGGTAGTCTCAGCCACTCGTGAAGGAGTTCATTTACATCCACTCGCTGCCCGCCTCCTTGCGAAAAGCGATTTCGTGTCCATTCAGTTCAGGAGTCGTCATGAAAACAGCTTGCACTCGGTTGGCATCCCCTGTCTTCGCATGCCTCTACCTTGCCGCCTCGCTCGGCGTGGTGATCCCCCGTGCGGGCCTTGCGCAATGCACCTTTCCCACGGACTTGACTAGTGGGCCATTGCAGGTCTCATCCGACGGTGTCGACTACAGCATCTTTTATACGGACAGCACGAACTCGCCCAACTACTTTCCCGCCGAAAGAGTCGAGTGGCTTCAGGACATGCTGCCCGACATTTACGACCGCCACGTCACCACCTACAACTTTCGCCCGCATTATTCAACGCAGCTTCCAGACTTCAACATCGGCGTGTACGACTATGGTTCCGCTTGGGCATCCGCCTACGCGAGCTGCTTCGTTATCGAGTCGGACACATTCGACGATAAGACCGAGCCCCAACTGCGGAAGACCACCTCGCACGAGATGTTCCATACCATTCAGCGCTCGTACATGTGCGATGTGCTTGCCACTTGCGACCAGGACAACGTCTATATAGGCTCTAACTTCGGGAAATGGGTGTCGGAAGGACAGGCCCGCTTCATGGACGACCGCCATTTCGCCGATTTGGATACGGCCACGTTTTCCACTTCCTTCCACTTGGCTGCCGGCGACACGTTGTCGGTGCCTTCGGAGAGCTATTTCGAGAAGTCGTATGATGGGGCGCTGTTTTGGTCCTACTGTGCAGAACAATTTGGACTTGTCGTTACGGAGCCGCAGAGAGGTGTCGACCTGGTACGGGCATGGTGGGTGAGGATCACTGAGAACGGGTCTAGCGGTGAGGTTGCCTCTCTTCAGGCCCTGCGTGACATCCTTGCGCTGGAAGGTCGAACGCTGGAGGATGTGTTTCACGACTACGCCATATGCAACATGACGCGTGAATACGACGTTGCCGCACTGCCGAATTCGGATCGCTACACCTATATCGACGAAGGGCCGGCCGGTGGCAACTTGGCCTATCCGAACAATGTTCCGAGGACGATCTTGGGCGGGTTCCCAAGTTCTGTGACCAGCGCCTCCATCGACACGTACGCGGCAGATTACTTCCAGATTTCAGTCGGCAATGCTCAGGAGTGCTTGGCCGTAGGGATGTTGGCTGACTCCGATGTGGAGATGGGCTATGCCCTGGTGGGCATCGACGCATCGGGCAACGGCATCGTGCTTTCCAAGCAGAGCGGCACCGAGTACGGCCGCACGATTTTGGTCTCTCCCAGTACGCCGATCACGACCCTGGAAGCGGTGGTCATCGGATTGGACCAAGCGGGCACGTACAACGCAACGTTCGGCGCCGGTCCGATCGAGGGGACTGTCGTTCGGCCCACGGTGGATCACCAGGCCTATCCCGGCCCTGCGGCCGACCCTGGGCGGTTTCTGGTGAGGGCCAAGGTCATGGGCCCGCCGGAGTTGACGCCTGATGGCGACGGGACATTTTCGGTGAAGGGCCTGCAGGCGGAGGATTTCTCCGTGCGGGTGGGCACGAATGACGCGTCGGTGTTGTCGGCTGGATACGCGGGCTCAGAGTACTGGCTTTCGGTTCAAGCCCCTGCGCAGGCGGTAGATGACGTTGCTTACGACCTGACCCTCGAGCTTTGCGGTGAGTCTTCGTTCGCAAGTCTTGCTGTCATGTATGGTGACATTCAGCTCAACCACGTTGTGACGCTCGATCATTCCGGCAGCATGGACTCACCGAGCGACTACACCAAGCTGCAGGCGGCGAAAGACGCGGCTAAGCTCTACATCGACTCAGTATCGGACGGAGACGGTCTCGGCCTTGTACAGTTCAGCGGGAACAACGCCGAATGTGATGACGACGCCGCCACGGTCGGCACAAACGAGGTCTCTGTGGCCAATGACGCAATCCGCAGTCTTTTCAAGGCTGCGGTTGACACGATCAGTCCGGATAACATGACCTCAATCGGCGATGGCCTGGTCAAGGCCGCCGATCTTCTGAATGCGCCGGCAACTCCACCCTCGGCCATAACCAACAACTACGTGCTGCTTCTTTCCGATGGAATGGAGAATGAGGAGCTATACTGGGGACAGGCCAACACGGTCTGTGCACTGCCAGCGCTGCGTGACACCTTCCCGGCCACTGATGCCAAGGTCAATGCGATCGCGTTCGGCCCCGGCTCTGATCAGCCACTGATGCAGGAGATAGGAGCTCTGACAGGCGGAGATCAGACTTATGTCGACGTGACGGACAGCGCTGCAGCCAGGTCCGGAAGCGGCGGGGGTGCTGGATTCGACATGATGCCCAACAGTCTCAAGAGTGCGTTTCTCCAGATGCTGGAGGA
>CAUZEO010000427.1:0-3726 GCA_963578625.1 Kiritimatiellia bacterium | reverse complement strand
TCTCGCCCAGTTCCGCGAATTCCCGGATTCGCCTGGCATTAATCCTGGTTCCGTCAGATCCGGCTTCGAAGTTGAGAACCGAGTACCGGGGATTCTCGACGAACAGACAACGCCCGACAAATCGGCCCCCAGAGACCAAAAGCCAGCCTAGCGCCGCGATTGCCACCAGACAGATGACCAGCGCCCCGATCCGATGGAGCCGCTCCCGCCGAACTTCCGCCGTGCGGGCATTTACCATCAAAATAGGGTCCCGCGCCGTCCGGCGGCGCCGGTTTCTCTTCTTTTTCTTAAATTTTACGAATGGATCGTCATACCACATGTAGACCGCTTCGCCTCCACGATATACTATATATTGGGTATTTCCTAAATATTCAACCTAAGAATTATCCTCCGACCGCGCTCCTTCGGTGGTCGCTGACTCCATGATTCGTTCACATAACGAGGGAAACTCTATTCCCGCGGCTTTCGCGGCCTTTGGCAGCAGGCTCGTCTCTGTAAATCCGGGAAGGGTGTTTACTTCCAGCGCGAACAATTCTCCTTCGGCGGACAGCCGAAAATCAATACGGGCCATCCCTCGGCAGCCCATGGCCCGGTCCGCATCCCTTGCCATCCTGCTGCACGCGTCACCCACCGGGGGAGAAAGAGGCGCCGGGACCACGTACTCCGTTTCACCCGATTCGTACTTGGCCTCATAGTCGTAGTGGCCGGCGGGAGCGAGAATCTCCACGATCGGCATCAATTCCCCGCACACAATCCCCACCGTCAGCTCTGCCCCGGCTATGAATTCCTCGATCAAGACACTCTCGCCGTAATTCAGGGCATCCAGACACGCGTCTTCCCAGCTCTCTTCCTCAAACACGCAGTGCAGGCCGATGCTGGAGCCTTGAAGTGGCGGCTTTACGACGACGGGAAGCGCCATCTTCCTGGATTCGCCTTTTCGCCAGACCTGATAGGCAGGCGTCGGCACCCCGATTCGTTCAAATAATTCTTTCGTCGCAATCTTGTCGAAAGCAATGCGGCTGGCCTCGGGACCTGACCCCGTGTACGGAATGCGCCGGTCCTCAAGGATGCGCTGAACACAACCGTCTTCACCAAAAGTGCCGTGAAGGGAAAGAAATACGGCTTCGACCGCATCCGGAATGTTTAGCTCTTCAGAGGTCACGTCGATTTCATCCACGAGATAACCTGCATCGCGGAGCCCCCCGGCAATCGCGGAACCAGATCGCAATGATACTTTGCGCTCCTTGGACGTTCCTCCCAAGAGGACCCCGACATGTCGAAATCGTTTCGTCACGACTCGCCTCGTTACTAGTGCCTGCCGGGACCCCACCTGACGTTAATTCACAGAATACGCTGACCTCGCCAGCGATGCAATCTTTTCTACATCGCCGGCACCTAGAATCAGCAGCACATCGTCAGTCCGCAAATTCTCCTTCATCAAACGCCACGCCTCTTCGAGCGATGACGCCAGATGGGGAACCGGCAACTGTCGCTCCGTGAATGCCGCCACCAGATCCTGCGAAGTTCCTCCGGCCAGAGGCAGTTCCGACGCGGCATACACCGGCGCAACAATCAAATGGTCAACACCTTGAAACGCCTGGGAAAACTGTTGGAGCAACGCGCGCGTCCGCGTAAATCGATGCGGCTGAAAAATAGCATGCAGCCGCCTGTAGTCCAGGCGCCCGGCCGCACTGATCACCGCGCGAAGTTCTGTTGGATGGTGCGCGTAGTCAGAGATCACCACCACTTCCCCGGTGTCGGGAATGCGCTCGAAGCGACGCCGTACTCCGGTGAACGATTCCAACCCCCGAACGATTTCACCGGTAGAAACTCCGCTGGTGTGCGCCCCGGCGGCAGCGGCCACCGCATTCAAGACGTTGTAGTCTCCAGGCAAACGCAACGTGATTTCCGCGTACTCCTCGTCCGGGACCCGAAGCTCGAAACGGCTGGTCCACGGCGCTCGATCTACAATTTTTCCAGAAAAATCGAATGTTTCGTGCAGTCCAAAGGATTTCCGGTTCCGCGCCGCAGCCGATGCTTCGGCCGCCCGCGGGTCCGCGCCGCAAAAAATGAGGCAATCCCGCGCCCGGGACGCAAAACGCTGAAAAGAGGCCGAAAATGCCTCCTCAGAGTCGAAATGCTCCATGTGATCGAACTCGATATTGGTGATCACCCCGACGGAAGGTTGATAGAGCCCAACCGTCCCATCACTTTCGTCCGCCTCCACGACCACCGGCCCCGGGCCGGTTCGGGCCACGCCGTCAAGAGTCGCCACTTCGCCGCCGACGCAATAGGCCCGCGAAACTCCCGCGCTGCCGAGAATGTGAGCAATCATTGCCGCGGTGGTCGTTTTCCCATGGGTGCCGCACACCGCAATAGATTCGAATGCTTCGAGATACGCCGGAAGAGCGACTCCTCTTGTGACAACCGGAAGCGAACGGGAGCGGGCCCGAATCAACTCCGCATTCGAATCCGGTACCGCCGGAGTTCGGACGACGCATAGCACATCTTCGCGCACATTTTCCGCCGCGTGACCATTAACGACATCGATTCCATGCTCCCCTAACCATGCCGTTATTCCGGACGCGGCGTTATCGCTGCCGGATATCGTAAATCCGGCCGCCTGAAGGTGACGCGCAAGCCCCGCCATTCCAACCCCGCCGATCCCGACAAAGTGAATTCGTCCCTGCTTCCGTTGAAGAACATCAAGAAACTCCGTACGGGAAAGCGCCCAATTTGGATCCTGACTCAAGGAAGTGAGATGGGTATCCGGCATTGGGGACTTCGTCATTCGTCATTCATTTCCGCCCGTCCCCTGGTTTCGCCGACCTGCTCGATCAGATCGGCAAGCGCCTCGGCGCCCCGCTCCTGGGCGCGGTGGTGGGAAGCAGCGCTCATTCTTGCCAATCTGCTGGGGTTTTGAATGCACTGGTTGACATAATCCTGCAGCCAGACGGCGCTGAGGTCGTCCTCAGGCACAATATCGGCCGCGCCGACTTTCTCCATAGCTCGCGCATTTGCCGTCTGATGATCCTTGGCGGCGAACGGATACGGGATGAGCAGCGCAGGGACGCCGAAAGCGGACAGTTCGGCGCAGGTTGCAGCACCCGACCGGCATACGGCCAAGTCCGTTCCCGCATAAATCGCGGCCATGTCCCGGGTAAACCCGTGCACTGCCGCAGTGATTTTCGCCGACTCGTAAATCTTGCGCACAGACCCCACGTCCGCGTCTCCGGCGAGATGAACCACCTGGAAATTACGGCCCAGTTGACGGCATCCCGCGAGCGCCTCCGGAACGATTTCATTGAGCGCATGCGCCCCGCGGCTTCCCCCCATCACCAAAATCGTAAGCCGATTCGGGTCCAGATCCTTCTCCGCATTTCTGCGTGCGGCAGCCGCCAGTCGGGACCGGATTGGCATTCCGGTTAGAATAATGTCTTTCCGGCGCATATAGTACCGAGTTTCCTCGAAACTGCCTGCCACCGCTGCCGCCCACCGGGAAAACAGGCTGACAGCTCGCCCCGGCAACACGTTTGCCTCGTGCAGGACGAATGGAATGTGTAGGCGCAGGGCCGCAAGAATCGGCCCCACCGAGCCGTAACTGCCCATGCCGAGCAGCACGTCGGGAGGATTGTTTCGCATCATCCCGGTGCAGGTCCGCGCCGCCCGAACCAGCGACCAGGCGGTTTTCATGGCCCGGGGGGACACGCCCTCGGAAAACCCTTC
>CAUZEO010000426.1:0-3741 GCA_963578625.1 Kiritimatiellia bacterium | reverse complement strand
CCACCGCCGCCGGCGGAATCGGATATGAGGAGGCAGCAGCCATACTCGACGATCAGCTATCCATACCGGAAGCAGTCGAAAAAACCGCGGCAAGGACACGCCAGCTCGCCAAGCGGCAAATGACATGGTTCAGCAACCAGATCGAAGTAAACTGGATTGATGTGGCGGAAAACGAATCACCAGAATCAATAGCGGATCGAATCGAACAAGCCTGGTGCAAAGCCGGTCCCACACCCATGAACGGTATCTGAAATGAAGGCGTGGTGCGATCGATTCTTCGAAGATCCGATCCCTGATAGCGTGGCAAACACCAAGCCCCGCAACACCCAAAAGGTAAAGGATTCCAGAATTTACATTGACACCGAAGGGCTATTTGCCTGCGCGAGCGCGGAGGAGAATAGTCCGTGGTGGGGACCGGGATGGCCAAGTTTCAGTTGATTGTTTATGGTTGGGAAATCGTGGAGTGGGTCTTTGGTTAGGTTTTGCGTGAATTCAACCTGATGAGTGAGTTGGGGGAGCATGAGAAGAGCCGGTACGATGCCGAACCGCTGCGTATTCACGAATTGCCGCTGCGGGAGCAACCTCGGGAATTAGTGGAGCGTCTTGGATTCGAAGCCGTTGGCGAGGATGTGCTGCTGGCTGTTATTCTTCGCACCGGCACTCGCAACCGAAATGTGCTGGAGGTTGCGCGGGATCTGATTCGCCAATACGGCAGCCTGACCGATCTGTCCCGGGTATCCATCGATGAACTGACGCGGCAAGAAGGGATTGGGAAGGTGAAGGCCCAGATCATCAAGAGCGCCCTCGAGCTGGCTCGCAGGGTTGCCGCCGAAACGAGGCCGGAACGACCCGTGATACGGACTCCGGAAGAAGCGGTTGCGTTGCTGCGCGGGGAGGCTTCAAATAAGGACGTGGAGCAATTCTGGGTGCTGCTTCTCGACACCAGGTACCGCCTGATCCGACCGCCCCGGCCTCTGACGACCGGCATTCTTGACGCGAGCCTGATTCATCCCCGGGAAGTATTTAAAGAAGCGGTCCGGACCTCCAGTGCCGCGGTGGTGCTTGCCCATAATCATCCCTCGGGAGACGCAGATCCCAGTGCGGAGGACATCCAGATCACCCGTCGGCTCATCGATGCCGGACGCATCGTCGAGATTGACGTTCTGGATCACATTATTCTCGGACAACCCTCTGCCCAGGATTCCAGCGGATTTTGCAGTATGAGGGAATCAGGGCTCGTTGAATTCTAACCAGCGACCGTCCATACTGGACATGCAACATCGGTTTCCGCATCGTCAAACCTCCGTGAGACTCGTGTGTCTTGCAGAATACAATGAGCAATATTCATCCCACCGCTATCGTTGAAGAAGGTGCCGAACTGGGGGTCGACCTACAAGTGGGCCCCTTCGCGGTCATCTACCCCAAAACCCAGGTCGGTGACCGCTGCACCGTAGGTTCTCACAGCGTGATTCTGCCGCGGGTCACTCTGGGCGAGGAATGCCGTTTGCATGCACACGTGGTGATCGGCGATCTTCCACAGGATCTTACTTTTATGAACGGCGAAAGCACGCTGATCATCGGAGACCGGTGCGTGATGCACGAATTTTTCACCGCGCATCGAGGTACAAAGGAAGAAAGCGAAACCCAGATCGGGTCCGATTGCTATTTTATGAACTTCAGTCATGTCGGCCACAACTGCCGGGTGGAAGACCGTGTGATTCTGGCCAACAGTTCGCTGCTCGCCGGATACGTGGATGTGGAAGATGGGGCTTTTCTGTCCGGGAACACTTCCGTACACCAGTTTACGAGACTTGGACGGCTTTCCATGATGGGGGGCAATCCGCCGTCTCGCAGGATGTTCCGCCCTTTTGCACAACGGAACCGACTACTCCCAACACTATTCTCGCCTCAATTTTGTGGAAATGCGCCGATGCGGAATGGGGCCGGAGGAGCGAACGCAGGTGAAATTCGCGTTTCGATTGCTGTATCACTCCGGACTCACGCCGTTGCAGGCCGTGGCGAAGATCCGGGTGGAATTCGATTCAGGGCCGGCGCTTGAGATGGCGGATTTCGTGGATGCGGCGAAAAGGGGCATCTGCACCATCTCCAGTCAATCAGGAACGAATCATTGAATTCTCACAGGTTCGAATTCGGCGTTTGGATTCTTTGCTTCGGCATCATTGCAGTCACATCGATTCACGCGCAGGAATATATTCCCGACCTAGATGATTTCCTCGATTCGGGAGCCGCCTTTATCGAGGAAGCATCGGATGGGGAGTACACACTCGATAGAAAATTATTTTCCGAGAAATCCGTCACCGACTTTTTCGGCGTGCTGGATGAATATCTTGAGTTGCCGTCGCTCGATGAGTTGGCCAGGCTTCTGCCCGCGGCGGAGTCCACCCTGGCGCATCTTGATGGTGTCGAAGGTCTGCGCCCTTATCTGGATTGGTTACACCAGCGAATCGATTATGTCACCATTGCTGAACGGGCCGTTCGAGCCTTTCCGGATACGCCCAAGCCTCCACCCGAAGTCGAGCGAATGCCGTCTCCACCGCCGCAGAAATCCAATCGCGACCGGTACGTCGGCAGCACCCGGATCTGGGAGGAAAATCTTCGCAAACGCCCTGAGCCGACGCGAGCCGGGACCCTCGTGCCGCGCCTGAAACCGATTTTTCATAAACAAGGAGTTCCGGAACAGTTGGTCTGGCTCGCCGAGGTGGAGTCGTCATTTAATCCCGGCGCGCGTAGCCCCGTCGGGGCTGCCGGACTTTACCAGTTTATGCCGAGAACCGCCGAGAGTCTTGGACTGACTCTTCGGCCGCGCGATGAGCGGCTGAACCCGGGAAAAAGTGCGAAGGCGGCAGCAACCTATTTGAAGATGCTCTACAGGCGGTTCGACACCTGGCCCCTCACGCTTGCTGCCTACAATGCGGGGCAGGGGAGAGTCTCGAAGTTGCTCAAGAAACACGACGCGAGCACGTTCGATGAAATTTCCGCGTATCTTCCCTCGGAGACACGAATGTATGTCCCCAAAGTGTTCGCGACGATCAAGCTGCGCGAAGGAATTGAAGCGCAATCGCTGCCGGCCCCCGCAAAAGGCTGAGATTTCGAGTTTGCTGTACAAAATGTCCCGACACCCGGCCGCGCGTACCGTGTGCGGATCGGATTAAACCCCTACGTAGTATGCTATATCGTGTTTTCATCGGCCACGAAGTTCAATGCGCCGTCGGTAGCGCGGAATTCATTCCGCGTTTAGGAGCTTCGAATTCATTCCGCAGTGAGCACCAAACCGGAAACCTGCGCCACCCTCGACTCCGCAGGATGAGCCCACGGATGGCAAAGCCGACCCGCGGATGCATGGGCTGCGGTTGATCTGATCATGAATTTCAGGTCCGAATTTCCATTCTGGCGCATCACTCCCAACGGTTCCTGTCACTCAGAGCCGCCGCGCTTGTGCGATCGAGTGGTGATCACGAGTACCATGGAGAGGGTGGCTTCATGATTTTTCTTGGGTGATTTTTCTCCGTCGGGCGTGTGCGTCGCCGATCGGAAGTCTCGGCGACTTCCGCTACTTTACGGATTTATAACACGATTGGCATTTCTAATCACGATCATCCCTTTACGCCGGTGAGACTGACACCCTGGATGAAATAGCGCTGAACAAAGAAAAAGAGAATGATGATTGGCAGTGTCATCATAAACGAACCTGCCATCATCAATCCAACATCCGCGCCGCTG
>CAUZEO010000425.1:0-3763 GCA_963578625.1 Kiritimatiellia bacterium | reverse complement strand
CGCGGATCGGCGATCCTCCGGCGGGCATCGTCTCCCAGTTCGCCCCAGTCCGGAACTTCCAGCACGAAAGCGAAGCGGTCGGCGAGCGCCTGGTCGAGCGGCAGCGACCCCTCGTAGCTGTCGGCTACGCCCTGGTCGACATCGCACGGGTTCATCGCCGCCCAGCGGTAGCGGAGCTTCCCGATTCGGATGCCCTGGATCCGGCGCTCGTGGACCAGGGAGAATAGGCGGTTCTGGTGTTCCGGCTTGCAGCGGCTGATCTCGTCGACCAGGACCGATTCGGCCTGCCACACCGTTGCCGGCGTTTCCAGGTAACGAACCGACCGGTTATCCGGCTCCGGATACGGGAAGCCGACAAGGTCGTCGAAGGAGATCAGGCTGGCGTTGTAGTGCCGGTGCTCGAGACCCAGGGCCTCTGAAAGCGAGTTGAGCAGGTACGTCTTGCCGGTACCCGCTTTTCCGATCAACAGGAGCGGATCTTCCGTGACCAGGGCCGCGAGGATGATGGTCTCGACGTTATCGTAGCCGTAAACGCCGATCGTGGGTAGATGCCGGGGCGCGGTTCCCGAAGTGCGCTTGCTATGCCGCGCGGGCACCGCGCGTTGTTTCGGCTTTGTTTCTGTCATGGTCTGTCTCCTTACTGTCGGGGTGGGCCCGGCCATGGAGAAGACCATGTCCGGGAAGTATTGATTATCCCCCGCCGCGGTTTCGCAGCAGCGGGGGTGCGTCATTGGACCACCGTAGGCCCTTCCCATGCCCTGAAGTGAGACGAGCTCTACTTCAGGAACGAGGCCTCGGTTGGCGTCTCCACCTTGCGGCGAAAAACTCTAAAGACACCTTTCAAAGATCTGCGCCCATTGAATCAGGCAGGCTCAATCGGCGCAACAGTTCAGCGTGTCATAATGGAGCCTGTGAAATAATCCGCGGACGACTGGCCGCAGCGAGAATCACCAGGCTCTCAAGTGCTTCTTCAGCCAGGAATCGACGGCGGATTTGGTATCAGGGCGAACGGACTGATTTCCCGAGGCTTTCAATTCGCCCCTTCTCCAGGTTCCATCCGAACAGAGCAGGGCCAACGTGGCGCGCTGTGGGCGGAGGACTTTGTAGACGAACAGATCCCGAGTGCTCAGAATCTGCTTGTAGTAGGAGCCGACGCAGTTGTTCTGCTCTTTCGATTCCTTCTCCAGCTCAGATTTCCCGCAGAGGGGGACGATGTCGTCGTTTCCCGGTATCGGCGGAAGGGGAAACTGGCGCCTGCGCCTGCGCCGGGTTTCCTCGCGCTGGGTGCTGAGCTGCCGCTGATACTCGGTCAACAGCTCGTCGTGAACGGTCTGGATGCGTTGCAAGCTGCCGAAAACCGGCCGGGAGCCGGACAGGTCTAGAGTGTCCCACAGGCGGAGCGTATCGAGAAGCAGATCGGCCCTCGGCGAATCCTCCTCTTCGTGCGGATCATTGGCGGCCTCGTTCACCAGGGACGGGGATATTAGATCGGTGAGGCGCCGGTAGCAGCACAGCCGAAGGGCTCCGGCATTGATCCGTGACAGATGCCCCAGCATTTTCGCGGCACGCTCATCGTTCCCGAGCGTATTGGCGAGCATGCGCATCGACGCTGGGTCGATGCAGGAAGGAGTCAGCTTGCGCAGCACTTTGACGGTCGAGTCGGTTGCGGGGAAACCGAGCCATTCCAGAATCTCGATTTGCTTGTTGCCGACGTGCCACTTGGCCCAATCGGCCGCCGATTGCAGATAAATCGAGCGGAACTCGTCGCAGTTGGCCATGCACCAGGCGAGGGCCGGGTTGCTTTGGGCGAGTTCAAGCGCCTCGGGTTTGCGTGTGGATCCTCTGGCTTGTCGTCGAGAAAGCGTGGAGGCCGAATTTCAAAGCGTAATTCCTTGCACGTTCAGACCGAGAGGGAATGCCGGCTTAGCCATTCATCCACAAACGATACGGTGCCTGCATTGACCGAGATATTACGGGCCAATTTGAGTTCCTCTCGACACCATCCCCCACCCCGCCGAACCAACGACAACGTGGCCCGTTGAGGATGCAATACACGATAAATGTACTTTTCCCGGGCTTCCACCCATTTCGCATAGCAGGCCACGCAGTTTTTCTGCTCCGCGCCTTCCCGAATCAGCTCCTCGGGCGTTCTGACGGGAACGATGAATTGATTACCCCGGATCGGCGGCCGCGGAAAGCGGGCACGCAGAATTTGCCCCGGATGCGCACGGCAGAATTCGACGCTCACCTCGTCGTAGAAAGACTTGAGGGACGCCATTGAATTGAATCGTTTCCTCGAGGCATCGGGGCGAAGGTCCCGGTGCATATTGATCACGTCGGTGAGCATGCGGGCGGCATGTGGATAGTACTTGTCCTTTCCCGATTTTGCCACCTCATTGACAAAGTTCGGCGTCACCGCCTTCCGGAGATCAAAATCAACGGCAACGTCCAATACACTCACATTGATTTGAGCCACATGGGACAGCATTTTCCTGGAATCATCGTCGTGCAAGGCTTCTCGCAGGGCACCAAACAGCCTTCCATTTAAAGATTCAGGAACCGTCTTTCTCATGAGCTTGACGGATCCCTCAGCGGACGGAAAGCCCAACACGCCTGCCAACTCGCGCTGCTTCATGCAAACGAGGCGCTCCACCGGGGGCAGGCCTCTTCTCTCCCTGAGATTGGAACGTACTGCCCGCAAGTCCGCGAGACAGAATCCAAGCACGGGGTTTGACTTCAGTAGATCCAAACCGCCGGGATGTTTATGAACAAGCCGGAGCAGGCGCCATTGGGCGGCATGGAAACGCTCCAACCCTGCGGCCACTTCCTTCGGGAGAGAAAAGCGGAAGGCGTCAAACGCCCGTTTGCGCTGTTCCGCCAAACCCATTCGTGTCGGCACAAGCTCGAGGGACAACTCAAGCTGTTGATCATCCTGCTTGCGGCGCGCACTTCTGCGGTAGGGCCGTACCAGCGGAAAATTCGGCTCGAATGCCGTCCAGGTTCGGTCTCCGGCGCGCTTGAAGACCGCCGTCGGTTCCGGCCAGCCCCGGATCACCATTACGCAATCTTCCGTGAAAATCCGAAGTTTACCCTCCTTGAAGTTGAAGCCGGGCTCAAAGGGTTGGTCATCGCGTTTTTTGCTCATGGAAACAAGGATCTATAATGACAACAGCCCCACCCTCAATCAACACAAGGTTATTGGTTTCTTATCAACATAGGCCTGTTAATTCCCCGAGGCGATTGCTCGTGCAACGACATTCCCCCTCCTCTCCGGAATTGCGGATCTTTGTAAAGTGGGCGGCACCCCACTTCATGCGAACCCAAAGCTTGATTCGACATGCGGTCCGGCACTCCCACGGGCGGATCAGAGCGCCTGCCAACTCCTCCTGACTCAGTGCGTTAACACGGGCGAAACATCGGATCGGAGGCCGATAGCGGCTCTCGATCCTCAAACCGGGCGCCCGATCGGCATTTTTCCGAAAAATCGGCATTATAATTTGACACTGTCATTATCTGTCGGTATAAGGGGTTGTAATGGTGCGAGAGATCTACACGCTGAAGGAACTCGCGGAGGCGGGACGGACGGCACCGCGGACGATTCGTTTCTATATCGCGCGCGGTTTGCTGGCCGGGCCGGTACAGGCGGGGCGGAATGCGCACTATGAGCGGTCGCATTTGCGGCGATTGCAGCGTATCGCGAAGATGAAGCGGAAGGGACTGACCCTGGCGGAGATCGCGGTGCGGCTGGAGGGAGACGGGCCGC
>CAUZEO010000424.1:0-3797 GCA_963578625.1 Kiritimatiellia bacterium | reverse complement strand
CCAGGGCTTCGCCCTCCGCCGGTTCCGGGCGGGGAAACTCCGCCAGCGTCATATCCCAGGGGCCGTTGTAGACAAGTGCTTTCATCATAAAATCTCTTTTCGTTCACGTGGCACGGGTATCCGACCCTTGTGGCAAAGCCCCACCGGAACCTAAAGTCGCGGAACCCCGGGCACGAGGCTCCGGTTGGGGGGGTCGGATACCCGTGCTACGAACGGCGGCACGACAAGCATGTAGGATGCATACACACCGACCGATTGCCAGTGCAAAAGAACATTCCCGAATGTGCTGGTTGATGTCCGCCCGATTTCGTGAGAATGTAAATGTATGGTCACCAATCGAGACATCTACTTTTTCGATCTAAATGGATTCCTTCTTCTGGAAGGAGTTCTTTCCAGGGAGGACGTGTCCGCGATGAACGAATGCGTGGAGGCCGTGCTTCCGCTCGACCCGGGTGAATGGCGCGGGTACATCAACGCGCACGACTACGGCACGAAAGACGGTCTGAATCTTCAGCAGATTTATGAAGCCGGTGCGCCATTTGAGACGCTGATAGACCACCCGTCGTGGATCGACAAAGTGAAGTATTTTGTTGGAGGGGAGGGGACATTCGACTGGTCCCTCGGCCCGCTTTTTATCGATGAAAATTTTGTTAACATTCGTGGCCCGGGTCAGGCCATTGGTCTTCACAGCGGCGGACACGTTGGTGTTTCACGATGCCAGTTCCGTGTATTGAACGGTAAATTTCACTGCAATCAAATTAATATTCTCATGGCATTGACGGACATCGGACCTGGGGATGGCGCCACGATGCTGATCCCTGGAAGTCACAAATCCAATTTTGCCCATCCTGATTATGACGAATTCGTCATGAGCGAGGAGGGCTCGTCAATGGACACGATGGAAGGCGCCGTGGAAATTCACATGAGGGCAGGCGACGCCCTCCTGTTTGTTGACGCCTGTTCGCACGGATCGGCGAAACGGGAGAACCCGGGAGAACGGCGAATTGCGGTTTACCGGTACGGTCCGTCCTGGGGAAATCACCGTCACCCGTACCAGCCTTCGCCGGAGCTTCTCGCGAGGCTCACGCCGGATCGCCGGCAAATTGTCCGGCCGAGAGAGAAACTGGAACGGTCCCCCAATCGGGCGCCGGATTTTCGGGGCACGAATCCAGGCAACGGGTGACAATGCTCCCGGGCGCAAGGCCCGGGGATCTTTGTGCAGGCCGTCTGGTTTAGTGGCTTCGCTACCTGCAGACTCCCGAGCGCAAGGCTCCGGAATCATGGTGCAGCCGACTTGTCTTCCAGAACATTGCTGCAGACCGGACCTGCTACAATTTCGCCGACCCCGGGTCCAACCCAATAGAGCCAGATCTGCCCGCCCGCTTCGCCGCCGCCTGCCTGATCATGACTTTCTCACTTCTGTTTGGTCAGGTCTTTGATCTGATTCAAATCAGGATCCAGTTGCAATCGAACCGCGCGGATTCGGTTCTTTCCAAACCGGCTTTGAATGTTCTGCAGGATCTGACGCTTTCCGTATCGGGAAAGTTCGCTCAACCAAGCCGAATTCGTGACGAAGATAACCAAGGTGGACCTGTCGATCCGGCCCGGGCGGGCATTTCGCGCGATATGTTCCCCGACAATCTCCCCCCAGTTCTCCATGAGCTTCCGCGCCCAGACGTCCTCATCGAGTCCGCAGGTCTTCAGGACTTTGTGAACCAATTCTTCGACGGGATTGCAGCGTTCCGGCGGGGTTGGTACGTCCGTAACCCGGAGATGAAATCGCTCCCGATCAATCTCCCGGAATCGCCGCCGGAACGTTGCTCGCCTTTGTACGGTCATTGCGGATATGTGACCATCCCGATCCCTCTGATCTGCGCACTCTTGCTTCTTAGACCATCCCTGGCGCACTCGTCAGGTTGCCCATGGTACTGGAGCTTTTTGGAATGTCACGAAATAGTTTTCGACATTTAATCAACAGGGAAGATCGCTTGACGTGGGGCGCTCTCCCACGTTGAATGGCCGATCTCATTAATTCGTGTCGCTCAGCCCGGACGGGCGCAAGATCATCATGCATGGAGAATTCGAAAATGGCTAAAGCGGATATTGGACTCATCGGCCTGGCGGTCATGGGCGAGAACCTCGTTCTGAATATGGCCAATCATGATTATACCGTGGCGGTATATAATCGTACGACCTCGAAAGTCGACGATTTCCTCAGTGGTCGGGCGAAAGGCAAGAAAATTCTCGGTTCACATACTCCGAAAGAATTGGTCGCCCAACTCAAAACCCCGCGGCGCATCATGATCATGGTGAAAGCCGGCTCGGCTGTTGATAAGGTCATCGACAGCCTGGTCCCTCTCCTCGAACCTGGCGACATCCTCATCGATGGAGGGAACTCCCATTTCCCGGACTCTATCCGCAGATCAAAAGCTCTCCGGGAAAAGGGTCTGCTGTTCATCGGTACCGGAGTGTCCGGCGGCGAAGAAGGAGCGCTTACCGGTCCGAGTATCATGCCGGGAGGAAATCCGGAGGCCTGGCCTCATGTAAAGAATATTTTTCAGGATATTGCCGCCAAAACGGATACCGGGGAACCGTGTTGTGACTGGGTCGGTGAGGACGGCGCAGGCCATTTCGTGAAGATGGTTCATAACGGGATCGAATACGGCGATATGCAGATGATCTGCGAGACGTATCACATGATGAAAGAGGGCCTCGGTTTTTCGAACGACCAGATGCATGACGTGTTTACGACATGGAACGAGGGCGAGCTCGATTCGTACCTCATCGAGATCACGCGGGACATCCTCGGGTACCGGGAGGACGACGGCACACATACGGTAGACTTGATCCTTGATACTGCGGGGCAAAAGGGAACGGGAAAGTGGACCGCGATCGCGGCCCTGGATCTGGGCCTCCCGCTCACCCTGATCGGCGAAGCAGTATTCTCCAGATGCCTTTCCGCGCTCAAAGATGAACGGGTCGTCGCTTCTTCTGTGCTCGACGGTCCCACGACAAAGTTCGATGGCGATCGGAATGCGCTCGTCGATGATCTTCGGCGCGCGTTGTACGCATCGAAAATTATTTCCTATGCCCAGGGATATCAACTGATGCGGGGCGCGGCGGAAGAGAACGAATGGAACCTGAATTATGGCGGCATTGCTCTCATGTGGCGGGGCGGATGTATCATTCGGTCCGCGTTTCTAGGCAAAATCAAGGAAGCGTTCGACAAGAATCCGAACCTCGAAAATCTGCTCCTTGATCCCTTTTTCGAATCCGCCGTCGAAGAGGCGCAGGGCGCTTGGCGCCGCGTCGTCTCGGCTTCCGTGCAATTGGGTGTCCCCATGCCGGCGATCGGCAGCGCCTTGGCCTTTTTTGACGGGTACCGTTGCAAACGGCTTCCCGCAAACCTGCTGCAGGCTCAGCGTGATTATTTCGGGGCGCATACCTACGAACGCGTCGATAAGCCGCGCGGCGAGTTCTACCATACCAATTGGACCGGGCGCGGGGGGAGTACGTCGGCGAGCACCTATAGTGTGTGACCGTTTCGTGCAGGTTCAACCATCAGACGCACGATTCAAGTTCCCCTGGCGGCCTTACCAGGCTCGTGTTCTGGAGGAAGTGGAAGCTCATCTGTCTGATCGACACTTGCATATTGTCGCCGCACCCGGCTCCGGGAAAACCGTGCTGGGGCTGGAGGTCATGCGGAGGCTCGGTGCGCCTTCACTCGTTCTTGCTCCGACGCTCGCCATTCGCGATCAGTGGGCGGATCGATTTGTTTCTTTGTTTCTTCCGGACGT
>CAUZEO010000423.1:0-3851 GCA_963578625.1 Kiritimatiellia bacterium | reverse complement strand
CGGGTCCCTTTCTCCGGGCTGGACATGGGAAACCACGCACTGGTGATGGTCAGCGGCCAGGGCTCCGGCGTGGAAAGGCGCGCGCCCTGGAACGAAGAATTGAGCGGTTCGATTCCCGTCGCATTGTTCCAGGGGGAAGCGTCGGGATGGTTGCTTGAGTCAAGAGAATTGGACACGGGGACGGCCTACGTATCCGCGAATGGGGTTGGGGAGAAAGCGGACATATCGATGGTGCGCTGGTATCCGGCAATCACCCGGGTTCCCTCGGCGGTTGAAATACGAATCCGGCGCTACACGACGCATTGGGCGGATGCCGTTGATCCTTACCTCGCGTGGATGGAAGAGGAAGCCGGCTATGTCTCGATTGAGAATAAGCAGCCGGCCTGGGTAAAAGACATCCGCGCCCAGGCCTACCTCTATCCGTGGGATTTCGAAGGGTTGGAGCAGCTAGCAAAACGCGTGGATCCGTCGCAGACGTTGCTCGGCCGGGTGACGGATTTTAATCGACGACCCTTTCCCTTCTACGAGCCTGCGCCGACCAGCTCCAGGTGGTTCAAGCGCGCGCGGGAACTCGGGTTTCATGTCGGCGCACACGTGAACACAACCGGCATTACCCATGATCATCGGGACCTTGTCGCCCGCTTTCATCGCGATTTTCTCGAAGTCTGGACCGACGAAGAAGGCAACGAAAAGTGGGACTACCCACCTCCCCATGACGGGCGTATCACCGCCCGCACGCCCTACGGGGACAAGGTCTTTTCCGGCGTGGACAATCACGTCTATTGCTCGCCGGCGTCGAAGGATTTCCGTGAATTCTATGTCGGGCAGATGAAGCCGCTGGTGGAGGCCGGCGTCGACCTGATTTACCTGGATGAGTGCGGTGGCAACGGCCGGGGATTTAAGGACGGCATGACGTCAGGGGAGGGCGTGATGCTGATGATGAAGCAGATTTCGGAGGCTTATCCGGGCGTCGCGCTGATGACCGAGCAATTCAACGCCACGATTTCCAAGCATGCGAGTTTCGCCCTCACCACCTTGGATCCGGGGCATCCACTGAGTGGCTACATCTTCAGCAGATTCATCCACGTGGTGCCCGAGTGGTATTACTACGAGCCGACGAACAAACTGCACATGGACCAACACCAGGAGTGGGGATTCATGGTCCCGGGCGGAAGCTGGAACGAATCGTGGCTTGATATCGGGAATACATTTACGAAGTACATGCTGGAGCCCGATGTGCGGTTACCGCTGGGTCCCCACCAGTTGTTCGGGTACCGGGGAGCCGGCGGGGTGACGGCGTTCTACGAAAAGCAGGCAAACCGGCGGGGTCTTGTGGTGTACGAACCGGGAATGGATCCACAGTGGCGCGGTACGCGGGTGACCGGGGTGTCGGTTTGGCCCGGCCCGGGCAACCTGAAGAATTGGCCATTTTATCTCGGCAAGACCCTCCTGGCCCTCAACCCGGAGCACACCTACGGCTTCGACGAAAGGATCACGCTCCCGAAGGACCAATTCCATGTAACATCCGTCCCCGCGGACTTCGCGCTGTATGCCAGCGAGAAGAAACGAAAAATTCCGGTTGAAGTTGGTGTGGATGCCGCATATTTCAGAATCAACTTCACCGGTACGGGAGAGTTGGCCATGCACATTGCGGACGGATGGATGGTTTGTGTGGATGATCAAGTCGTCCCGGTGGCCGGCAAAACCGAAACGGCGCGTGTCAGCGTTAACGCACCGGCCGACCGTCCCAGTGTTCTGCTGGCCTTCCGTAAGTCCGATGCCGCTGTGGCCGGGGAAACGGCCGACTTGCCTTGGCAGCTTCCCGTCAAACAGAACATGATCTACTGGAACCAGTGCTACACGGAGAACACCCACTACGCGCACAAGAGCGAATATGCCGGGATCGTGATCGGGAAGGTGCCGAACGCATCAAACATACTCCTCCAGACCGAGGGGGACGGCGAGGTCAGGGTCAACGGGAAAGCGATCCTGAGGCTTCCCGGTAAAAAACGGCTCGAGGCAAATCTTACGCCGTACGCCGGACAGTATGTGATCATCGAGTTCTCGCCCGACGGGGGAGATTGGGTCGATTACCGCTGCCCCGCGATGTGGCGCTCGCTCTATTCCGGCATGGCCGATGAGGTAAAGAAGGAGTTTATCCTCGGCGACTACATCGGGGACGTCGGCGGCGATTCCTGGTATCTAAAAGGTTTTTGGAAGCCGAGGGTGATCTTGTCGGCTAGAAAGGACTCACCATGATTCGCTCGCCCAAACTCTTCCTCACCACTCTGTCCGCGCTGTTGGTCTTCGCGCCGGTATTGTCATCCCCCGGCCAGGCGCCGCCCGCGGGGGGAATGAATATAGCGGAAGCAGAAGAACGCAGGCCGATATTTCAGAATCAACCCTATCCGAAAATCGTTCCGGGTGCGCCGGCGGAAACCGATCTTCCCACCTACACCGATCCGGCCGGACGTCTTGAAATCTTTATCGATCCGGAGCATGGCTATCTCAAGGGTCTCCGCTTTCCTTCGCTGTTCGGCGACGCCCTTGCGCGAAGCGTCGATCAGTACGTGATCTCCAAGGGTCCGACCGGCTCCGAGTTCGACGATCGGGTCAAGAACATCTCTGTCGATACCGAGTCGGTTCCGCCGCGGATCGTGGTGGACTGCGTAAACGAAACAGTAGGTCTGGCCATTACCAAACTCTACGCACTGCATGCGGATGCGCACGAAGTGGTCAAGACGGTAGAGATTGAATCGGCGTCGCAGCAGTTGTTGGGCATCCAATCGGTGACAATCCTCTCGGAAGCGATGCGGACCGGTGGCTACTACTACCAGTACCTTGCCCACACGGCGAATCGCTACTGCTCGTACCCGGCGGAATCCATCGGCGAAGCCTACTTTCCGAACCGGCGCAACTTTCAAAGCGCGGTGATGACGATTACCCGGCCGGACGTCGACTTTTCGTACGGGGAGGTGCCTCTTTCGATGAACGGCGTCCCGATTTACATGTGTCTCGAGTCGGAAGATCAATCGATCGTCGACGCGAAGATCGAGACATTGCTGACGAAGGACGGCTGGCAATTGCCTCGCGCGCCCTGGCTGCTGGTCGGGCCGGTGCAGGGAGCGCAGGCGGCGAGCTGGATGTATTGCGCGGTCCGCGGCACGCATTTGATGTGGCATGATCAGTATGATGACCGCTACTTTTTCCCCGGATTTGCCCCGGAGCGGCCGCTGGACCGCGGCATTGACCTGGCCTACGACGCCAGCTTCCTGTGGCAGTCGTCGGCGGCATCGTATGGCAACGGCGACTTGAAGATTCGCGAGGGCGGTATGGAGATCGCCGCGTTTGGCGAATTCGAAAACTTTCACCAGCTCCTCGAGACCGCGGACCTCGGCCCCCGCGCCTGGGCAACTCTCGGACTGTCCGAGCGTGCGTTCACCCAAGGCGACCTGCTCAGCGACAACATCTGGTACGGAGACCTGGATGGCTTCGACGAGAATGATGTCCGCAATGACATTCACCGGATCAGTATGGAGAACTACTTGGACTTCGCCGCCAAGGTGCAGAAGCGGTTGCCGCGATTCCATCTTTTCCAGTATGAGCGCGGCGGGTACTACCCGCACACCGAAACGATTCATAACCATCCGGAACTTGCGCTGTTCCCGCCGTACAATAAGTACGCGACCTTTGCGCCGTACTACCGCAGCTACTTTGAGCTGATGACGAGGAAGTATCACGAATTCCAGGAGCACGGCATTTCACTCTACGTCGACTGGGCGCTTCCCAGTAGCCGCGCCGGAACGAAACCGGACGGGAGCTTTGGCTTTGAAGGCTACGATGAAGGACAG
>CAUZEO010000422.1:0-3854 GCA_963578625.1 Kiritimatiellia bacterium | reverse complement strand
GCGAGGAGATGCGGGAGCGGACCGACGCGCTCGCTCCCCTGTACGATGTCTGGATCCTCGGCACCCCCTCGGCCGACCTCCTGGTCAAGGGCCGTGCCCTCGGCAAGGAGCTCTGGTCCTACGGGTGGAGCCAGTCGTTCAATTACACCACGGCGGACCTGAGACACTACTTCGGGCGGTACCTGTGGAAGAGCGGGCTGAAGGGCGCCTCCCTGTGGTGCTACAACCACGGCAAGTTCAGGGATCGATTCAACCGGACCTACACCTACGCCGACGCCGAGTTCACGGCGGAGCACTACCACCTCTTCTCGTACGTCTGGTACGAAGACGACGAGATCATCCCGACGGCGTTGTGGGAAGCGGTCCGGGAAGGAATCGACGATCACCGCTACCTGCGGACGCTGGAGCAGTTCGCGGCAGCCGCGGCAACTGCGGACAATGAAGATCTGCACGCGGCCGGAAAGGCGGGTCTGCAACTTCTCGGCGAGATCAGGGAAGGCGTGGCGCCGATGGTCACCAAGGCGGCGGTGGCGGATCATGACAAGCCGTCCCTGCTCCACGTGGACGACGAGCGCCGGCGCGTCGCGCAGGCCATCCTGGCGATATTGAGAGCAAGCGGGGAGATTGAAGGGGAGTGGGATTTGAGCAACTGACCCTGATCTCTCTCCGAAGAACCGACACGGAGGACGACATAAAGAAAGGAATCTCCAGGAAACCGCTGCCCGACGGGGTCACCGATATCGAGGGTATCTCCCACGCCGGCGGCATCGTGGTGCGGGAAGACGGTTCGTGGCTGCTGGCGCAGGAGCAATCATGTCGCACGTCGACGGACGGGGGCCGGTCCTGGAGTGAGGCCCGTCCGTTGAACTATGCCGTCCCCGCGGGAGGGTTGATCCGCCTCCGGTCCGGCGCGCTGGCTCTCTATGGCCAGAAGGAGGGCAGCACCTGGTTCGCGGCGTCGACGGACGATGGCAATAACTGGTCGGAGCCCATATTGGTCTGCGACGAGGCGCGCTTCACCCCGATGTTCCACTCGACGATTCAGCTCGCGAGCGGTCGGCTGCTGCTCACGGGATACATCAACGGGCCCAGTGCCTGGGAATTCGAGAACGGCGCCATGGTCAGCGTTCATCCCGAACTCCAGTACGACGACGTGACGGCCTACGGCCAGTGGCGCGGCGAAGAGATCGCGATCGAAGGGCACAGTCACGCACCGGAGATGGGGATGACCGTGACCTACCGGTCCGACGACGACGGTAAGAGCTGGACCAAACACCGCGGCGCCCTGATTGGGTGGTTCGACTTCCAGGGCATCCCCAACGGCTACTGTGGTCAGACCGCCTGCTTCGAGCCGACCATCGCGGAGGCGCGGGAGGGTAACGTGCTGCTGCTGATGCGCTCCACGGTCGGGCGCCTGGTGCAGAGTTTCAGCACGGACGGCGGTGAACACTGGACCGCGGTGGTCCCATCGGATCTGCCCAGCTCCGAATCGCCGGGCCTCATGGTGACCTTGCCGGAGTCGGGCGATCTGTTGCTGGTATGGAACCAGGTATCTCGCGAGGAAATCCGGCGCGGCTACCGGCGGGGCCGTCTTTCTTCGGCCGTCTCAGGGGACGGCGGACACAGTTGGGGGAACTTCAAGACACTTGAGTTGAGCGAAGGGATCGAGGACGTCGACCGCATCCAGCCCGAGTACCCCATCCAGATGGTGCGGGCGCGGGACTGGGTGGGCCCGTTGCCCGACGCCTGGGCCTACTTTCACTACGCCAACCTGGACGTGGTCGGCGACCGGGTAATCGTCCGCTACCTGCGGGGCAGTCCCCTGCTGGGCATCGCCGAACAGGACCTGCAAAAACAGGAATCAGTCATGCGCGTTTACCCGATAGACTGGTTCTATGCGCGGTGAACAGCGGAAGCGGAACGGCTCGGTCCGCGGCCCCGTACGAACGAAACTTTTCCGGAGGAGAGACACCAGGAACGCCATCGATCTTTCATACCGGGGGCTTCGCTGCCTGATGACGGGTCGACACCTCGAGATCCACCGGGGGCAGGTGCGCCTGGCCCGGTTCGACCTGTGCCCGGGGGCCGACAGACCCGTGCGGACCTGCGCTTTCCGGCGGGAGGGGGCCCGCGCCTGGGCGCCGCTGGCCGGCACGGTTGACCGCTCCTCACAGGTAGCGGTCGCACCAAGAAGGTTTCAGGACAGACAGATGACTCTACGGCGACACGATGCGATAGGCCTTGGACACGCTGGATCCCGCCGCCTCTTGGGGATCGAAGAAGTACATGTTGGTTCCGGTACCGGTCAGGCTGGCACCGGC
The DNA here is from genome assembly GCA_963578625.1 of Kiritimatiellia bacterium. Lineage (GTDB taxonomy): Bacteria > Verrucomicrobiota > Kiritimatiellia > SLOV01 > SLOV01 > CAUZEO01. The sequence goes on along the minus strand of CAUZEO010000422.1, from coordinate 1,533 downwards.
ACCGTGCCAGGTGCTGGAGCTGACCAGGTCGGTCGTGTACTCCAGCCGGTAAGGCTTACCCATCGCGCTGAGGAACTCCATCGCCGCGGTGTCCTGGAGTTGCATGTCCGTAAACGAGATCTCCTCCGGCTCGAACGTGTAGCCGACCCATTGCGCCCCGTTGCCGCTGGAGTAGACCGCCAGACTCAGGCCCACATAGTTCAGAGTCAGCGGTTCCGCCGTCGTGTGTTGAAAACCGAGCGTGTACTCATCCGTGGTTGTATCCTTGTGCTCGAACGTGAAGGTCTTCCGGTCGGGCGTCCAGGATAAGCGGACATCATACCAAGTGTAGTTCACGAAACCGAAATCCCCTGATATTGCCGCGTTCTGTCCGTTCGTCCAGACCCTTGCACCGTAGCTGTCCCGCGTGCCTTTGAAGTCGTCCAGGTGAAACCTTACACTGTCGCCATCATAACTTATACCATACGCGTAGCCGTTGGCGGTCTCCGTAAGCGCTAACTGCGCACCCCCGGCCGGGTTTACCCGGACCCTGGCGTAACGGTGCCCGCACCCAAATCGAGGGGGCGGAAGGATGCCCCCCACCGGTGGTCGTTGTAGTTGCCAAAGTAGTAAGCAGCCGTGTAATTCGTGGAACCTCTCGTCCCGTAGTCGGTCACGCTCACCGGGGCGTAGGTACCGTCTATCCAAGGACTGGGCAACGGATTACCGGGAGTGTATCCGGGCCCGTCGAAGTCGTCGTGCCAGCTTTGAGCCGGTGCCGCCGGCACGCATAGCGCCAGCGCCAGAGGCGTCGCGGCAAGGCTCATCCACACACCTGTCTTCATCTTCACCATCTCCTTTCTTGGCTTCCTTACCTCGGGCTGCCCACTCCTCCGTCTCCCGCCGTCAATACCCACTCGCCTCCGGCACGGCCTTGCGCTTTGAGGATCCTCAGTATCGCCTCCGCGACGCGCCGGCGCTCGTCGTCCACGTGAAGCAGGGACGGCTTGTCATGATCCGCCACCGCCGCCTTGGTGACCACCGGCGCAACGCCTTCCCGGATCTCGCCGAGGAGTTGCAATCCCGCCTCGCCGGCCGCGCGCTCTTTGCTGTTGTCTGCTTCCGCCGCAGCCGTCGCGTATTGCTCCAACGTGCGCAAATAGCGGTAGTCGTCGATCCCTTCCCGAATTGCTTCCCACTTCACCGTCGGGATGATCTCGCCGTCTTCGACCCAAGCGTAAGAGAACATCAGCTTGTGTTCGGCCGGAGAAAAGGCAACCTCCTTCGCATCGATGTACGACCAGAAACGACCCCGGAAGCGGCCGTGGTTGTAGCACCACATGGAGGCGCCCGTCAGCCCGCTCTTCCACAGGTATCGCCCGAAGTAATGCCTGAGGTCCGCGGTGCCATAGGCGTGCGAGTAGTTCCATCCGTAGGACCAGAGTTCCTTGCCCAGTTCCCGGCCCCTGGCCACGAGGTCGGGAGAGGGCGTGCCGAGGATCCAGACATCGTACAGGGGGGCGAGCGCGTCGGTCCGCTCCCGCATCTCCTCGT
>CAUZEO010000421.1:0-3881 GCA_963578625.1 Kiritimatiellia bacterium | reverse complement strand
CCGGCGGAGGGTCCCGGAGGCGGAAACATGGTATAGCGAGTGGGGTCAAGCGCCTTAATGTACCGGTCGAACAAGTGGCTGTGTCGCACATAGATTTCGCGATTTTTCTCCTCGGACACGAGGTTCTCGTTCCCGACCGCCCACAGCAACAATGAGGGGTGATTCCGGTCCCGGCTCACTGCCCCCTGGAGCCTGAGCAGAATCCCTCCAATTTTTTCGGGATCGCGTATGAAATCCGGCGCCCAGTCGATGGGCATTTCCTGAATCAGGAACATCCCCAGTTCATCACACACTTCGGCAAGCTCCACCGATCCTGACAAGTGCGTTCGTATGCCGTTAATGTTGGCCTTTTGCATCAGCTCCAACTCGCGGCGAATTTCCTCCTTATTGATGGCCAACCCACGCCCGGGCACGAACGGCAGAAAGTTAATGCCGCGAATTTTTACCGGTCGCCCGTTGAGCAGCGGCCGCTGATCCTTCATCTCAAACCTGCGGAATCCAATGCGGCGCTCAAATGTCTGTAGAACAGAATCATCTCCGCGGCTTCGAAGTTGCATTGTCAGGTCGTAAAGGTCGGGCCTCTCATTCGACCAGGCGTTGACGTGCGGAACCGTGGCCCTGAGCTCGATCCATTTACGCGCGCCGGCCCCCAGTCTCGCCGAGCCGGACATTTTCTCATCGGCGCCGGGAAGCACGCCATCCAGCGAGACATCGGTAGCGGTATTCGAGGTGTTGCGTACGCGGGCTCGAACTTTCAACACACCGCTCTTCATGTCGTCGCTCAGCGTTTGCTCGATCTTCAGATCGTCCACATGGATCCGGGGAATCAGCTTGATGTACGCCGCCCGGTGTATGCCGGAGTAATCAATCGTCCACCGCGGCATATCGAGACGTGAATACGGCCCTCTGCGCCAGAGGCGGATCACCACATCCAGTGCCTCTCCAGGAGTAACGAAATGGGTTACGTCGTATTCCACCGGGGTAAGTCCGGTTTCGACCACGCCGAGGAGCTGCCCGTTGAGATAGACGGCGCCGCGCGGATAAAGGCCGTCCAGGCGCAACCGGGCCACCCTTCCTTCCATGCGCAGATCGGAAGGGACGTCCAGTTGCCTGTAGAGCAATGCTCCGTCCTCTGCATCGACATGGGAGAATTTCACGTTGTGATAATCCTCCGGCGCCGGCGTATCCGGGTCCCGCAGGTGCACCGGCCCCGGCATCACGACTTCCTCCCATCCGGCGGCGCTCCCCGGATTCCGAATCAAGTCTTCCTCGTTGCCGGCGAATGGCCATTTCAAAGCATTCCATCGCCCGGAGAGATCAATCCTCTGCTCATTGCTGCTTTCCGCGATGAAATTGGCCGGGAAAAAATCGCAGTGAAGCAGTTGATCCGTAAGGGTGAACGGCTCGTCCGCATCGTCCAGGAGGGTAAAAATATTGCTCCCTTCCGGAAGGTCCGTCTCAACGCCGTCAGAAACCAGCCTGATGCCGCCACCTTCGATTGCGCCGTCTTCGGCGAAACTGATTCGCTCCACTTCAGCAAAGCACGGCGAACAGGCGAACAGAAACAGCAGCAGTACTCGGCGGAGAAGTCCGAAAGCCGTAAAGAACCAAGGTAGCTTCATCTTGTCATTTTCCTGGTTGGTAGATCCGTTGTGGATGGGCGTATAATGGGCCTTTCGGACGAGAACCGGCTAACTGTGGCAAAGGATGTTGGCTCTTGCAAGCGGTAGAGGCCTCAACCAGGAATCTAAACCACGAAACAGCGGCACCGCAAGCAAACGGAACTCACCACGGAGTCCACCGAGAGGGATTCTGGGTCACTCCGTGGTAAAAGAATTCTCGCAATAGTTCTAGCCCGCATATTTAACACTCTTTCTACTGCGAACACGGATGTCACAATATACCATGAACTTAGAACGATGCCCCGACTTTGAAGTGTGCCTACACGTCTTTGCCCGGAGCATCGTTCTAAGTTCATGGTATGATGCAACCTCCGCGTTCTCGTTACGAAAGAGTGTGAAATATGCGGGCTAGATAGTACAAAGCCCCCCTTAGTTCGGATATGACATTTTCCTTTTCGCCCCCAACTCAGGAAACGGATCTGGCTTCCGGCGTGTGTATCTCGACGCCCGGGGCAGAACCCTATCAAGCAGCGGCATGCCTTCTGCAGTCCACCCTGGAAGATGTGCTTTCCTCCTCGGTCGAGATCCTGCCTGACAATCAGCAAGCTTTCAGCGGCCGCCACGTGATTGCACTGGGGAACATGATGGACAGCGCTTTTTTAAGAGCGCTCTATTTTCGCGCCTACGATCTGACGGACCGGGCCTGGCCAAGTCCGGGCGGGTGGGCAATCCGAACCGTTCCCCATTCTGTCGAGGACGTCGGACAAACCATCGTGGTGGGCGTAAGCCGGGCCGAGGATGTAATCAATGCGGCAGGCGAACTGGCCGGAGAGATCGAGACAAAAGGCCCGGTGCTTCCCTATCTCCATCGGGTTCAACCGGGGCAATGGTCGCACATGTATCTGAAGCCCGCAGGAGAACTGCTGGCGCAAGGCGATCATGATTTGGAGCAGAAGTCAATTGGCGGCGGGGGTGGAGACTGGGTCTACATGGCCGAGATTGCGGCGATCGGAATGTTGGCGTTGCAGACCGGAGACCAGGATCTAACCACAATGTTTTGCCGACAGATTTGCACGTTCGTGAAAACCCGGTGGTTTCACAGGCAATTGGAAGACCCCCCGCTGATTCATGGGCGAATAAGGATCCTGTTGCTGCCGTTCGCGATGCTGGAAAACAACCCCGGCCTGACGCGGGCACAGCGGGAGGAAGCGCTGGAAGGATTGCTGGCGCTCTATCGCTCTACCGAGGGCGCCGGCAATACGCGGCTCCTGAATGAAATTGGCGTTAACAGAGTGCGGCAGAATCACCAGACCCGATCGGCGTTGGACCTGTACTACGGCGGGCGTTATTTTCACCAGGTGCACGGACTCCAGGAGGGGCGGTCCTGGATGCAGCTTGCCGGGGAGTTTTTCGAACCGCAGATGGCTTCGAACAAGCCGGTCTGCGATTCGTGGTGGCATCAGTGGATGTCATCAATGTTTGACACCGCCGATTTTGCCATGGCATCGGGCAGGACGGACTATTTCACCAGCCGGCCTTTTCTGGAGGGAGCGGACCGGGCACTAATTGCGTACAGCAACCTCGAGGAAGTACCGCTGCAATATCTTCTGATGGCCGCGGCGGTGACGGAAAACAGCGCGTACCTTCAGCTATGCCGAACCGCGGATGAACAAGGATTGGCCGAGCGGGCGGTACGACAGCACGAGGACCCCTTGCGAACCTGGATGGCCGGCCACCAGGCCGTGGAGCCCGGTGAAGTGGGACGGATGGGAGTGGCTCCCCTCTCGCGGTTGTTTTACGACTCGATTGAGTCGTACGAAGAATTCACTCCGAAAGGAGTCTACCTGCGTAACGTGCCGTACGAGGAGACGTTCGATAAGATATTCTTCCGGTCGGGATGGACGGACGACGACGAGTATCTGCTGCTGGACGGGATTTCGGGCGGGTCGCATTCGTATCAGGATGCCAATTGTATTGTGCGATTCACCAGCCGGGGGAAAACCTGGTTTGGGGGATCCGCAGGAATGGATCCGGCCTCGGTTCGGGATCACGTGGGGGTAAGCGTCGCGGTAAACGGCGCAGGGCCCGGTTTTGAGTCACGGTACGCAGCGCTTCGATATCTGCGGGAGGAAGCATCGGCATCCGTGGCCGGCACTTGCATTTCGTATCCAGACCAGGCGAATTGGTATCGGCACATTGTGCATTGCCGTGCGGGTTGGTTCCTGGTGATCGATGAGTTTGAGGCGCAATGCGCAGGGG
>CAUZEO010000420.1:0-3955 GCA_963578625.1 Kiritimatiellia bacterium | reverse complement strand
AGCTGCTCAAGTCAGGATGGACCGTTGGTCTCGGGCGAGTCCATCGACTGTGGAAGCAGGAGCAGATGCAGGTGCCGAGAAGACAGCGTAAGAGGCGGCGTTTGCCGGGTCACAGCGGTCACGGCTGTGTGCGTCATCGAGCGACTGGCCGCAACCACGTGTGGTCGTATGACTTCCTGACGGAGCGTACGGAGGACGGTCGGCAATTGAAGATCCTTGCTGTCCTGGACGAGTTCACGCGAGAGTGTTTGGCAATCGAGGTGGCTCGGTCGTTCACCTCGCGAGACGTGATGCTGACGTTGCAGTACCTGTTCTCGGTGCGTGGTGCTCCGGAGCACCTTCGCAGTGACAATGGTCCGGAGTTCGTCGCGCACGACATCCAACGATGGCTCAAGCGATCCGAAGTCAATACCCTGTACATCAACAAGGGCAGCCCTTGGGAAAACGGCTACGTGGAATCGTTCAACGGCAAACTGCGAGACGAGCTGCTCAACCGTGAGCTGTTCCTGAGCCTGGCCGAGGCACGGTACGTGCTCGATGAGTGGCGGCTGGATTACAACCACCGTCGTCCTCACAGTGCACTGGATTGGCAAACGCCGGCCGCCTTTGCAGCCAATCTCAAAGTTCAAGAAGGCAGGGCCGACGGGGCGTTCCCGTCGGCGATGCAGGCTGATCCTTCGGTCGGGGCTACGCCCCTCCCTCCGGCTCAGCCTGCCCGATCACCCCGGATTCTCTCACAAGGACTGGACCAAGAAACCTGAGGGGCCCCCATGTCATGCCCATATCTTCACTTCGTTTCATGACAATATCAGTATTCGAACGATCCCGCGGCCCCAACCCCATCGATCCAGTCCGGGCTTCGCAGAAGGCCAGCAGCGTCCCCCTTTTCGACAGCACCAGTCCTGGAATACGCAAAACGGGCACATTACTCTCGCCCTCGTGAAAGACGACGGTTTCCGTCAGCTGACCCTTCTCTCTCTCTCGGGAGCTCTGGCAGGAACTTTTGCCATGTCATCAACGAACACCTGGATAAGAGCTCCTTTCACCCTCTTATCAAGCACTTTGCGACTTCGGCATTCGTCATTCCTTGGGTATTTGGGTATTTCGTCATTCGTCATTCCTGCTGTTTCACGACTCGTCGTGAAATATGCAGGGTCTCTGGGTTGATTGTTGGTTCAATTACGAAGGTTCCTGTATCTAATACGACGGTTCCTGAATCACGAAGGCCGAAATCATGGTCTGCGGCCATTGCCATAAAAGCTTCTCCATGGCCCAGGTCTTCCGGACTGCCCGGGGCAGGGAGGATTTCGATGCCGTCGGCCGAATCGAAGACCCTTACACGAACTCCCCACAGTGCCTGGGTTCGGGCGTGGTGCATGTCGTGACCCCCGGTGTGCTGATACAGGACGTAAACGGTTCCGTCGTCAAGCACTACCGGGGATGAGTATCGATAGACGGATGAATCGACCGCGTATCCCAAGCCCTCGGCTGAACCGTTCCATGTCCGGCCGTTGTCTTTGCTGAGGATAACTCTCAATCCTGACCTGGTACGGGAACCGTGGAACGCCGCCAGAACGCCGTTCGGCAATTGAATCAGGTGAGGGTCATCCATGCTGATTCCCGTACTCACCGGCTTTGTCCATGTTCTCCCTTCGTCCTCTGAAAAGCAGATGTCGCCATCGGGGCGGGTCAGGAGGGCGAGTCTTCCATCGTTCATTTCGATGAGGGTGGGTTCGTGCATATGATGGTCTTCTGCACTTATGATCGACCGGATCTCGAAGGTCTGACCATTGTCCCGTGAGGCGAAGATGGCCACACCGTCATATTTCTTGCTGCTGTCTAATCTTTCATGTGCACACCTGAGAACCGTGCCGTCGGCAATCTGTATTGGAGGCTCGTTGCCAGTGGCGGTGGTGTCGGGGAGGAACTTGTGATCGCTCCAGGTCTGGCCATGGTCGTCAGAAAGCATATAGCCCAACCGAAAGTAGAAACCGTTAGGCGCAGGCTCATCACCGGCCGCGAGCCGTTCATCAACGAACGTGCATAGAAGCGTACCGTTGCTCATTTCCAGAATGGTCGGGTGAAGATTCGTGTTCTCGGTATCGACAAGAGTTGTCGGTCGCGACCACGTGAGGCCCGCGTCATCTGAGTACATAAGGTGCACCCGCCCCCCCCTTGGAGCATGGAAAAGTGGTATGAACGAGGTCGTGCCGCCCTCATCTATAGCACGATAAAGGTGGGGGTGTTTCCGCATGTATGCATGGTTTCTCTCATCGGTCAGGCCTGGTCCTACGGTGGGCGCGCTGACGTGCCAGTGGCCGGAATTGAAAGTGACTATCCATCTGCCTGACTTCAATATAACAATCGAGGCCCAGCCGAAAAACCCGTTGTAACCCTCAAACTCCTCAGGTTGATTCCGCCACGGCCCGACAAGCATTCGCCGGCAAACATACTTGCGATCCGGATCCGGGTCTTTTCCTACGACATTAAATTTCATTGGCAGTTCCCTCACTCCTTGGTTTTACCCGACATTTCCCACTTACCACCTGAATCGGATATGTTTAACTGGACTCGTTTCAGGGGGTCAGGTCAAGATGAACATCGAAACGGAACGGTTGCGGACACGACCGGAGTATACGGTCTATGTGCCGAAGAGTCTGGACGGTTCGACACACGATACGGGCAACGAGCACTTTCTTGTGTTCGAGTCGCCGGATGGCGGGTTGGCGGCGGTGTGGACACAGAGCACCGCCGAGGGTGAGCCCGACCAGCGCATCGTGTTTGCGCGCAGCGGTGATGAAGGGCGCAGTTGGACCCCGCCGCGCGTGATTGCCGGGCCGGCGCCGGCGGCTGACGGCGGGCTGGCGAGCTGGGGATTTCCTCTCGTCTCGAATTCCGGGCGGATCTACGTCATCTACAACCAGCATATCGGTGTAAACGATCTGTTCACCCACACGACCGGCTTGATGGCGGGCATCTACAGCGATGACGCCGGGCAGACGTGGTCCGAGGCGCAGGTGATTCCGATGCGGCGCAGCAAGTGGGACAGTCCCAACGCGTCCATCCCCTCCAACTGGATCGTTTGGCAGAAGCCGCAGCGGCTGTCCGAAGGCAAGTACCTGGTGGGGTTGACGCGCTGGGTGAGTCCCGCCGTGCGTCACCCCCCGCCGATCGATCACTGGACCGCGGCTGAGTCGGTCGTGGAGTTCATGCACTTTGAGAATGTTGACGACGATCCTGAACCGCGCAAGATGGTCATCCGGAACTTCGCGCCTGACGACGAGGCCCTGCGCGTCGCCTTGCCCGATTATCCGGAGGTGAGCGTGGCGCAGGAGCCCAGCATCGTCGCGCTGCCGGATGGACGACTCTTCACGGCCATGCGCACGCAGACCGGTCATCCCTTTTGCAGTGTGTCGGACGATGCCGGGCGCACGTGGAGTCGCCCGCAGATCATGCGGCGCCACGATGGCGGTCCGCAGCTGCTGCATCCGCTCAGTCCCTGCCCGATCTACGCACTGGGTGAGGGCCGCTACATCTTCCTGCATCACAATCACGATGGGCACTTTGAGCGGTATGGCCCGCTGGACACAAGCGACCACCGCCGTCCAATCACCCTGTGTCTGGGCGAGTACCGCGCCGGTGCTGAGCAACCGATCTGGTTCTCCGCACCCAAACACCTGATGGACAACGACGGCGTGCCGATCGGCTACGGGATGGGGCGTTGTGACCTGGCGATGTATTCCAGCTTCACGGACCGCGGCGGCCGGCGCGTGCTCTGGTACCCGGATCGCAAGTTCTTCCTCCTGGGCAAAGTCATCCCCAACGAGGCGCTTGCCGGTCTGACGGTACCGGCGTAATGTGAAAGGAGGTTTCGAATGATGAAGATCATACGGTTCGATAAATGGCTCTGTGTATCGTTGCTCTGCGCGAATGTTTCCGTGGGCCTGTGCGCCGA
>CAUZEO010000419.1:0-4017 GCA_963578625.1 Kiritimatiellia bacterium | reverse complement strand
CCGGCCGCCCAGAAGTTCCCAGCCACGCGCGAAGGACTCAAGGAATGCGCCCGACGGTCAAGTTGGCTCGCCCCGGTGCTGAGAAGCAATTCTCCCTTGAAACGCACCGTTTGCACGACAGACGCCCAGCATCGCGCGTGGCTCGCCCGGAAGCATGACTATGTTTACACCATGGAACGGGAATACGCCGGAAAACGCTTTCTGATCGCCGTCAACGTCAACAGCATTGCGGCAGCGGCCACATTTATCGTTCCGGAACTTGCTGACGATTCGCAGGTAAAGGTGCTGTGGGAAGACCGCCGTCTTCAATCGGTTGACGGCGTTTTCCAGGACACGATCCCGGGACTCGGTGCGGTCGTTTACTCGTACTGAAAAGCGAAGTCATTCAATTACAGAACGCCTGGGCGTGATATAGCATCTCACTTACCGCAATCATTTCTGCCGCCGGAACCGGAAAGTCTCTTTCGGCCCGTATCGCCTCCAGGAAACAGTCGTCCTGCTGCCGGATCGCAGCATGATATGCGATCTCATCGCTGGCGGGCCGATCTACCAGGTCTTCTTCCCCGCCCACCCGGAGACGGGCAAAACCGTCGATCTCGATGTTGCCTCTCTGCGCGATCAGTGTGACATGAAGCAGAGGAGTCCGGGCGTCGTACGACAACAGTCCGCCGAGTGGCCATAGAATACCGGCAGCGTCGTCTTGGCCGCCTGGAAACCCCACGATCGGCAACGCTGCAAATTCACGGCAAACGCTTCCGGCGAATCACCGGCAGGACAGTGTGACAATAAACCGGAATCTGTTCGCGCGTCGGGCCACCCAGCAGCCGCCATACCGGTACGCCCAAGGACTTGCCCTGCAAATCTCACAATGCCGCATCGATCGCACTGATGGACGTCGCATGTAATGGCCCACCGACCCAGAACGAATCACGGTACATCTTCTCGTTGTGATCCTCGATTCGCAGCGGATCCTGCCCGACAAGATAGTGGGACAGTTCCTCGATATTCGTTTGAACCGTTCTGGATCGGCGTTTCAGCACAGTTGCCCCGATCCCGACAAGCCCTTCGTCGGTGTGCAGCTCGACGACAACGCTGTTGCGAAAATCCAGCCCGATTAGCCGGGTATGGACCTTGGTAATTTCCATGATGTCGTATTGTACGCGGGCGAGCCGGCGGCAAGTCTACCGGTCCGCGAAAATCTCGTTCACCTTCTCTTCGACCTGGCGGACAAGAAAGTGGTAGTACGTGCCCACTGCGGCACGATCTGTCGTCTTCACCGTCACCGGCGTCACGGCATTGACCGCGGCACGGCCTTCGGAAATGCCGCGTTCGTAACAGGCCCGTGCTTCGTCGAGGAGCTTCCCTGCTTCTTCGGAACCCGGGATCTTCTCCTTTGCCTTCGCCAACGACTGCTGGCCTGCGTTCACCTCTATGATTTCGAGGATGGCATGGATTGAAAACTCAAGCCGGCCGATCCAGTACGCGAGACGCCGTTTCGCATCCTCAGTGTGCGCGGCGGCGTACATCTCTTCAAACAATCTCAGACCCTGCTGGAAACTCGCCACAACATGATACAATTCCAACCGGTTCTGCTGCGGGTCGGGGTGCTCGCACCGGTAGGTGATGATCTCGTCCACCGGGAACAGGAACCCCAGGAACGTGGTATCGAGCAGGACGGTCGCATCGGTCAGCAGCCACATCGCATTGCAGAACGTCTCGGCCGTATGTTCTCCGAGCGCATGCTCGGCGTAATCCACGTAGGCCTCGCGTGGCGTGTAGGTGGGAATCCATGACGACCGGGCCACGTGGAGTACCGCCGGATCGAGGTCGCCGATCGGCCAGTAGCGCGTCGTGTAGCCCTGCCAGCCCGCCTGGTGTCCGGTCTGCAGGAGAATGTGGTTGCTCTCTGCCTCAAGGGTAGGAACCCATCCGACATTGTCGTCCTGAAAGGTCAACACCGCCCGGGCGTTCACCTTGTCGGTGTCGATGTCATGCATCAGGTGCAGCCTGCGCACGGAGGCGGTCGGCGTGTAATCCAGCACCGTGCTGACGATGCAGCCCGGCCACAGCACCTCGCCCAGGATGCCGTAGGAAAACCGGCTGCCCACACTCAGGCCGACGTCAATGTTCTTGTCGGCTGCCCGATCCAGGAACCGGGTTTCCTCCAGGATCTCCCGGATGAACCGCAGCATCGATATGCTGGACTTGAATTCGCGCACGGCCCGGTCCGTCCCGCCGGTTTGTAGGACATCGTTGGCGGCCAGATCCAGAATCTCTTCCACGTTGAAACGAGGCTCCAGGCCGAATCGTTTTGCCAGTACACCCCAGCTCTCTTCGAACTTGCGTTCCGCATGCGGATGCTCCGGCAGCCCGAGCAGGAATTCATCGCACCGGCTCCAGGTTTCCAGATGAGCCTCCACGATCGCGTGGAACACCTTTCGGTGTTTCGGATTCATCAGGTCGGCCTGCTCGGCGCATGTCAGTGCCCCCAGCTGGATGCTGTGTTTCGTGGGATCCTCCAACAGCGGTGCAAATTCAATAGGCACTTCCATCGGCTGGAAACCGACCGAGGAATGCATCTCGTGCGCATCGCCTTCGTCCATGATCGCATGAAGCAGGCCCTGGCCCGCCGCCAGCCGATCCTCGTAGGCGCTCAACCCCGCCATCCAAGGGGGAAGCATCGGGTCGCCGAAGTCCTGCAGGGACTCGTACCCCGGGGTGTCCGGCAGGAGCCGCAGGGTATCCCGCTGCATCGTATCTGCTGTCTGCTTTGCCACGCCGTCGATTTCGAAATGGGTGAAGGGTTGGGCCGGCCAGATCGAATAGTGGAGCCCGTTGAATTTGAGCTTATGCAACTGTCCGATGAATCGTTTTTGGTCCTCCAGCGTCCACATCAAGGGGCCGTACGGCAGCTCGCACATGAGCCGCCAGGAGCGAAGTTTCTGGGCCGGTTCGAGAACCAGATCCAGTTCCGGCAGTTGAAACGGGCCCGGCTCCGCGGGCAATACATCTTCGGAGAGCAGGAAACGAACCCCGTAGCGCTCCAGCAACTCGTACACGGCCCAGGCGGTCGCCGCATCGCTGCCGCCCGCCAAAAGAATCGTCTTCGGGTCTACGCGGCGCAGGAGATGACCCTGGCTTGTTAGTTGCGGAAGGCCTGTTGATGCCGCCTGCACGTGCGGGTCGTCGATCCGGCCGATGAGAATCGACGGGCCCGCATCGTTGTTCTCGACGACCTGAACACCAAAGATCCGGGCGAGGTAGGATTGAAGCAGGTCGGCCGCCCGGCGCACGAGGTGGCCGGCGGAGGGGCTGAGGGATATGGAAATTTGAATACTCATCGCTACTGGATCTTTTGATCTCTTTTGATCCAATTTTCAATCGTTATTTTGATCCGGATCGAATCGGATTACAATTGGGAGCAGGATTTCGAGTCGGATGACAACGGCTACACCGACGCGGACATGATTTCGTCGACTCTCTCGGGGAGAGCTTTCGGCGAAAATGGCTTCGGCATGAATTCCACCGCCGGGTTCTGGGTCATCTGATCCACGCGCTCGTTGTGATCGAATCCGCTGATCAGCAGGATCTGCAGGATCTGCACGGACGGGCGCAACATTCATGGTGAACCAGGACCACGTCCTGCCGGGTTGCGCGAATCGAAATTTTACATCGACTTTATTTCTCCGGGAAACGCCTTCCCACGCTTCGTGCACCGCATCACGGTCGTCAGGATGAATTCTCGAATAATCGATTCCGATCTGGGGCCCATTCTCTTCCGCTTCCGCGATATGCTCGAGACCGGCGTAGCTCCGCCACGTGAGCTTCCGCGTGGCGACATCCAATTCGAAGAAAGCGTCACCCGCCGTTTCCGCGATCATCTCGTACCCGTACGCGCGCTTTTTGCGCCCCCAGGCCGGGCGCGGACCCAGCAGCCGGAATCCACGACCACCGCAAGAACGACCAGGAGAATGGCGAACAAACCTGAATTTTCGGCCGTCTACTCGGCGAACGAGG
>CAUZEO010000418.1:0-4020 GCA_963578625.1 Kiritimatiellia bacterium | reverse complement strand
GGCGCGACGTCGAGCAGGAACTGGTAGAAGCCCGGGAGGTAGGCAGATCCGGCCGCCTCCCTGAATCGTTTCATTCCGAGCCTGACCTTTTCGGCGGGTATTTCCATCTTGGCGCGTCCGGTTCCCGGCTCGCGAAACCGAGCTACCCTGCCGTCCGCGGCCGGGAAATCGCCCCAGTTATCGCCGTACTGCTGCTGCAGGTAGAGAATCGACTCGTCGGGCCGGAGGAGCCGCTTCGCGATGTCGATATAGGTCTGGAGATCCGGGTGGAGTGTTGTCGCCTGGGTCAGGTGATTCCAACCGACGTAGGGCATGGTGACATACCGGGTTTTGCTGACTACCGGGGGAATTTTCCAGGATGAAAATGTCTTCTTCGGTTCGGGGAGTTCCAAGTACCGGCTGTGGAAGGTGAAGTGATCCCCTTCGTAGGCCATGTAGTCCATCTCGGAACTGAACGGCTTCGGCCGAAGGAAGCAACTCAGCCATGACATTTCCCAGCCCCAACTCGTCCAGGTACTCATACTCAGGCTGCGCGGAGGGTAGGCGAATTGGCCGTTCACTTTGACGAGAAACTGTCCCACGCCCTGGCCGGTCTCCAGGTTGCTGGCGCAGAACTGGGAGCAGCCGTCCGGGGCCTGGCCCATAAACCCGGGCTGCGCCAAGGGTGCGGTAATCTCCCGCGCCTTTACGACCGAGTCCATCATGATGGCGGGATGGAGCAGGCGTTGATAGTAGCTGTCCTGACGAAATTGCTCGTCAAAGTAGGTGCGCGAGGTGATACGGAGTATCGTCTTCTCGCCGGGCTCACCCGTCACCGTTACGCGCTTCGAAAGGCGGGGGCCCTCGGGCTTGAGCCGGTACTCTTTCACCAGCGAGACGGTGGGAAGAAACGGGTTCGAGCAGCGCAGGGTCAGAGTGCCACCGGATTCGGACACCTCGATCACCTTGTCTTCGAGCTCCTCGGCTTCGGTTTCGGTTTGGAGCGTCTCCAGCCTGTAGTGGTCGGAACTCGCAGCCACCAGCCGCACGCCGTCTGCCCGGTTCCAGATCCCGGCAACCATTCCGCTGTCTTCTTTTACTGCAAACACCGTGCGATCAGTCACGAAAAACCAGATGTCGCCGCGATGGGTCAATCCGGTGGCGAGGTCTTTTGGCATGCCGGTGGGTCCGCTGGGCGCCAGTTGATGCACTCGGGCGGTTACCTCTTCTACCGACCGGCCGATCGCCAGCATGGAGACCCGAGCCATATCGAGTGGAGCCAGGTCCGCGGAGGTGCGGCCCAGATTTTCTATTTCTTGGGCCAGCCGGGCAGCATCTTCGGTGAGTTGTCCGGGCGCGGACCGGTCCTGCAGCTGCAGGGTGGTCCGGTGGAGCTGCCGCTGCCAGAGGTCACTATTGTTCGCGACCAGGGTTTCCGAACTATGCAGGTAGTCCCGATTTATGGTTGCCGTGTCCCGGGGATCCGGACGGACCGTGGGCGCTTCAAAACGCAGGCCGGCATAGTCACTCGCGCGGTGAAAGGCCTGGAGGGGACTCCAGGTGGACATCTGCACACCGCCGCCGGCGCGACGATCGCGCGCGAGGTTGATTCCCCAGGTCTGTCCCGGTTCCGGTTGATCCTTAAGAGCGCTGAACGGCAACCGCAGCTCGGCCGTCCATTGGTCGTCACCCTTGTGAATCTCAACCGTCCAGTCACCGTTCCATTTCGCGCTCATTCCTTCGCCGTCATACCGGCCGCCGTCCGTGTTGAAGGCGATCTGGTAGTACGGATTGTGGCGACGAAGCGGATCTATGAAGAATTCGATAGCGTCCTCTCCAAACACTGGAACGTCTTCTCCCACCTGCTTGGAGTGAAGCCCGTCCAGGTTGGGTTCCTCGCACACTACCGCGAGGAAGAGGGCCTCACTGTCGTAGCAGACCGCGAATCGGGTGGGGACTTCCGTGTAGTCCGTGCCCGAACCGATGCGATGGAATCCACCGACCCACGGCACTTCCTTCCAGGTTTGATCGCCCACCATTCCGTCGAGGGTGGGAGCGGCCGCCGCGTGGTAGCAGGGAATCGTCGTCCAAGGGCCTTTCGAGTCCTGCGCCTGGATCGTTTCCGGTATCGGGTACGGTTCCGTCGGGACCGTAACCTGGTCGCTCGGCACATCCTGGATCCGCAGCTCGTCGATCAGCACTCCGCTGGCTGTGCCGGGCGTTCCCCCCACCCACATTTGGCTTGGTACCGGCGGGAGGGATAGCGGTGGGTCCCATTCCTGTTCCACGAGGAGCTTGCCGTCCGCGAAGATCGCCGACTTGTCCGGTGTCCAGGAGACCGCGATGTGGTGCCACTCATCCTTCTTCCATGGTTCTTTCACCTCCCTGCGGCCCACGGGACTGACTCCGGCGCTGATCGCATGGTCCGCGCCGCCATCTTCACGGAGGTTAAAGCTCAAGCTCACAAATCCGCTCTCATGGTGATAGGCGTACACCGAGATGAGACCGTTGCTCTCCAGCGGGATTTGCACAAAGGGAGGGTGGCCCCGGTCTCCAATGCCCACGGCCGACCAGTCCCAGGAAGTTTTCAGAAAGAACTCGATGGTACCCTGGCGGGAGTCGAGGTTGCCCTTGGCGGGCATGGCGAACGAAGCGGCGGTCGGCGTGCGATACCCGAGGTCGGCGGCGCCCTTGAACATGCCCAGCTCTCCGCCCCGCGCGCCGCTGCCTGCCGACCCCCCGGTCAAACCGCCCGCCGAGTAATCCGCGTTCAACCGCCACTCATCAAAGTGGGCCAGCAACAACACATTGGCCTGCGCCTGGAAGACGGGCAGGGCGTGGAGGAGGAAAAGCAGTCCCAGCGCGGGGGGCCGTCGGATCTTGGTGTTTGGCAGAGTCATGGTCTTATTCAAGTACCTTTTTATCGTCCTGTCGAAAAGATTCAAGCGACTAAGTCGTGGATGCTATGTGGAGGGCTAAGCTTCAGCTGAGCCGGCGACAGGGAAGTCCAAGAAGGGTCCGGTTCAGAGCATTGCTCCAGGATTGTCCTTTTCATGGTAGTGCCTGGCGCACGGCGTACCTGAAGCTTCGCCCCCCAGCCGAGCCATACCCGTCGCAGCAGCCGTGCAGTATTTTTGCGTCGTATAGGGCAAAGAGTGCGGAGGAATCAAGATGTCCTCATTATCACAAAGGAGGGGACGCGGAGTTCGCAAAGGGTGGTTCAGATTACGGGTAAAGGTCAGGGATATCCACCCCGGTCAACCCGAGAACATTTGTTGCGGTAAGCTAAAATGTAATATACTGGACTATCAAAAGGATGCGAATAATCTCCAGAACCGAGTGGGCTCATACCGGAGAAACTCGGCGATACGCATTTACCCTCATCGAGCTGTTGGTCGTGATCGCGATCATTTCCATACTTGCAGCTTTGCTGGTTCCCGCGGTGCAGCAGGCGTTGGAGAGATCAAGGCTGATCTATTGCATCAACAATTTGAAACAGACGGGCACTGCCTTTGTCCTCTTTTCCGGCGACCATAGCGACCAGATGATGCCTCTCTGGAAACAAGACTACCCCGGCGGACACGGGGGACTCACCTGGTGCAAGAACGTGACGGGGATCAGTAGCGGCTTGCATCATAAACCTACCGACTATCTGCCCACTCCCACCCCGGAGACTTTCGCGAGCGGTAACCACATCCTGTTGTGTCCCTCCCGCGCGCGAGTCAGTACCGGCGGGAATTTGACCGGCAACTTTGGAACCGGCTACGACAATTCCCACTATGCGTACAACGCCCACCAAGGTCTTTATGCTCTGTCACAACGGCACCGGCGAGGATGTCGGTGAGTTCACGGGCAAGGGGTTTAGCGTCTGGAGCAATGGCCGGGACGACAGGGCCCCCCTGCTTACGAATATGGCCGGATATCCCCACAATGAAGCCAATCCCCTTCTGTATGTTGACGGCCATGTCGAAAACTGGGGGACGGTGCTGCCGCCTTCATGGCTTAGCAGGAATCCCGGCTATCCCTGGTATTGGCCGAGGT
>CAUZEO010000417.1:0-4038 GCA_963578625.1 Kiritimatiellia bacterium | reverse complement strand
AAATCCCGCACGCCTTCGTCAACGTCGATATCTGGATCCCACATGAGATGGCAACTCATATAGCCATGCAGATGTTCCATCCCAAAGTTAAATACCCAGGAGACGTTGTCGGATTTTCGGGTGTAGTACTCGGGTACAGCGGCATAGGCAACCATCGACTTGTCGCCATCGGTGCCGAACGTCTTTTTGCGGCAGGCGTTAAAGTACATCTCGATGAAGACCTGGTCCACGCCCCGGTCGCGGAAAAGTTGCAGGCTGCCCTGCATCGGATAGAAGACGGGGCGGGGTGCGGGAACATCAATCGTGTCCTGGTAGTACCAGACGCCGAGCTGACTTGCGTTGGCCTGCCATTGTGCGAGCTGGCCGGCGTAATCCGCATCGCGGTTGGGCCCGCCTTCGTCAAGTGCGTGGGCGATTTCCGCGGAGATCGGCGCCCAGACGACGCGAATGTTGGGATGAAGTTTTACGGGATTCGGGGAGAACGTCTGGGCATACGCAAAGATAATAATTTGTGCATCGGGAAACTCCTTTGAGACCTCCTCTGCCACGCCGTTGCCAAACTCCATGTAGGTCCCGGAGACTCCGACCCGCGCATAGGCGGCCTCGCAATCGCGGCATTTGCAGTGGTTCCCGGAATCGGATGCAGTGATGCTGACAAACTCCATGGACAGATCGGCGCGCAGACGGTCGCGCGTCCAGTCGGCGACCCAGCCGATGAATTGAGGGTTGCTGACGCAGTAGGACTGCTGCACCGGATTCCCCTTGTTCACGCGCCTGCCATTCTCTTCCGCAAACCATTCGGGATGGTCGTCGTAGAGGCTCAGCGGAATGTCCTGGAAGGCGTGAGGGTTCCAGGAGTCGGCCATCGTATCGGTGCGGCGGTCGGAACGAAGTTGCTGAATGGAAGAAGGACGCGGCCCGCCACACCGTTCCTTCGATTCACTCAGCCGGTTGCGGACGCACCAGTCTGGATCCCATGACATCGCGCTGTTGGTGCTGCGATACCGGAAAGCGGGTCGCTGACGGTCGGGAAGGCCCGTGAATCGAAATCCGTTTGACTTGGGAATGTGCTGGCATCCCGGGGTCAACCAGCGGCAGCCGAGGTGATCCTGGCACAGTCCGTACATCCCATTGATATCGCCGCGCGGGGGACCGCCCGCGATAACCAGAGTCCGCCCCACGGTACGGATCTCGTACTCCCCGGAAGCGAATGTCTTGCCGTGGCCATCCAGTCCGAGTTTGGCAAGCCGGGAATTCTTCGCCCCCACTACGATCTCCTTCTCCTGGGGCGGGATGTTGTCCAGGATGACGGGAAACAGGACCCCGGTAGCGTCCTCCAAAATGTCGGCGACATCCAAAGCAACGGCCACCGTGCTATCGTCGGCGTGCTCGGGCAGAACCAACCGATATCCAGCCAATTCATCCGCGCCAACAACAAACTCACCCGCATCAACCCAGCCCGGGAAAACCGCCACCGACACCAACGTGGCCCAAATAACTCGAATGCTCATTGCTCTCTCCTTGTGGATTCGTGCTTCGGCTCCCAGTCACGAAAATCGAGTGCTTCGGCCAAGCCGTACTTGTCCGCGTTTAGCAGATCCGGCCCAATCAAAAATCGGAAATCAAAAATCCGAAATTCCTACACAATCACCGTCGTTTCCACCAGCCGCACCGCATAGTCCCCGGGGTATCGCGCGATGCTGGTGCCGGCGTCCTCCATCAGCTTTGTGCCGGCGCGAACGGTGATTTTCTTCGGGTAGGGCGGCCCGATGCGAAAGTAAGCCGTATTTTCGTAAAAACCCAGGTAGTACCCGCTGTAATACTCGTCGCTTAGCTTCTTCAGCGCGTCCGCCGCATCCTTCATATCGCCGTTGGTCACGTGCTTGAAGGTCAGCCCGGGAAACGTCCCCATCATCAATTGCGAATAGATACTCGGATGGGTGCCGTTGAGGTTGTCCAACCGCTGGCGCTTGACCAACTGGTTTTTCATATTGTCGATCGATTCCCCTTCGTCCCACCACTCCACGACATTGAATCCCTGCGGGACGCACCCGCTGCCAACCACGGTTACAGCAGAGATCGGATGGTCTTCCTCGATCGTAATGAAGCCATCCAACGACTTCAACTCTACCCCCTTGGTGGGATCGATCTCGTAGAAATTTCCAACGCTTACATTCTCGAACATGAACGGCGAATGGTAGGCGTGGCGCCGGGTGGTGAGCACCTCGCGTGTCTGCTGGGGACCGAACTGCTTTCGTTGCCCTTCGGTGAATTCTTCAAACAATGGCAATGACATCTTCCTGTTCCTTTCTCTTGTTTTGCAACATTCCAAGTAGTCGATTTCTACAGCATTTCGAACCAGTTGATTTCCGCATACATCTTCACTTTGGGTTCCGAAAGAATCAGCTCGCCCGACTCCTGCTTCAGGATGTCGCTGAGGGCGACGTCAAAGGGCTTCTCGGTGTCAACCACACGGAGTACTGCATCGATTCCGGTTTTCTCCGAACCCTCGGCAACCAGACCGAAGCAAATCCGGCACATCTCGTCGGTGCTTGAGAAAGTAAAACTATCGGTTGCCTTGTCATTAGTCCCCCACCCCACGTTGATGCCGCCGGCGGTGACCTTGGCGTGATCGAATTCCAGCCGGAACGCGGCGGGCGCACGCGTCCACTCGAGCACAACATTGATTAGCGTATTGTTCGACGTGTTATTCATGGGGAATGTAACCTGGGATGCAAGCAGTTGTGGTTGGATCTCTGTAGCCTCTACCGGATTCAAAAACTGAGACGCCGGTATGGTAGGCAATAAAGGAGATGGTAGTGAAAATCAAGCATTTGCGCTTTCCTTCGTCCCTGGTCTATGTCCGTCCATGGACGCGATCCCAGAAAGCGCGGACCTCCGGGCTCATGGCGCCGTCGTGAAGGGTTGCCCGTTTTATGTCGGTCGAGTAGTTGCCGAGATGCAGGGCGCAGGATCGGTAGATGCAGAAGTCGCCCGGGGCCAGGTGAAGCTGCACCGCGCCGGGCATGGCCTTGCAGTACCGGAGTAACCGGCGCTCGGCGTCGATGGCCGTCTCGTCTTCCTGCTGCTGCAGGGAATCCTGGGACCAGGCGATCAGCTCCTCTTCGAGTTCCGTACTTTTCTGCCGATATACGCTGCCGGGGACGAACCAGGTGCATGGGTCGTAATAGAGGGGACAGTTAATTTGGGCGAACCAGACCCGGTAGTCCTCGACCCCTCGATCCCATGCCTCGCGATACTTGCTCTCGAATTCCGGTTTGGGTATGTGATCCCGCAGGTCCCGGTGCCAGGGGCAGCACCAGGGCCGTTCCGCCGGTTCGATGAGGAGGCCATGAAAATCAAGACGGCCATACCGGTGCTCCGGGGTCAGTAGCGCCTGCACTGCCTCATT
Source organism: Kiritimatiellia bacterium (assembly GCA_963578625.1). Classification (GTDB taxonomy): domain Bacteria; phylum Verrucomicrobiota; class Kiritimatiellia; order SLOV01; family SLOV01; genus CAUZEO01. Next base: position 626 of record CAUZEO010000417.1, on the reverse strand, counting down.
GAGGGCGGGAAGTTCGGCGTAATCGCGGAATGGTTGCTGATCCATTTCCGGGTACTTTTCGATGGGCTGGACGACTTGGATCTGCGGCCCAAGCCGCTCCCGGGCGAGCTTCACCCCAACATCGGCTGCCCGGCGCAGGTCGCCGATCAGCGACGCCGGCAATGCAGCTTCCAGGATCGTGTAGCCACGCGATTGAAATTCCAGGATATGGTCTTCGGTGAGCATGGTTGATCAAGTTTGATCAGTGATATAGCGTGTCGGATCCAGAGCGCCGGCATTTCATAGCAGGACTCCCGATGAATCAAGCCTAGATTGACGTCTATTTTTGTAGAAGGAGCCCACTGGCAACTTGGACCTGAAGACGGGAGAGGAGATTCTTGCTATGCTCAAGCGGCTGCAGCTCGAACTGGGGACGACGGTCATATGTGCCACCCACGACCACAAAATGTTCTCGCCGTCTGATCGGGTCATGTGGATCTTGAACGGCAAGGTAGACCAGGGTCACCGGGCGATATGAACCGGCGATCCACATCGGCACGAGGGATGGAAAGGATGTAGTTTGATCCCTTGATCCTGACGCAGATTTCATGTTGAACCTGCATGTCAGGGTGAGGAGATTGGATACC
>CAUZEO010000416.1:0-4050 GCA_963578625.1 Kiritimatiellia bacterium | reverse complement strand
GTTGCGGCCGAAACGAAATGAAGGCTGCTTCGTGTATTCTCATGTGTATGAGAACGAATATCGAGCTCTCGGATATCCGCTTTCTTACCGCGGAAAAGAGCACCACGCCTTGGGTTGTGAAACTCGGGAACCGAATCCAAGATCGGGATGATCTCCTAGCCCGCACGTAGTGTTTATCCGCGCAATTTTCGCTGCCCTTCAGAAAGCAGACGCTGCGCTCCTTCCAAGAGTACGGACTCCTCATTCGCAAACGGAAGCGGCTTCATGAAGTAGGGATACGCGTTGGGTTCGTAGCCGCCTTCCTCGTGGTGCCGGGCGGTACAGAGATAGCCGATCATGTCGTTGGAATATCCACAGGGCCAGATTTCGCTGAAGTCCAGGCGGCCGTGAAGATCCGCTTCGACGGCATGTCCGATTTCCTGAACGAGCTCTCCCTGTAAGGCCAAGCTTATGTTTTAAACCACAATCATGAATCTTGCAAGAAAACCGGGCACGATATACGGTGACCTTCGACGTCCCGCACCCACACAGGATTTTACGAAATGAAACAGCTCGAAGGCAAAGTTATCATTACGTGCGCGGTGACAGGCGCCATCCACACGCCCAGCATGTCACCGCACCTTCCTATTTTGCCGGAAGAAATCGCAACGCAGGCGATCGATGCCGCGAATGCGGGGGCTTCCATTATTCATCTGCACGCCCGCAATCCTGAAAACGGCCGGCCCACCCCCGATCCGGAGGTGTTTCTGCAGTTTGTTCCACAGATCAAGGCAAGCACGGACGCAGTGATCAACATCACGACCGGGGGCGGGCACGGAATGACGCTCGACGAGCGACTGGCGGGCGTGAAGAAAATGCGGCCGGAGATGTGTTCCTTCAATGTCGGTTCCATGAATTTCGGCCTGTTTCAGGTTTTAGAGAAGCGGAGTGAGTGGAAGTACGACTGGGAACCCGAGGCGCTCGAATTCACCCGCGATTTCGTCTTCCGCAACACGTTCAAGGAAATGGAGGGTATCCTGAAAGACGTGGGCGAGGGGTGCGGCACGCGATTCGAATTCGAGTGCTACGATGTTGGGCATCTGTACAACCTGGCACACTTTCTGGACCGCGGCCTGGTGAAACCGCCCCTCTTCGTTCAGACGATTTTCGGAATTCTCGGTGGGATCGGTCCGGATGCTGAAAACGTGGTGCACATGCGGAGCGTGGCGGAAAAACTTTTCGGCGATGACTACTATTGGTCAATCCTGGCGGCCGGCAGACACCAACTTCCTCTCACGACGATGGGGGCGATCATGGGCGGAAATGTGCGCGTCGGCCTGGAAGACAATCTGTACCTGGCGAAAGGCCGTCTCGCGAAATCAAACGCTGAGCTTGTGGAGCGGATTCGGATGATCCTGGAAGGACTGTCCCTGGAAATCGCATCGCCGGCGGAAGTGCGAAGAGCGCTCGAATTGAAAGGCGTTGGAGCGGTTGGATTTTAAGGTCGGGGATCTTGCCATCCAGAATTCGTCTGATCCGCTCTTTGTCCGTGGCCGCCACCAAAGCAGGACCAACCCTGAGGGTGGAGCCGAATGGTACCGGCGCCACTTTTGTCCTTGCAGGCGACTGAATTCTCGGTGAGCCCCGCCCTTCCATGCCTGGGTCCGAATTGGAACCCGGCATCCGCCGGACCGCCATCGACGGTTCAGGCACCGACAATTGGGACACCGGCCTGCTCACATTCCTTTTGGAAGTCTCGAATCATTGCGGAGGGCTGCACGAGATGCGGCATTCCCTATCATGATTGCGAAAATCCTTTTCTGCGACGGGGAACCGGATGGAAGATCTCCACCGGCAGTTGCCGTCAAGGAGAACTGACCCATCGAGATTTCCGACGACGTGTCCCCTTCCGGGGGATTCACGGCCACTACTCCTGCCGATCAGAAAACACCCGCCCAGCTCAAATCGGCCACCAGGACAACCGGCATCAACCAACGATTACTGTCGTACTTGCAAAATATCGAACCTGCTCTCATCATCCACACCTTTCACACGGCGATCCATAACTGATCGCGGTTATACTGGAACCGCTTTGTAGCGTGAGGATAAAAATGAGGGACCACCCCTATGAGAAAATTGAAGAAATGTGTTGCTCCTGCCTTTCAGTTCCTACGCGTCCTGCCCCACGCTGCTATGACGGATGGTCCGGAAAAAATCACACCCCGCGAAGGATGAAATGAAACAGAAAAAACTTGCTAAAAAACGACCAGCCAAATCGGCAGGGAAACGAATGTTGCGTGTCTGCATGATCGGCGCCGGAGGCCGCTCGGTCGGGGTGCACTACCCCTCTCTTCGCGACGCACCCGGCGTGAAAATGACAGCGGTATCCGATCTCGACGAATCCCGGATGCACGCGGCAGCGGATCAGTTCGGTATCCCCGGCAGATATGCCAATTACGTTGAAATGATCGAGAAAGAGAAGCCGGATGCCGTGTACGCAATCCTTCCTCCGCACCACCTGTACGACATCGCGGCGACAGTGCTGGACATGAGGAAAAATCTAATCATTGAAAAACCTCCCGGCGTGAAAACCGAGCAGGCCCGGCAGCTTGCTCTTCTCGCGAAGAAGAAAAACGTGGTCACGGGCGTTACGTTTCAACGGAGGTATTCACCCCTGATAAAAAAGGGCAAGCAATTGTGTGAAAAGAAGGGCCCCGTTCACTCTGCCGTGGCCACGTTCTACAAAAACGCGGTCGGGGGTGCTCCTTACTACGCCGGCGCCATCGACATTCTGACCTGCGACGCAATCCACGCCGTGGATACGCTTAGATACCTGTGTGGTGGTGAGGTTGTTTCCGTTGCCGCCGATGTGCGGAAACTTCTGTCGGATTTTCACACCGCCCACAATGCCCTGATCCGTTTTTCATCAGGCGCAACAGGGACACTGCATACCAACTGGATGACGGGCCGCCGGATATTCAGCGTCGAAATTCATGCCCCGGGCATCTCCTTTTTCGGCGATCCGGAGGAACAGGGAGTTTTGTACGCAGACGGGGACGTTAATCCCAAACGCACACTCAACCCCTTCGACCTGGCAAAGAGCAAAGAGTCGTACCGCGCATTCGGCGAATACGATATGAACCTGCATTTCATGGATTGCATTCGAAAGAAGAAGCAGCCCAGCTCCAGCCTCGCGGACGCGGTAAAATCCATGGAACTCGTGGACGCTATCTACGACGGGCAAATCTGAGTGCGCCTTCGGGCTCGCCGTGCGGCCTGGTTACAGGCTCCGTTGCATCCGGAAATGCTTGATCTCTCCAAATAGCATCGGACCCTCCCCGCGTATCTTGTACCCCATGCGTTCGTAGAATTTTGTCGCCCCCTCGCGGGCGTTCAAGACCATACTCGTCGCCCCTTCCTTCCGGGCGAGAGCCTCCAGGCGTCCCAGGATTGCGCGACCCACGCCCCGGCCACGCCAATCCGGCTCTATTGCCATGTAGCGGATCTGATACTCCGTTGCACAGTTGCGATGGAGTCGACCCACGCCGATGAGTCGCCCCTCCTGGTCAAGTGCCGTCACATGGATGGCGCGGTCTTCGTGGTCATCCTTTTCAGAACCTCGAGGTTCCTTCCAGGGCCTGCGCAGGATCCGCCAGCGTAGATCATAGTATGCTTCAAACTCTTCGGAAAAACTCGGAGATGTAATCTCAAACGGATAATCCGGCATCACGCAACCATCATGGAGAAAGCTGGAATGCCGCGAAAGAGCATTCACCTCAAATTTGAGTTGCCTAACGGAAACCTCCGCGACCCCCGCCACGGATGGCAACGCCCGAATCCGAGAATTCAGGTTGCACTTGAATGACAGGCGGATTTGGCCATAGCATGAACACAATGTACTCGAAGCCCATTCCGTTGGAGATTGTTGCGGCCGGACTGGTGCTTGCCGCGTCCGCTGTTCGCGCCGACTGGCCCTCCTTTCAGGGTCCCACCGGGAACAGTGTAGCGGACGCGCGGGACCTGATGAAAGCATGGCCGCCGGGCGGCCCGAAGCTGGTCTGGTCCCTCCCC
>CAUZEO010000415.1:0-4060 GCA_963578625.1 Kiritimatiellia bacterium | reverse complement strand
GGGTGGCGCGGGCATTCGCAATCCACACCCAGCAACAGTTCTAGCCCGCTTATCTCACACTTTTCCGTCGCGAGAACGTGGAGGTTGCGGCAAATCACGGAATTAGCGCGATGCTACGGGCGATGGCGTGTAAGCACGCGTGGAGGTCATCGCATCGCGATAACTCCATGATTTGCCGTGACATCCGCGCTCGCAGCAGGAAAAGTGTGAGATACGTGGGCAAGTTGTCCTATCCTTTGGAAATCATGTCCGCGAATCTTCAGGAGAATCTCCGTGGCTAAAAAAGAAAAGACTGCGATTCAACCCACTCGCGCCGAGGACTACCCCGAGTGGTATCAACAAGTCATCCGCGCCGCCGACATGGCCGAAAACAGTCCCGTGCGCGGATGCATGGTGATCAAGCCATGGGGATACACTCTGTGGGAGAACATCCAATCCAGCCTCGATGCCATGTTCAAAGCAACCGGCCACGTGAATGCTTACTTTCCTTTGTTTATTCCGCTGAGCTTTCTTGAGAAAGAAGCGGAGCACGTAGAAGGGTTTGCCAAGGAGTGCGCCGTCGTTACGCACCACCGGCTGGAAAGCGGAGAGGACGGCAAGCTCGTCCCCGCCGGCGAACTCGAAGAGCCCCTGGTTGTACGGCCGACGTCCGAAACAATTATTGGCGCGTCCTACGCCAAGTGGGTCCAAAGTTACCGCGATCTGCCCATTCTCATTAATCAATGGGCAAACGTGGTCCGATGGGAGCTCCGCACCCGCCTTTTCCTGCGTACGGCCGAATTCCTCTGGCAGGAAGGTCACACTGCTCACGAGACGAAAGAAGAAGCGTGGGAAGAAACGGTACAGATGCTCGAAGTCTACAAAACATTTGCCGAAGAGTACATGGCCGTGCCCGTCCTCACCGGCGAAAAATCGAAAGGCGAACGCTTTCCGGGCGCAGACAACACGTTCTGTATTGAAGCCATGATGCAGGATCGCAAAGCGCTACAAGCGGGTACCACCCACTTTCTCGGACAGAACTTTGCAAAAGCCTCGAATATCCAATTCCAGAGCCGCTCCGGCGAACTCGAATACGCATGGACGACCTCGTGGGGCGTGTCGACCCGACTCATAGGCGGGATGATCATGGTCCACGGCGACGACAACGGAATGATCATGCCGCCCCGCCTCGCTCCCAGGCATGTCGTCCTGCTCCCCATTCTGCGGAAGAGTGACGAGGATGGCGCCGTGCTTGAGTACTGCCACAAGGTCGCGGAGTTGGTCCGCGATCAAACGTATGACGGGAAGCCGGTGCAGGTAGAGGTGGACGACCGTGATATGAATGCGGGGGAGAAGAGTTGGGAGTGGATTAAAAAGGGCATTCCCGTCATCGCCGAAGTCGGCCCGCGCGACATGGGAGACGATTCCGTCTTCGTCTGCCGGCGCGACCTTGGCCGCGGTGAACGTTTTGGTCAGAATAAAAACGAGTTTGCCACCAGCATTGGTCTGCTCCTCGAAGATATTCAGTCTTCTCTATTCAAACGAGCACTCGCCTACCGGGAGGAACACTCGCGCGATTTCGAAGATTGGGACAGCTTCCGGGACTACTTCACACCACAGAACAAAAGCAAACCCGAGGCGCATGGCGGGTTTGCGCTCGCTCACTGGTGTGAAAAAGAGGTGTGTGAAAAGAGAATAAACGATGAACTGGCCGTAACGATCCGCTGCATTCCCTCTGATGAAAACGGATCCACTCCCGGCCATTGCATCGCCTGCGGAGAGGCAAGCCCCCGCCGCGTAGTCTACGCAAAAGCCTACTAGTCCCCGCAGTGGCACGGCGCCTCCGGCCCGTGTCAGAGCAAGGGAAGAGGCAAAGAAGAGCACCCGCAATGCCTACGCATTCCGTGCCCCGTTCCCCCCCACGCTTGCGCAGACACGGGCCGGAGGCACCGTGCCACCACGGACGCTCACACAACTTTCACAGTCGTATTCCATCGAACGCACCCTGCATCCCGGTGTCGGAAAGGTGTATCTTCATCAACAGGCACTGAGGGGATTACGAATGCAAACCACGACCGCCGAAGGCCACGCTGCCACATCCCCCAAACAACATCTCGCCCCCGCTTTGCGGAGGCCTGTGGGTATGCTTCTTCGGCATTGTTGTCCCCGCCGCAAGCTACATCGTCGAAGTTATCTGGCGAGGATGCTCGGATTTATTTTTTAATCCGATGCCAACCGTGTGGCATCACATTTCGGTCCTGGGAGTCGTTGTCATCAACGGCGCAACCGGGTACGCCGTTCGAACCCACAAGCCCGTCTCGTAGTTCCTGGTCAGTGGCCCCCTACTTCACATTCTGGTCCGCGGTCGTTCTGGAATCCCAGGCACAATATGAAGCGGCGGGTCTCGGACCAATCGATTCCTCACAAGCAGCCACCCACACCGTTCCGGAACCCGGCAACCTGCCGATCCTGTTTCCGGGCGGCGATCTTCTGATCATCGCGAGAAAACGCATCCTGCGCGCAAGGTAAGCGGGAAACGAAAAGAACCCTGTTGTTTCAGTCGGTCCGCTGGAAACTCTTCGTCCTGCCACGGGAAAGCGCGCGTTACGGCACTTCGAATCCCTGCTCTTTCAACCAATCCTTCAAGTCTCCCATGTGCGTCTCCATGTAATCCTTGTCGTAATCGATTTCCAGTTTACGCACCATTTCCGTAAGATCCTCTTTTCCAAGAACCGCTTTTTCTACCTCTTTGCAGAAAGCTTCACTTTTGTCGGTCAAGTCCGAGAGATCGAGTTCCAAATGAAATACTTTCGAAATCTCTCGCAGGACTCTTTCAATGCATTTCGGATTTCGCCCCTGCACATAGGCAGGAATCTCCGCCACGATTGAAGACAACCGGATATCTCTATTCGAGGCTTCGTGTAGAAGGTGGCTGATGAATCCGGCTGGCCCCTCGTAGGAAGTCGGCCGAAAATCCTTCGCAATCATCTCATCACGGAGCGGCTTACTGGAAGAAGTTGCGTACAGGCGGGCATCGCGACTATGCGGCACAACGCCCGCATAACTACCGACATAATAAATAGTTCCGACATTGCAATCTTCCGCGACGGTGAAGATGCACTCCGCGAACCGCTCCCAATCCACGTTGGGCTCTTTTCCTTCGAACAGAATCAAGTTCGCTTCGGCGCAATAATAAAACGCGTTGTCGGGCAGGGTATAGTCCTTGATCAGTCCTTCTTCAATCTCGGTATGCGGGCGAAACAGGGAAGTAAATTCCATCGAACCGGGGAAATTGTAGATATAGAAACCGGTGGGACGGATTTCCGCCATGCGCGACGGCACAAGCTTTTCGATCATGCACCCGATGGTCCCGGTGGAAACGTCTCCCCCGTCCATCCAGCCCGAAAACCCCATCAACATGCGCGGGTTTTTAGTTCGCGGCTTATCCAGGTATCTCAATGCACTTGATGCCATACCGATATAATGAAAATCCGAGAATCGGAAATCATACTTCCGATCACATTCACGCCTGACTTTCTCTTACGAATCGCCGGTTGTCCAATTTTCATTGCAAATTTCTTGCCAACCTACTTTCATAAATTTCGCTGGTATCAGGGAGTTCACTCCGCGTCCGTCGCAGCGGACTTCAGGCTGAACCCTAACGATGCAAGAACTCAGAGTCTTGAGTTCGTATCAGGCTGACATTGCAGTACTTCGGACCGGCAGCGACTCCGTCTGGCAACCGAACGGCTCGTTATACATGCAGACGGTGAAATATTACCGAACTCATGAACCGTTTTCTTGCGAATGAAGCCTCCTGCATCGATCTTGTCTGTCGTACTCTCAATCGACGATCTCCGAATCCAGAACTTGAGAAGAACCTCGATTTTGCTTCATCGAAGCTCTTTGTCGTACTAGTAATCAGTCCGGATTCAAAAGATAGGGCAGACGTGGGTCGGGTCCCTTATTCCCCCCAATCCTCGTCTCTGTCTCTCTACCTCACCGAGAGCAGTCGGTAGTTAAGCGCCGGGACGTCGAGAGCCAGGGACGTCCCGTTCACCATCTGCGCGTTCTGCGTATA
>CAUZEO010000414.1:0-4065 GCA_963578625.1 Kiritimatiellia bacterium | reverse complement strand
AGAGGCGGGGGAGACGTATCAGAAGCAGTTGGACGAGATCGTGAAGACGGTCCTGACGACCCGGGCGAAGGACCGCGGGCTCTTTCGGGCCAAACGCAGGGAGCTGGTCGAGCTTGTTGAAAACCTGGCTATGCAGTAACCCTCCTGTCGATCGCCGTCGATTGCGATCGACCGCAATCGATAGCAGTCGACTGCAGTCGATCATGGGGCTTTCGTAAGAACAGCCTACGAAGACGATAAGGAAGACATGGGAAAAGAACCTCCATTACGCCCGCCGGCGGCAGAAACGATGAGACGGCCCGGAGCGCTCCAAACCCTGAAGGGTTTGCTTGTCATACCCCCGAAGGGGCCTGCCGACCTGGAGGCGGACGCGAAGGTCCTGAACAAGGTATTGCAGATGGAGGGGGATGACGTGGCCCGGGAGCTGCCGGCGGAGCACCAGCTCATCACCGATGCATGGAACGAGGGCGACCTCTATGCTCCTTACCTGGTCTACATGCCCGAAAAGGACCGATTGCTGCTTCTCTACAATATCTATTTCAGGGGATGGGGATCCCATATCCATGAGACTGCGGCGGTGTTGAGCTCCAGTGATGATCACGGCGAGACATGGAGCTGTCCCCACTACCTGAAAGACCGGTGGTCATGTCCCGAGCCGGCGCCTTCAGCGCCTGCTTATCTCGGCAACGCGACTGCACTCAGCTACCTGGGTGACGGGAACCTGGTCCTGGACACGGGCGAATTCGCCTCCGAGCAGAGCAGGGGGTTCAGCTCGGACTTCGGCGAAACCTGGCGCTCCGCGCCGCTCCCAAAGTCCTCCCACGGATTCCCCTGGCATTCATGGGATCCCCTGTTGGCGGATAGAGACCCTGTCTCGGGGGAATTGAAGCGCTTGTGCGACACCGGCTATTCCGGAGGGATGGAAAGGGCTTTCGCGGGAGCAGAGAGAGTATTCGTCTTCCCGGACGAGTGGCACTGGCGACATGATCCCGAGAACAGGGGGTTCATGGACCATTGGTACAAAGAGGGTTCATTTGAAACGTGGCCGCGCATGATCAGGATTGACAAACCGTGGACGGAGCAGGGTGAACCCGACGGTGTGGCGTGGTACGCAAGCCGCTTTGACATGCCCGAGACCGGCAGCGCCCCCCTCGTGATTCTTTTCGGCGCGGTGGACGGGGATTGCGACGTGTTCATCGACGGCGCGAAAGTCGGCGAGCAGAAAGAGCCCGATTCGGTGACGTGGAATTCTCCGTTTCACATTTCTCTCGACGGAGGTTTGCCGGCCGGCGGGCATCGAATGGTCATCCGCATGGAGAAGAGATGCGAGCCGGATTGGAACGCGGGTATCTACCTGCCTGTCTGGATCGTGAGAGATCCCGACGCGGGCCTGCCTGCCCAAGAAATGTCCTTGCTGAAATCCCACCACACCAGCATGCGAAGTTGTGTCCGCTTCAGCTACGACAGTGGACGCACATGGCCGGAGGAACTTGAACCGCCGAGCTGGAACGGAGACGGCGGCGTGGCGGTGAGCGAAGTGGCCCTGTGCCGGGCAGCCAATGGGACGATGATAGCCGGTTGCCGGTTTCGGGGTCCGAAGTACCAGAATAATGCCGTGTTTGACCAGTATTCGGGGCTGGGAGTATCGCGTTCCAGGGATAACGGATATACGTGGTCGAAATTTGAGCCCTTGTACGACTTCGGGCGTATGCACCCGAGTTTGGTGCTGATGCCCAACGGAGACATTGTGATGACATACGTCGTTCGCCTGGGTTGGTTGTCGAAAGAGGATCGCCTGCTGGACAAGGATGGTTACCCACGGTGGAGTATCGAAGCGGTGGTCAGCCGCGACAACGGAGAGAGCTGGGATTTATCTCACAAGTACATCCTGGCGAAGTGGTCGGGCAACAACATTGCCACATCGACATCGACGGTGCTGTTGCCTGACGGCTCGCTGCTGACGGCGTTCAGCTCGGGTTACTTGAGTCGGCCACAACACAAGGGAACCGGCCCCGAGTCGGATCCCCAGAAGCAGGAGGTGTGTCTTGTCCGGTGGCGACCGTGACGGCCATGTGGAAAGTGTGAGTTCATCATGACGCAGCACCACTACCTGTTCGTGTCACCCTCAGGTGACGATCGATGGTCGGGCACACTTGCCGCGCCGCGGGCGGCGGCCGATGACGGGCCGTTTGCTACCTTGACGCGAGCCCGTGACGCCGCGGGCGCTTTGAAAACCAACGGCCGCCTGGACGCGCCGGTCACCGTCATGCTCCTTGACGGCGCGTATCACCTGGCCGAGCCGCTCGAACTGGGCGCCGCAGACTCCGGCGAAGCGGACAAGCCGATTACGTACTGTGCCTATCCCGGCCATCGTCCCGTGATCTCGGGCGGGCGCCGGCTCGACGACTGGCAGCCGTATCGGGATCGAATCCTGCAAGCCCGCGTGCCCGAGGCGGCGGGCGGGCGCTTCAAGTTCCGCCAGCTCTTTTTCAACGGCCAACGCATGATCCGCGCCCGCTGGCCCAGCTTCGAGCCGGCTGAGCCCTACCACGGCGGGTGGGCCTTCGTCGAAAAGACCGTCCCCGAAGACGATGAGGATGCGAAAACGCTCCAGTACGAACCGCCGGCTGCCGCGCCGCGCCCGTGGGCCAACCTGTACCAGGCGGAGCTGTTCATCTTCCCCTGGTACAACTGGGTCAGCGAGCTTCTGCCCATCGCCGCCGCCGACCACACCGCACGCACGATCACCCTGGGCGGCTCGTTCCTCATGCCCGGCATGGCCTTGTTCCCGGGCAATCGGTTCTGCGTGCAGAACGTCCTCGAAGAATTGAACCAGCCCGGCGAATGGTGTCTGGATACCGACGCCGGCGTCGTCTATTTCTGGCCGCCCGCTGCCCGTCTCGACCCGGGCGCGGCGACGGTTCCCGTGCCTGATCGGCTGATCGGCATCGTGGGGACCGGGGACCGGCCGGCCGAGCATATCTGCATCCGCGGCCTGACGTTCACGCAGACGCGCTGTACGTTCCCCGAGCAACTACACCCGAACTTTCATTCACCCACGCGCCGCGGCGAAGCGATCCGCATCGAAAACGCACGGCACTGTCGCATCGAGGACAACCGCATCGAACAGGTCGGCGGGGACGGGATCCGCCTGCAGGAAGCGACGGCGGACATTGCGGTGGTCAACAACGAGATCAGTCACACCGGCGCGTCGGGTATTTCGATCGCCGCCGACGTCAAGGGCGTCGGGCCGACCTGGACGGATGCTCAGGTCCTCAAGGACCTGTCCGCCAAGGCGCCGCGGGCCGAGCGGAACCTGATCAGCAACAACCTCATCCATCACACCGGTGCGTTCAAGAAGAACTGCGGCGGCGTTCAGGTCTACGGCGTCAACAGCGTCGACAACGTCATCAGCCACAACGAGATTCATCACACGTCCGACAAGGGCATGGTCATCCAGGACGGGTTCGGCCGATTCATCGTCGAATACAACCACCTGCACGATATCGCACTGGAGATCTGCGACACGGGCGGCATCATGACCAATCGCTGGTTCGTCCTGGAGGGCGACGCTGACCTCGGCCGGGCCAATATCTTCCGCTACAACCTGATCGAGAACGTGATCGGCTGCGGCGCCCACGCGAAGCTCAAGGAGGGACCGGTCAGCGAGGGCAATCGAGCCGGCGGACGAATCTGGTCGCCGTACTACACGTGGGGGATCTACTTCGACAACTCGGGCATGAACTGCACGATCTTCGGCAACATCATCATCGGCACGATGCTCGGGGGCACGTCCACACCCGTGGCCGACCCCAAGGACAATCTGATCGCCAACAACATCATCATCGATTGCGGGCTGCACCAGATCGATCTGCGGGTCGGCGGGGCCGACGGTCGCGGCAATCGCGTCCTGCGAAACATCTTGTCCTACCGCAACCCCGACGCGGACCTGCTGGCCATCAACCCCCGCACCGCCGATGCGTACGCCGAATGCGACTACAACCTGTACGATCTGCCCGCCGGGGCCCAGCCGACGATCGAGGCATCCGGGTTCGGCGAGGACGA
>CAUZEO010000413.1:0-4090 GCA_963578625.1 Kiritimatiellia bacterium | reverse complement strand
GCGCCTCCCACCGACCACGTCAGCTCCCCCCCGCCCGACGCGTTGTACCGGGCCTCGGCGTTGATCGCATCGGCCGACCAGGAGACCGTGTAGGTCGCGTTGTTGGCGAAGTTCGCACTGTCCAACGCGCCCGGAACGCCCGGGTTCCAGTTGCCCGGATCGCTGAACGTGCCGTTCGCGCTGCTGGTCCAAAACGAGTCCCCGCCCTGGGCCGGACTCCCCGCGAGCAGCCCGATCGCGCCCATCGTCATGCTCAAGGCCCGGACGACCGCATGTGACGGTCGAGCGGACCGCCGCTTCTCATCCGGCGTCACGCCTTGTGCCCGGTGAGCCGCGGCGGACAGGGTGATGTGACTCAATGTGCTTTTCATCTCTCTTCTCCTTCTTGCCTGCTCGTCTATATCAGACCCGCCCGGGATTTAATCAAACGCGATGCATTAAGTCAATTATTGAATTGGTGAATTATTGCCGGGCTCCCTTGCGTTCGAACAGAGTTCCGAAAGCTTGTTCTTGGTTTCAAACAGCCCCAATGTCCTCATGCCTTTCACATAGATGTCTGGATGGAACTGGTCAACAACTTTATTCCGTTTATTTACAAAAAAATACAAGTATAGTAACGGAAGCGGAGGGCGACGTAGTATGCTGCTCAGAACTTGTGACTGTCGAGCATTTAAAAGGAGAAAGCTCATGTTGCGGCGTGTACTGACCTTGGCTGTAATGGCCGGTTTTGTTCTGGTCCTGTGCGAGCGCATTGGCCTGGCGGCTGAGCCGCGTAAGCCGGCCGTATTGTTCCTCAGCGGAAATCTGCCCAGGTTCTACGGTGGCGGGTACTTGCGGATGAACATGGCCCGCGTGGCCAACGAGGGCTATCGGGTCGCGTATTTTTCCTACAGTGATTTCCTGGGAGGCAAGAAATCAGACCTGATCCAATCCTTCGATGTGGTTGTGCTGATGACGATGCCGGACATAACCCAAGACGTGCTCAAGACCGAGGTCCCGGCGATGTTTGCCGAACTCCGAAATCTGCTCCAGGCGGGCGGCGGGGTGATGGTGTTTCCGCAAAGCGGCCCGACCTACAGAAAAGCTTTTGAGGAGCTGGTGAGCGACTACGGTCTGTGGACGATGAGCGGCTGTGTCGTCGACGACGCACCGATCAAGGCACTGTACGGCACGAATGATTTCGCCCCCACAACTCGGATCACGAAACATCCCTTGACAGAAGGTGTCAAGGGCCTGTGGTATCCCGTCGGCGCCAAAGCGGGGGGCGAGGTTAATTACGATACACTGCGCAATGCCAACACCTATCTCGTCGGCGTGAACGAAAACTGGACGACCCTTGCCTCGCTGGGGCCGTCGAGCTCGTTCAAGGCATATGGGGCATCTGAAGTCCATGGCGATACGTGGGCCCTGGAGCCTCACCGGCGCAAGATGTTCACAGAGCCGGCTCCTCTGGTTGCAGTGCGCGAAGGCGTCGAGGGCGCCGGGCGGATGGCCGTTTGTGCCATCGACTATGTCTACTCGGATTTCTGTGCCGGCAACAAGGTCTTCAAAGGCGTCTGTACGGGCGAGGGGCTGGAAGGTAAGCCCTCGGATCTGAACGCGCTGCTAATGAACGTGCTGGACTGGCTCGGCCAAGCCTCCCAGGAGGCCGGTCGCGATACGATCGACGCCAGCATCGAAGCCAGCTACCAGCTTGAGCCTTACCGTTGGCCGTCCCCGGAGACCGATGTCAAAAAGCCTCTCCTTGAGTCCGTTCACGATCAGTTCGTCGGGCTGGTCGGCGTGCGCAGCGACTACAGTGGCGGCCAATCGTCTATCGCGGAGTATGCGGCCGTGGCCCGCGAGCTGGGCATTCAGTACCTGGCATTTCTCGAAGACTTCGACGTCGTGGACCGCGATGAGTTTGACGCGTTTCAGAAGGAGTGCGCCAAGCACAGCGACGATCAGGTTATGCTGCTGCCGGGAATCCACGTTCAAGACATTCACGGTGTTCACTACTTCGGATTCCGCGCGGGCTTGACGCTTCCAAGCAAAGTACAGTTGGTCCCGGACACGCGTCGGTTCAATATTGATCACCGCCAGCCGCAAATGCACCACTGGGCCGTCATCAACGGCCATCGCCCAAAGCTGGCCTGCGGCAACTTCTGTATCGACGAGCCGTTGCCGGCCGGTATACCGCCGAGCGATTATCAATCGCTGAATCCCTTTGTCTCTATCTTCACGTACCGCAACGGCAGGCTCGTCCACAGCATGGTCGATACGTTCCTGAAATGCGCCGGCCGAAGCGAGCTCGTTTCGCCCATCACGGTCAACCTGATCGATTCGGCCGATGCGTTGCGCAAGGAATGGAACTCGGATCATTTCCGCACCGTCTGGCTCATGCCTAAGGGCGAGGGCCTGGCCGGCTTCAAGGGCGAGTTCGCCGAGGGTGCCGCATCGGGGCCGGTGACCTATGTGACCAACGGGCCCAGGATCGAAGTGTGGCGCAGCTCGGGCAATTCGTGCTCAGGCGAATGGTTCGACTGGACCCGTCTGCGGCTGTTCCAGAAGATGGCGGTCTCAAGCGAGGTGGGTCTCGAGGAGATCCGCGTGATGGACGGTCAGCGGCTGATCCGCCGGTTCCTGCCCGGCGGCGCCAAGCGGTTCGAGCACACGATGACGCTGACATTCAACAAGATGCAAAACCTCGTGCTGATCGTCACGGACGTCGAGGGCCGCCAAGCCTTCAGCGACGAGTGCTGGAGCAAAAACCAAATACTGTACATGGATATGTGCTCGGACCGCTGCAATACGTTGGGCGATTCCCGTCTGCCGGCCCCGAAGGCGTCGAGCGGATCGATGGCCGGCAATTGGCCGTTGCCGTTCAGTATGGACAAGGGTGGCTTCCGCGAGACCCTGTCCCCACGGGTCAACTTGGACCAGATGAGAATGCCGGGCTTTGACGGCCAGGCGCACGGCAATGTGAACGTCTATCCGTGTGTGACATTTACCTGTGAAGGCAGCTACCGCACGCTGCGCAGCCTCGAGAAGGGCGGCATTCCCAAGGGCAAGGCCGGCGAATGTCTCAGCAGGAGTTCCCGCGATCACGGCCGACTTGTTGTCGCCCCCGACGCAGCGATCCAGACCGCTTCGTTCCGCCTTGTCTATCACAAGAGCATCGACCGAGCGCATCCCCGGACCCGGGGGCCGCTTGTTCCGATGAAGTATTTCAACGCCGACTTGCGCTACATCACGTTCAGCCACCACGGCCATTACCCCGCCCCCGTAATCCTGGAAGGCAAGATCAAGCTACTCAAAGACGTCTCGTTCGACGAGGACGGCCTGCCGCTCAGTATACGTGTGCTGACGATGTGCACGAGTCGGCCCTGGGCCGGGTACGATACGGCTGTCATCAAACACGCCGCGGCCGGCAACCTCGAGACCGAGATCTCCTACGACGCTAACGAGCCGACACCCACCTCATTCGGACCGTTTACACCGGGGTCCTACGGCTACTTCTATCCCTCGACGTTCGGGTCGGTGGGCGTGATGAGCTTCCACGAAGGCCTGTCGTTTCAGTACCAGAACAAGTTCTTCGTGGTGGGCTATGACGCTCGCGGCCAGACCTTAAAGGCAGGCCAGGAACTCTCGTATCGAATCCTCGTCTTCGTAGCCGGCTTCGACGAACCGGCCAACACCCGCCTGCCCGAGGCGATCCGCTCCCATCTCGGCATGAACGAGAACGGCGAAGTCAGCTACACCGTTGAGGTCGAAAACGGCGAGGTCGTGAGCAAACAGTATGTGTTGAAGTTCGACGGTAAGGGCGTCGGTTTTGCCGGCCGGATCGACCTGCCCGAAGGGTTTCCCGTGTCGCTTCCGATCACGGTCGACAACCTCAACGATCGCTGGACCAGCGTCTTGTACGACCGCAACGCCAAGCGATTCCGTCCGCTTGCGATGGTCGAGAACACCGCGTACTGTCACCGGGCGCCGTTCGACCGGACCGGCAACTTGTTCATCGGACATCCGTTCACGCTCGATTGCCCCGACGTCTGGATCACCGTCGTCCAGACACGCGACCATGAGCTGACCGTGCAGATTCATAATCCGA
>CAUZEO010000412.1:0-4092 GCA_963578625.1 Kiritimatiellia bacterium | reverse complement strand
GTGTGGTGTGTTTCGCTCTACCGCGGATTTCGCCTGCATAATCTACGAATCATTTTTGACCCCACTGCGACGAACCCTGGGAAACGGTATCCGGTCAGCGGCAGCACGTATAATGCCGAATCTTGAGCCGGCCTGGACAATACGAAGTGCACAAATGAATTGTTCCAAACCGAGTTTTGCTGTTTCTTTTTTTTAAAACGCAGGGGAAACTGGAGAAAACGAAATGCATTGCTACATCGGCACCTACACGGATCAGGCCAGCGAAGGAATTTATCTCCTCCAATTTGACGAGGAAACCGGAGATCTCGGTGATCCGGAACTCGTTGCGGGGCTGCCGAATCCAACCTTTCTTGAGATCCATCCGTCCGGAACATCGCTCTATGCCGTATCGGAGGTACGGGAACATGGAGAGCGGTTGGGTGGATTTCTGACCGCTTTCGGGATCGATCCCGTATCGGGTGGGTTGACACGGATGAATGACGACTCGACCGGCGATCCAGGGCCCTGCCACGTCTCCGTCGATCCCCGGGGCCGTTTCGCATTCGTCACAAACTATGCCGGCGGCAGCATCGCCGCATTCGAACTGGAGAGAGACGGATCCCTACGGTCCCAAACTGCTTTCACTCAGCATCAAGGGTCCAGCGTAAACCCGGATCGCCAGGAAGGTCCCCACCCGCATTCCATAAATTCTGATCCGGCCGGGAAATATGTACTGGCTGCGGACCTCGGTTCTGACCAGCTTTACATCTACCAGCTCGATGAGCAGGGGGACCTCATTCCCGGAACGCCGCCCTCCTTTTCGACGAGCCCCGGCGCCGGCCCGAGGCACTTCGCCTTTAACCGCGTCAGCGCTGGATCGCGTGTCTACCTTATCAACGAGCTCGGCAATACCGTAGATGTGCTCTCTTTCGACGACTCGACCGGTGAATTGAAGCGCATCCAGAATGTGCAGACGCTGCCGGCCGCCTGGTCCGGAGAAAGTTATACTGCCGAAATTCGCGTACACCCCAATGGTCGATTTCTCTACGGATCCAATCGAGGGCATGACAGCATCGTGATATTCCGGATCGATGCTGAGGACGGGTCACTTTCCTATATTGATCATGCCGGTTCCGGTGGTGCACACCCCCGAAATTTCTGTATCGATCCCGGCGGGAAGTTTCTGGTGGCCGCCAATCAGGACTCCAACAATCTTGTCGTTTTTAAAATAGACCCCGATAGCGGCCGTCTGACTCCTTCCGGGACCGAAGCAACCGTGTCTCGCCCCGTTTGCGTTCGTTTTTTGAACCCACCGAGCTAAACCCGGATTCTGCGGGTTCGATGTTCGCTTGTTTTGTCGCTTCATTGGAAATAGGATAGCGAACCACTAGTGCTACCAGGAGAAACGAATGCCAGGCTTATTACCAGATGTTGACCCGCATGGATTGCTGGAATACTCGGTGGTCTATACGGACCGCTCGCTGAACCACATGTCGAAGTCCTTTCAGGGCGTCATGAACGATATCTCCGCGACCCTGAAAAAGGTATACAATGCCCAGGCGGTGGTAGTCGTTCCGGGAAGCGGAACGTTCGCCATGGAGGCCGTGGCGCGACAGTTCGCCACCGGCAAGAAGTGCCTCGTCATTCGTAACGGCTGGTTTAGTTACCGGTGGACCCAGATCTTCGAAATGGGCGATATCCCGGCTTCTTCGACGGTGCTGAAGGCTCGGCAAATCGAAGAAGGGCCGCAGGCCGCGTTTGCACCGGCTCCGATAGAGGACGTGGTTGCGACGATTCGGAAGGAACAGCCGGATGTTGTATTTGCGCCGCACGTTGAGACGTCATCGGGCATGATGCTTTCTGATGCATACATTCGCGCCGCCGCGGACGCTGTACACGACACGGGGGGCCTGTTCGTTCTGGACTGCATCGCCTCCGGCGCAATGTGGGTGGATATGGAGCAGTGCGGTGTCGATGTCCTGGTCAGCGCGCCCCAGAAAGGCTGGAGCGGATCGCCCTGCTGCGGGTTGGTCATGCTGAGTTCACGTGGGCTCGAAGCCGTACCGGCAACCCAAAGCACCAGTTTCGCGTGTGACCTGGGCAAGTGGCTTGAGATCATGCAGGCCTACGAGAAGGGTGGACACGCCTACCATGCAACGATGCCGACGGATCCGCTGCGGCGATTCCGCGACGTGATGAAGGAGACTGAGGAAATAGGATTCGAATCGTTGCGAGACGCACAGCAGGAGTTGGGAAACAGGATCCGGGCATTGCTGGTTGCCGGTGGGATCAAGAGCGTCGCCGCCGAAGGATTCCAGGCGCCCGGCGTTGTGGTCAGCTACACCGATGATCCGGAGGTTAAGTCCGGTAAAAAGTTTCTTGAATCAGGCCTCCAAATTGCGGCCGGAGTTCCGCTGCAGTGTGACGAGCCCGAGGACTTTCAAACCTTCCGCATCGGTCTGTTTGGTCTGGAAAAACTTCAGAACGTTTCGCGAACCGTCGAAACTTTCGAAGGGGCCTTGCGTCGGGTTTTGTAGGTGTTTATGGTCGTTGGGGGATGGCGCTTCCGACGTGAGCTGTCGCTCCGCCGAAGTCCCTTCATGACCCATCCATTCGCGATACGGCGGGGATCCGCCTTCGCGCTTCGCTTGCTTCGGCGAGACAAGTCGCCGTCTCCAAATTCATATCTTCCTGCTTTTCAAGATGTTGTCGCATCTCTGGAGACGGCGGTCCCCGCCGTTCCCGAGAATGAATTGATCATGATGAGGCGATTCGCGGCGTCGATCCCACGTAAATCAAGTAGCGGACATGATTTCGACGGACGCGAACATCCATCCTTTCCGTTGATTCCTATTTTGCCGCCAGGGCAGGGGCGTCCGATTCGACGACCGCGACGGTCTGGGTGGCGCTCGTAGTGTTTCCGCATAAATCCATCGCCGTCCACGAACGGAGGAGCCGGTAGTTGTTTTCTCCGAGTCCTGACTCGACGCGTACTTCCTTGAAATCGACGGGCGCAGCCGTGCACTTGTCCGACGAGGAAACCTGCACCGCCCGCGGAATCGCGTCACTCTTGACGGTGATGTCGCCCGGAACGCCGAAAAGCACCGGCGGGGTTGTGTCTATGACCCGGATCTGCTGTTTGCAGGTAGCGCGGTTACCGCATGTATCCGACGCCTCGTATACGTACTCGACTGTCCACTCGTTTCCGTGGCAGCCGGGATTGCTGATGTCGAAGGTCCCGACGAGTTCTACCGTGACGTCGCCGCCGCAGTTGTCAGTTGCCACCACCAATTGCGGCGTGGCGAAGGGCACCTCCTCAATACATTGAACCGAGAAGTCCTCGGGGCACGATTCGATGATCGGCGGTATGGTGTCCGCAACCGTGACCGTCTGGGTGTAGAAGCTGCTGTTACCGCATTGATCCATTGCGCGGTAAACGTGTTCGATGATTTGCTCGTCACCCATGCACCCGAATCTGAAGTTGTCGAGTTTAGCGGCGACGGTGATTTTCACGTTGTCGCCACGGTTATCGATCGCAAGCACCAGTTGCGGAGTCGCCACGGGTACATCTTCCGTGCATTGAACAGTCAGGTCTTCGGGAACCGATTCGAAAACCGGCTTGGTGGTATTGGCCACGGTGATGGTCTGGGTACAGGTGCTGCTATTGCCTGCGTCGTCCGTTGCCTGGTAGACGTGCCTGATGATCCGTTCGTCTCCCACGCAACCCTGCGTATCATTGTCCAGGGTCCTGATCCACTTAACATCGATATCCGAATCCCGATTGTCAGTGGCGACCACGGAATGATGGAAGGGCGGCGGCACATCTTCGAAGCGATCGACCCTCTCGTCCGCCGCCCAGGACTCGATGATGGGGGCGATGGTATCCGCGACGGTGATGGTCTGGGTGGCGTAGCTTCGGTTTCCGCAATCATCGGTCGCCATCCACACGCGGGTGATGATTCCCTGTTGGGTGGAGTTCCCAAGCGAAATCGAATCTTCGAAGGAGAGGACCGGCAGGACGTCACAACCGTCCAACGCGGTTGCCATGCCAATGGATGCGGGATCTGTGGGCTGGTCGCACCCGACGGTCGCATCCGCCGGTGCCGTCAACTC
>CAUZEO010000411.1:0-4095 GCA_963578625.1 Kiritimatiellia bacterium | reverse complement strand
AAAGATCTTCAAATGCTTTTTTCAAACTACGGTTCACCGCAAAAAGACCTGTCGGCGCACCCGGACATTGAGATCTTTAAGGGGATTACCTATCTCACGCCGCTGGCGGCCGCCGAGGAGGTCCTGAGCGTCAAACTGGCCGAAGTCAAAGCCATCGACTTTGGCCCGTATCCCAAGAACTGTTTTCGGTACCACCAGTACAAAGGGAACTTCGGGTCTCTATACAATCGGTTGAATATTGTGACGGACTCCGCGGGTCAGGTCGTGGCGATTCAATTGGTAGACACCAATCCCGAGCAGTATGGGGAATTTCCATCCACCGCCGACTGGCGGGATCTGCACCAGCCGGGCCGAAGTGTGGCGTGGCACCTGATCAATCTGGTGGACGGCCGCCACAAGGGCGCCTCAAGAGCTACCGTGCGATTCGCGACGGGCCGGCCCCGGGCCGGCGTGGTGGGAGTCGCCGGGGAGTTCAGAACCTCCAAGGGTGAGGTAAGGGAACGGAGTATCCTGTATCTGGCCCAGCCCGTGGTGGACCTTATCCTTTTGACGATCCGGGATGTCTATTGAGCCGGAAAATATCGAAGGCTCAATATCGAATGTCGAAGGAATTGTTTGGGAAGGGAATCTCCACCTTCGATATTGGAAATTGATTTTTAAATATTCGGCTGAAAACAACGTTTTCTCTTAGAAAACTCTCGAATTTCGGGTTTCTCCGCGTCGTTTCCCGGCGATCGGCTTCAGCCCACCGGCAAAGATGATCGCAGAGGAGTTGACACTTCAGGGCTGCTCATCTATGTTCCTCGCCTCAATTTTCTTATCAACGGGGCCACGGAACAGGATCATGAAAACCACGTTTCTAAAAGAGTGCGAAGTCGTACGGGATTGGCACGTTTTCGATGCCACCAACAAGGCTGCGGGCAGGCTTGCAGTCGAGATTGCAAACGTGCTCCGGGGAAAGCATAAACCCGCATTCGCACCTCATACCGACACCGGGGACCACGTAATCGTGGTGAACGCCGAGCTGGTAAAACTGACCGGATCCAAGGACGAGCAGAAGATCTACAAGAACTACACCGGGTATCCCAGTGGGCTCAAGCAGCACAAGGCCAGCGTGATCCGGGAGAAAAATCCAACGCGGATCGTGAGCCAGGCAGTACGCGGCATGCTTCCCAAGACTCGGCAGGGCCGAAAAGTATTCCGACGGTTGCACGTGTACACCGGTACCGAGCATCCCCATGAGGCACAGAAGCCAACGGCCAGATAGCCGGCGGCGCGGAGAATCATCAAGTGGCGAAAAAGACGGTCACCGAATATTATGCGACGGGCAGGCGGAAATCATCCGTCGCGCGAGTTCGAATCATGCTAGGCGTCGGTACGCGACAGATCAACGGCATGCCTGCAGAGGATTACTTCAATACACCGGCGCTCCTGAATTTCATCGAGCAGCCGCTGATGGCAGTTGACGGCGTGAAGCAATACGACATTATCGCGAAAATCCATGGCGGCGGGAAAGTCGGACAGGCCGGAGCACTCCGGCACGGCATCGCCCGCGCACTGGTTATTTCGGACGAGAGCAAAAAGCCACCCCTGAAGGAAGGTGGGTTCCTCACGCGTGATTCCCGCGTGAAAGAACGTAAGAAACCCGGTCAACCGGGGGCACGCAAGCGATTCCAGTTCTCGAAACGATAATCTCGAAATCTGGTTCCAAGCTTTACATCCCCGGTCGCTTCGGCAGCCGGGGATTTTTTTTGATCCAGTCGAATCGAGATCGCCGCCGGGTGGTACAAGGAAAAAACAGGAGCTATTGTGATGCATTCTCAAACGAAAATCGACGACGCGGCGGTCATGCCGGGAGGATTCAAGGCGTCGGGCGTTCATTGCGGCGTGAAGCCTTCCGCGCCGGACCTGGCATTGATCTCTTCGGATAGTCCCTGCGAATCGGCGGGGACCTTCACCACGAATCGCGCGGCCGCTGCGTGCGTTCACTACTGCCGCAGCCGATTGGAAGCGGAATCCGCGCGAGCCATCGTGGTGAACAGTGGAAACGCAAACGCATGCACCGGCGCGTCCGGTATGCGGGATACCGAAACCATGGCGCAGCTCGCCGCGGATGCGTTGGGTGTGCGCGCCGCGGAAGTGTTCGTCTCCTCCACCGGCCCGATCGGAGTCCCCCTTCCCATGGATTTGATCCAAGCCGGAGTCCGGGACGCCGCCCAATCGCTCTCGCCGGGCGGTGGCCTCGACGCGGCAACCGCCATCTTGACGAGCGACACCCGGCCAAAGCATACAACCGCTGAAGTGTTCGTAGACGACGCGGCGATCCGGGTGACCGGCATCGCGAAAGGCTCGGGCATGATTTACCCCAACATGGCGACCATGCTCTGCTATCTGCTGACCGACGCCGCGGTCGAGAAAGCGAACTTGCAGGCGCTACTGGAAAAGTCGGTACAGCAGAGTTTTAATCGGATCTCCGTCGACGGGGACCAGAGTACGAATGACACCGTGCTGCTCCTTGGGAACGGCTGCGCGGGCAACGCAACCCTGCATGCCGGCCACCCGGCGTGGGACCGGTTCGCCGGCGCGGTGAACGCCATTACCAAGGATCTCGCACTGCGCATCGTCCGTGACGGCGAAGGGGCAACAAAGCTCGTTTCCGTCCAGGTTTCCGGTGCGGCCACCCCGGGCGATGCGGACCGGGTGGCGCGATCCGTAGCCAATTCCCTGCTGGTGAAAACCTCGTGGGCTGGCAATGATCCGAACTGGGGCAGAGTCCTCTGCGCCACCGGATACGCGGGCGTACCGGTGCAGCTCGAAAAAATTGATATTTCGTACGACACGGTACCGGCGGTGATCGGCGGCGAGTCCGCCGGGACGCCCGCCTCCACCCTGAGGGACGTTGTCGAGCAGGATGAATTCACGGTGGCAATACAGCTTCACATCGGCTCTGGAGAAGCGGTGGTCTACGCCTGCGACACCACGGAGAATTATGTGCGGATCAACGCGGAAGAGTGACCCATGGAGCAATTGATTGCCAAAGCGTCGGGGATGGTCGAAGCCCTTCCTTTTATTCAGCGGTTTCGAAACGAAACCGTGGTGGTTAAGTTCGGAGGCAGCATCCTCGACGACGAAGCGGCCTGCGCGAGCATCCTGCAGGATGTCGCGTTCATGGAGATCGTGGGACTGAGGCCGGTGCTTGTTCACGGCGGCGGCAAAGCGATTTCCCGCAGGATGGCGGAATTGCATCTCGAACCGAAATTCGTGCAGGGCTTGCGGGTTACCGACGAAGCCGCAATGGCGGTCGTGGAGAACTCCCTGAACCAGGAGGTTAATCCACACCTTGTGAAGCAGCTGCGCAAGATAGGATGCCGGAGCATGGGAATCTACGGACAAACGATTCTCACTGCATCCCGACGCACCGGAACCGACCCGGACACCGGCGAGACATTGGACTGGGGCTATGTGGGGGAGGTGACGTATGTCGACACTGCCCCCCTCCTTGAATGCACATCCGCTCAATCCGTGCCCGTCATCACTCCGCTGGCATTGGGCGCAGACGGTCAGACATACA
The DNA here is from genome assembly GCA_963578625.1 of Kiritimatiellia bacterium. Lineage (GTDB taxonomy): Bacteria > Verrucomicrobiota > Kiritimatiellia > SLOV01 > SLOV01 > CAUZEO01. Next base: position 524 of record CAUZEO010000411.1, on the reverse strand, counting down.
ACATTAATGCGGACGAAGCCGCCGCCGCCATCGCGGCGAGCCTGCCGGCCCGAAAACTTGTCTATCTTTCCGACGTGCCCGGCTTATTGAAAAACCCGAACGATTCGTCATCGTTGATATCTCACGTGAATGCAGGCGACGTAGAGCAACTGGTGCGCGACGGCATCATCGGAGGGGGAATGATTCCGAAAATCAGATCCGCGGTGCAAACCCTTGAGGCCGGCGTCAACAAGGTTCACATTGTTGACGCGGGGATGAGGCATTCCCTCCTGCTGGAATTATTTACGGAACAGGGCGTTGGAACGGAGATCGTAAAGTCATGAGCACGACTGAAATCAAGTCACTGCACGAACAGTTTGTCATGCCTACCTACGCGCCGGAGATCGCGCTGGTGCGCGGTGACGGTTGCCGCGTGTGGGACGCGGAAGGCCACGAATACCTGGATTTCATCGCCGGGATCGCCGTGGTGAGCCTCGGGCATTGCCATCCGGTGCTGGTGCAGGCCATCCGGGAACAGGCGGGCA
>CAUZEO010000410.1:0-4102 GCA_963578625.1 Kiritimatiellia bacterium | reverse complement strand
GAGAACCTTGCAGGATTGATCGGCCTGGTAGATGGCAAGAAGGTGAACATGGCGGGGGCAAAGGACGTCTTTCAGGTTCTGTTTGAGGAGGGCGGTGATCCGGCCGCGATCGTGGAAACGAAGGGGTTGTCGCAGGTGAGCGATGAGGGCGCGATCGAGTCATTTGTGGACCAGGCAATCCAGGAGAATGAAAAATCCGCCAACGACGTGCGGGAGGGAAATGACAAGGCTCTCCAGCATCTGGTGGGCCAGGTCATGAGGCTCAGCCGCGGGAAGGCAAACCCCCAGGTCGTGCTGCTCCTGCTGCGCGAGAAACTCAAGAATTGACGGTATTTGCAAATCCGACGGATGTAGGATGTTGCGACTTCCGGCCGCTGCGGCTCACCGGTGCGTTGACACCGCCAAGGGCTCTGTGTAGCTTCTCTGCGTTACCAAGTGTGAAGTAACTTTCCTAGGATCTATTATCTTTGACTGCAAACGACGACTATATCGCCGAAATTCTTGCTAGTGTCGGGCTCATCACCAACCAGCAGGCTGAAGAGGCGCTCGCCTGGTCGGAGAAGGAGGGCAAGCGGTTAAGTGACGTCCTGGTTCGTGACGGGATCGCCACGGACTTGGATATTCTCAAGGCTCTCGCCAACCAATTCGGCATGGAGATGGTGAGTTTGTCGGCGCTGGAAATTCCCGATGAAGTCATCCATTCCATTCCCGGGGATGTGGCGCGGCGCTATGGCGTAGTGCCGGTTCACCAGACCGAAAGCACACTTCGCGTCGCGATTAGCGACCCGCTGGATGTGGAGACGCTCGATAGTCTTCGGTTCGTACTCAAGCAAAACATCGAGGGCGTGGTCGCGCCACCCGAAGAAATCAAGAATGCGCTGAGCATTTTTTATCCAGCCGCCGAAGGCACCGTGGAATCCATGCTCACGGAGATCACGGAAGGATCGGTTGCCCTGCCTACCGAAGTACAGGACCTGGGGCAGGAAGATAAAGATGCCAATGAGCAGGACGCCCCGATCATCAAGCTGGTTAGCCTGATCATACTGGAAGCGTTCCGGAACCGCGCATCCGATATTCACCTGGAACCGATGGGTAGAAAGTTTCGTCTTCGGTACCGGATTGACGGCGTGTTGCACGAAGTGGACAGCCCCCCGCGCAAGCTTCAATCCGCCATCATCAGCCGAGTGAAGATCATGGGCAACATGAGTATCGCGGAGAAGCGGGTTCCCCAGGACGGCCGGATTGAGATCAACGTCATGGGCCGTGACCTCGACCTTCGTGTTTCGACGATTCCGACCAATCACGGCGAGAGCGTGGTGATGCGGATCCTGGACAAGGAAAGCCTCGCGCTGGGGTTGGGTCAGCTCGGGTTCTTTTCCGACGATCAGGAGACCTTCGAAAAGTTAACTGGTATGCCGGACGGGATCTTCCTGGTAACCGGTCCCACCGGGTCCGGCAAAACCACGACCCTGTACGCCTGTTTGAACACGTTAAACAGGCCGGACCGGAAAATCATCACGGTAGAAGACCCGGTCGAATATCAGCTTTCCGGAATTAACCAGGTCCACGTCAGGGCAGACATTGGGTTGACGTTCGGTTCGGCCCTGCGCTCCATTCTGCGGCAGGCTCCCAATATCATCATGATCGGGGAGATTCGGGACATGGAGACCGCGGAAATCGCCGTTAACGCGTCCCTGACCGGTCACATGGTGCTGAGTACGCTCCACACCAACGACGCCCCCGGCACGATTACCCGGCTGATTGATATTGGCGTTAAACCCTTCCTGGTGGCTTCCTCGGTACGCGGAATCATGGCGCAACGCCTCGTTCGAACGATATGCGAAAACTGCAAAGCGGAGCATCCTCCATCAGAACAGGATCTCCACCTTCTCGGCTCCTCCAGCGAACAGATGCAAGCGGCTAACCTGTATCGTGGCGCAGGCTGTGCCGCCTGCTCGATGACGGGTTATAAGGGAAGAAAGGGCATCTTCGAGATGTTTCCAATTGACGACGAAATCAGGAACATGATCTATCGCCGTGCACCCACCGTAGAGCTCCGGCATAAGGCCCGGGAGCTGGGAATGAGGACCTTGCGCGAGGACGGCCTGCGAAAGGCCATCGCTGGAATCACCACGCTGGAGGAAGTGTTCCGTGTAACGATGGGGGATTCCGAATAAATGACCACAAAAGCCAGCGAAGTTTCAATGAGCGATCTGCTGCAGCTCGCCGTAGACGAGGGAGCCTCGGACCTTCACCTTGCGGTGGGGTTGCCGCCGGTACTGCGAATTAATGGCTCGTTGAACCCATTGGATACGGAGCCGATCGGTCCCGAAGACACCGAGAGGTTCATGAAGAGTATCACCTCGGAAGACAACCAGATGAAGGTCCGCGAACGAGGCGGGACGGACTTTGGTTTCGCCTACGGCGACAAGGGGCGGTTTCGTGTCAGCGTATTCCGGCAGAAGGGAAATATTGGAGTCGTACTTCGGTTGATTCCCTCGGCGTTGCTGACGCTGGAAGCGATCGGCCTGCCGGCGCAGGTGAAGGACCTTTTATTCCGTCCGCGTGGCCTGATCCTGGTTACCGGGCCTACCGGATCCGGGAAAAGCACTACCCTGGCGAGCATGCTTGACGTCATCAACATCGAGCGCGATTGCCACGTCATTACCGTCGAAGATCCGATCGAGTATTACCATGAGCACAAAAAGTGCGTGATTACCCAGCGCGAAATCGGCGTGGATGTCCCCTCATTCAGTGAGGCGCTCCGCAGCGCCCTGCGGCAGGATCCAGACGTGATTCTGGTCGGTGAAATGCGCGATCTGGAGACGATGGAAGCGGCGATCACGGCGGCGGAAACGGGTCACCTCGTTTTCGCAACGCTGCACACGACCGGGGCAGCGCGCACGGTCGACCGTATCGTGGACGCATTTCCGACCAACCAGCAGGAGCAGGTTCGGACGCAGCTTTCTTCCAGCCTGGTGGCGGTTGTTTCCCAACTCTTGCTGATTCGCCAAGACCGGCCGGGCCGGATCGCCGCATTCGAAATCATGATTGCCACCCCATCGATTCGTTCACTAATTCGCGACAATAAGACCTTTCGAATAACATCGGATATCCAAACCGGGGCCCGATGGGGTATGGTTACCTTGGATGCTCACCTTCTAGCTCTCTATGAGCAAGGGATCATTTCGTACGAGGACGTGATCACGAAGGCGCAGGACCCGGATGGTGTTTTGTCCAAGCTACAGCAAGCCGCAGGTGGTGGGAAGCGTTAGACAGTTAACATGATCGACTTTCAGAGCAGGGATTCGCTCCTGCATCAATTGGTGGAGAATGACCTGATCTCGACGGATCAGGCCGCCGAGGTGTTTGAAGAGCACGAACGAACCGGAAAGGCGATCCGGCAGACTCTACTCGATATGGAGATCGTGGAGGAGGATGACATCCTCGCCGTGATCGCCGAGGAGTTTGGCGCGGAGGTGGTAACGCTCCAGAATCTGGAGCTGGATACCAATATCGTCCGTTCCGTACCCGCAAGTGTCGCGCGCATGTACAACGTGATTCCCGTCGAAGCTGACGGTGAATCCGTCACCCTTGCCACCTCGGAGTTGCTCAACCCCGACGTGGTAGACGAACTGAATTTCGTTCTTTCCGGCGATATCTCCTTCGTAGTCGCCAGTCAATCCGAGGTCGACGATTTCCTGGACCAGTATTACGGCGATTCCAGTGAGTCGATCAGCGATTTGCTTTCGGCCCTGGAGAGCGACCTGGAGGCGGAAGAGACGCTGCAGCACGTCGGGGATGATGGCGAGGACTCGATTTCTCTTGAAGAGGCGGCGGCCAAAACGCCGGTCATCCGGTTTGTGAACCTGGTGCTGTACCAGGCAATCATGGACCGCGCATCCGACATCCACTTTGAACCCTTCGAAAACGAATTTAAGATCCGGTACCGAGTGGATGGGGCTCTTTACGAGCTTGCGCCTCCGCCCAAACATCTTGCCGGGCCGGTGACGACGCGCGTGAAGGTCATTTCGTCGCTGAATATTGCCGAACGAAGACTACCCCAGGATGGACGCATCCAGCTGAAGATTGCCGGCCGTCC
>CAUZEO010000409.1:0-4187 GCA_963578625.1 Kiritimatiellia bacterium | reverse complement strand
TCGGCTCACCCAAGGCCAAAATCGAAGACATTCCCATCGGGCTCGGACTGATGGGGAAGAAACAGATCACGGACAGGGTCCATGTGTACGGCGGGGGCGGTCTGAGCATCCACTTGCTGGACGGACAGGAGAATGCTCCTGAAACGCCGCGGGACAGCTTCAACCCGGACGACGAACCGGGGTTCTATTTTGCACTCGAATCGAGTCCCTGTTTCTCGAGGAAGAACTCGAAAAATACCACGTAAACGGGGTGGCGTTATTCGCCGAGACTTCCGGTCGGCGACGCATAGGCCCAACTGAGAAAATTCACCCACAACGTCTCGATCCGAGCGAAGAAGTTGAACCACGAAATACACGAAACCGTGGCTCCGCAATTAAACGAACTTTACCACGGAGGGGATTCTTGGTCACTCTGTGGGCTCATCATGCGGAGCCGATGGCCACGAATGAATCCTGTTTGCCGCTCACTTGCGGAATGAATTCCGCGCTACGGACAGCGCATTGTGCTCCGTGGTAGAAAAATCCATGCGGTGGAGAACGTATGCGGAATGACGCGAAAGCAACTTGAAAACACGATACAGCATACTACGTCGTGTTTTAATTTAAAAATTCCTTTACCAACCTTTGGGCGGGCTGGTAACCGGGCGAAATTACCAACGCTCTTTTGGCGGACTCCAGGGCTTTGTCCTGCTGGTTGAGGCGCAGATATATCGTGGCGCGGGCGAAGGCCGGCTCGGGGGATCCTTCCATCAGGGTCTCGGATCTGTTCAGCGCGGTAATCGCTTCGTCCAACCGTTCCAGTTCCGCGTAGGCAAGACCCAAATTGTACCACGCACGCCCGAAGGCCGGATCCAGATTGATGACTTTTTGCAGAGCCAGCAAAGCCTCCCTGGGTTTCTTTGTTTCGGCAAGCAGAAGCGCAAGCAGGTAGGGATACTCTGCATTCTCCGGCTCAAGTTCCATGGCATGCTCGAAGGCTTGCCTGGCTTCGCGGTTTTTCCCAGCAAGGTTCAAGGTGCGCCCCAGCATCATGTTGTGGAAATGAAAATCATCCCATTCGACTGCTTTTCGGGCCCATGTTACCGCCTCCTCAATCCGGCCTTCCGCCACTGCAAGTTGCGCCTTGCGCAAGGCGCCCGCCGGCTGGTCGCTGATGTTTTCGAAGTACTTGAAAATTTCTTCCCTCACTGCCGGGTCCGACGGGGGCACCGGCCAGGTTGCCCACCCGGCATCAAGACGCACGAGCCGCACCGGATCCGCGCGAAGCTTTTTGATCCGCTCCGCGTAATCGGGGAGGGGCCCCAGTCCGCGGATTGCCGCTGCACGAACCGCAGGGTCGGCGTGCTCAAGTTGCTCCTCTAGAAACGCGCGCACATCCTCCCGCTCGGCGTGCACCGCAAGAATGCCGGTAAGCGCCGCGTTCCAGGCTGCAATTTCCTCCGTCTTCGCCAGGTCGAGAAGTTCGGGGCCCAGGCTGCGATCTCCCTCCTGGACCAGCGTCAGAATGCGGGCGCGGGTACGAGCGCGTTCGTTCATATCCTCGCCGTACCATCGGGTGGCCCACTCGATGGCCCAGTCGATCGACTGATCGCCATGACAGCTGTTGCATGCGTTGGGAATCCCGAGCTCCTTGGTGAGAACCGGATCCGGACTGGTGAACCCGTGGTCACGCCTGGGATCGCGCACCATAAACCTGGTAACCGGCATGTGGCACTCAATGCACCGGTTTCCGGTGCTGCCGATAGGATGATGGCTGTGATCGGTTGGTATGATCGGCTTGGCTTCCCGGCGGGTCGGCGGCGCGTGACAGGTCATGCAGAGCATATTGTTCACCGCGGGCAGGACAAGGCCTCCGGAATGCGGATCGTGACAGTCCAGGCAGGTAATGCCCTTGTGCCCCATCCGGCTCATCATGAATGAGCCGTAGGTAAAGTTCTCTTCAATGACCTGTCCGTCCGCGTAATAGGCGCCGATCGCATCGGGAAGATGCAACCGGTAGTGGTCGTTAAACTCGTCGCCCAATTTGAAGGACCCGGTCAGCTCTTCTCGCCGGGCGTGGCAGGATGCGCAGGCACTCTGCAATTGATTGGACGACAGGCCGCTGCTGGTGGGCAGCACCGACATATCTTTCATATGTGCGTCCACATCTCCGTGGCACTGCACGCAATTGATTCCCATCGCTTGCCAGGAGGAGTCGTACGAGTCGGTCGCAGGATCGTAGTTCTTCTCGAATCCGGTCATATGGCAGAACGCGCACTGAGAGTTCCAGGTCATTCCCCGGTTCCTCCAGTGCTGCCATGCCTCCGGCTCGTACTCGGTTTCCTGGCTGTTAAACCATTCGTTACTTCGCGTATCGTAGGAAACATTTGCGGTTTGCAGCCGTCCGCCTTCGGTGGGGACCAGGTACTGTATCAATGGCTCCACGCCGATGACGGCCACCGGTTCATAGGTTGCTGCAACATCGTTCGAGTCGGTTTCAACGATCGAAAACTGTTCTTCAGTCCATGCGGTCGAAGTTCGCAGCGCACTATTTGCGACGGATTGCTCCAATTGAAAATGGGCGGCATCAACTTCTGCGTCGACCAGCCGGTTTGCGACTGCGTGCTGCGATTTCATCCATGACTCGAACTCCGCGGGGTGACATGCGGCGCATGCCTGAACATCGGGGGAGGGGATGGCGGATCGGGTGGCCAACGCATTCTTCAGCGCGGGTGAGAATATTGACTTGTCGGCGGGGCTGGTTTTAGAGCTACAGGCTTCGAAGAGAAACAAAGAGAATGCGAGAAGCGCACAGGCGAGGAGCGTGAGGAGACGGCAGGTAAAGCCCAAGCATTTGTGAGGATCGAAAAGCATGCGCGCACATGGTGCATGCACAGCACGCGGAATTCAAGCAAGCAACCTCGGCGTAGCGCGGGTATCCGACCCGTGTAGCGGAGCCTCAGCACAGAACCAAAGCAAAAATTTCACATCTGACCCACCGCCGTGAGATTCGATTAGGAGTAGGATTAAGAGGGGGATCCGAATTCATCACGATCCCCACTCCTACTGGTATTCGAATCTCGATGCGATCGCGTTCAATCGCACGTACTGCACTTGGGTTCTGGTTGGACTTCGCTACACGGGCCCAGCCTTCGCAAAGCTTACGTCCTGGAAGGGGCAAGATACCCGTGCTACGGAACGGAAGGCAATAACTCGCTGTGTGCGAGTTCCTGTGCGCTCAGATTCCGAATCAGCCGGGGCGCGACGTTTGCCATGCAGCGTTCCATCGTGTCGTGGCAGGTTGCGTAATCGAGAGGAGAGGCTCCGGTGGAAAAGTGGACGTAGCCATGTCCCAAACCGAAGAAAATTTCGTCGTCACTCTCGATATCCTCAACGATCATGAAAACGGTTCCACGAGATCTGAAGAGTTTGGACTGCTGACTGTAGATCATCGACACTTGGAGATCTGCATCTCCAGGATTTGCGATGCCGGGCCCGATGACATGGTCCAGCAATGCGGCGGCTGCGGCGTTCGCATTTTCGGAAAATTGTGCCTGGCACGATTGTGTCCATGTGTCGTCTCTCTGGCAGTCCGCATGAAACTCCAGGTAATAGGAAACCGGAACCGGAGCGGATGGGAGTTCGGCATTCGATGCGGTTTGCTCGTCGCGCAACGACGAACATCCGGATGTGAGCAGAGAACAACCGAGTACGAAAAAGAGTCGTTTTAGGAGCATAGAAGGAGCCTCCCTGAATCCTCAAAAAATTACTATTGCGAATCTCGATTCACAATCCTTTTCCTGTTAAGAACTTAAAAATTACTGTTTTTCTTGAAAAATGATTCGTTTTGGCGTATTGGATCTATTGTTTAGTAAAACCCAGTTGAAAACCCGAAATACAAAATCGGAATTTCCTGATGGGGGCGCTTTTGGCTTCGACGTGTAAGTAGAAGCACTAGTTGCGTGCCGAGGACCCCGGTCGGCCTCGATAATCATCCGGGAACAATAAAGCAGTCGACAACGACTACGCTCTCGCGGCTTAAATACCGTGACGTCGCCCCACCGACGCCTGCTGGGTGGAGGCGGCGACACTAGCAGGCTAGCTTTGATGCTGTGTGACCGGGCTGAAAGGCGAAGCTATTTCGTGGACACTGGTCTGAGGCATGGCCTGTCCGTTGGCAGTGTTTCGGGCGAGATTTAATAACGGAA